>NZ_JBWFBN010000006.1:0-186987 GCF_056326165.1 Saonia sp.
CCCAGGACCCTCTCCTTAAAAGGGAGATGCTCTACCAACTGAGCTACCAGGTCTTAATATGCGCCTATTGCTGTTAGCGGGTGCAAATATACTATCATTAATTTATTTCACAAGGCGAATTATCCATAAATTTGTTTTTTTTTGAAATCAATTGAAATTACTTCACTTTTACGAAAATTAGTTGAAATGCAAATTGTACTTGTAGGATATATGGGAAGTGGAAAATCTACTGTTGGTAAATTATTGGCCAAGAGTTTGGAGTATGAGTTTTTGGATTTAGATTCTTATATAGAAAACTCTCTTGAATCTAATATAGCGGACATTTTTGAAAAAAAAGGAGAAATTTTCTTTAGAAAAAAAGAACATTTTTATTTAAAAGAAGTATTAAACCAGAAGAAGAAGGTTGTTCTTTCCACTGGTGGTGGTACACCATGTTATAGTGGCAATATGGATAGTATGCTACAAAAAACTGAGCATGTTTTTTATTTAAAAGTGTCAGTAAGTGGTTTAGTAGAAAGACTCTATAAGGAGAAAGAAGAAAGGCCCTTAATTAAAGACTTGTCCAATGATGACCTTCCCGAGTTTATTGGGAAGCATTTGTTTGAAAGAAATCATTTTTATTCGCAAGCGAACCATATTATTTTATGCGATAAAAAAACTCCTAAAGAAATTGCTGAGGAAATAAAACTGCAGCTAGTCTAAATAAACAGAATCATTTTTTGTCTTAAACTCTACATGAACGTGCTCTTGTAATGATGTAGACAAAGAAATCCCTTTAAAATCTGCCTTTACAGGATATTTTTTGTGATTTCTATTAACCAAAACAGCTGTTTTTAACTGTTTTAAGGGTGTTTTTAGAAAGTGGTGCACCCCATAAATAAGTGTAGTTCCAGAATTTAGAACATCATCTACTAGTACTACAGATTTGTTAATATATTCTTTTTCAGGAATCGAAGTGGCAACTCCACTTGATAAAGGATTTGTTTTGTCCATTTTAACCTTACATAATGTAATTTCCGCATCCGTTATTTTTTTAAGGATTGTTTGAATTTTTTTTGCAAAATTTAAACCCCCTCCATCAATACCTGCAATAACAATTTCAGATTCATTTACATTGGCTTCATATATTTGATAGGCAATGCGCTTTGCTTTATGCTGAATTTCTTCGTGGCTAAGTATTTTGTTTTTCATTAGAGTGCAGATTTCAATTCAAAGATAAAGAAACCGTTGTTATTCTGATTCATCTGTATATTCATCTATATCTCTACGGTCTTTTTTAGTTGGTCTTCCCATACCTTTTTTTCTATAATAATCTTTGGAGTATTGTAAAAGCTCATTGTGTTCAAAGGCTTCTTTGGGTGTAGTATCTTTTCTGTATATGTCCACTAATTTTGCCCCAACTCGGCTTTCAGGAATATCCAATACTATAAGCTCATAATTAATTTGGTTCTTTCTAACTATAATCTTATCCATAGGATAGACTTCTCTGGATGGCTTGGCAATTTGTCCATTAATTTTAACATGTCCTTTTTTGCAGGCAGTGGAACCCATGTTACGGGTCTTAAAATAACGAGTACTCCATAAGTATTTATCTATGCGCATGTATAAGTTAAAATCTTTGTTAACGGCTTCCACAAAAATAGGGGAAAATTGTATCTTGCGCCCTTGTAAAAGAAAATGCATGAAAACGAAACAATTATTTTATTTATTAATTATTGTTGGAACCCTTGTTTGGTCCTGCAAAAAAGATGATGGCTCAGATATAGAAGTAGTACCTCCAAGATTATTAAGTGAAGTGGCTATAGAGAATGATGAAGAAATTCAGGATTTTTTAAAAACGCATTTTTATAATTATGAGGAGTTTACTAATCCGTCAGCTGATTTTGATTATAAAATAGTTATAGATACGATTTCTGGGTCAAATAGTGATAAAACCCCATTAATTAACCAAGTAGAATCCCTTACCATAAATGTTTCTTCAAGTACTTTTTCTGGTTTAGAGGAAGAAGATAATGTACCACATACTTTATATTATCTTTCTGCTAGAGACGGAAAGGGTTCAAGTCCAACCGTTGCAGATTCTACCCTACTACGTTACGAGGGCTCATTGATAAATGGAAATGTTTTTGACGGCACACCTACATATCAGTGGCAATATTTGCCATTTTTCTTAAGGGGCTATTCCAATGCAGTTTCCATGCTTAAAGCTGGTGATGATGTTGTAATAAATAATGATGGAACATCCTCTATTAGTAATGCGGGAATTGGATTAATGATTATTCCTTCTGGACTTGCCTATTTTAACTCTCCACCAAGTTCCAGTATAGGGGCGTATGATAATTTAATTTTTAAAGTTGATGTTGGTTTATTCGTAGAAAATACCGATTACGATAACGATGGTATACCGTCTATATTGGAAGATTTAAATGGAAATGGAAATTTAAATGATGACAATACAGACAGTGAAGCCGAAGCGGATGCTTTTACTCAGTCTGTTCCAAATCATCTTGACACAGATGACGATAATGATGGAATCATTACAAGAGATGAAATTCTTATAGATGAGAACGGAAACATTACTTATCCAGATACAGATGGAGATGGAACCCCAGATTACTTGGATTCGGATAGTTAATACAAGTAATATTGAAAATATAAAAGCCCGCTATTGCGGGCTTTATTTTTTTTATATAAAATTTTTCTTGAAGAGAAAATCTATAATTTTAAAGATAATCCAACGATAATTTGTGAAGGCCTAGAATCTACTCTACCTGAAATATCTGTACCTGTAATATTCTCGCCGATAAAAGCTGCTTCGTTTTCTGAGAAACCACGCTCATAACGCACATCTACTCCAATGTTACCCAAGTTGACACCAACACCCATATGTAGACCAACTGAAAAGTCATTTTTTACATCTTCTACCTGTAAATCCTTTAAGTCGTTATTTAAGGTATATTGAAATGCGGGACCTGCAAAAATACTTAAAGGACCTATTATTTTATACCCTAAAAGAACAGGAGCATCAATTTTAGAAATGTCATATTCACTGCTTACACCATTGGCATCGTAATCACTTTTTGTCTTGGTATAAATAAGTTCTGGTCTAAGATAGAGTTTAGGAAAATCCAGTTTTCCAAAGAAACCAATATGGTATCCAATTTTTCCATCCGAACCAGCAATGATATCTTCGCCGGTAGCTTGTAGTTGTTTAAAACTTAAATCTCCGTTTTGGTTGTAATTAAGACCTCCCTTAATACCAAAACCGGAACCTGATTGCGCAAATGCAGTTATGCTTACTAAAGCACATACTGCTACTAGAAGTGTTTTTCTCATAATGAATGTGTTCTTTTTTTGATTAAAATGGTAGAGTACCAAAAATGATACCACTATTTTCTTTTCAACACACTTAAAACGGCTTCTACTATTGCTTTATTGTTTAATCCGTATTTCTCCATTAATTGTTCTGGAGTACCGCTTTCGCCAAAAGTATCATTAGTGGCAACAAACTCTTGCGGTGTAGGATGTTGTGTAGCAAGTACTCTTGCAACACTCTCACCTAGACCTCCTAAATAGTTATGCTCTTCTGCTGTTACAATGCAACCAGTCTTTTTAACAGACTTTAAAATGGCAGCATCATCTAAGGGCTTAATTGTATGAATGTTAATTACCTCTGCAGATATACCTTGATTCTCCAATGTTTCAGCAGCAATCAATGCTTCCCAAACTAAATGTCCTGTGGCTACAATGGTAACATCTGTGCCTTCATTGAGCATTAAGGCCTTACCAATTTCAAATTTTTGGTCTACTGGGGTAAAGTTTGCAACTTTTGGTCTTCCAAAACGTAAATATACTGGGCCATGGTGCTCTGCAATGGCAATCGTTGCAGCTTTGGTCTGGTTATAATCACATGGATTAATAACGGTCATGCCTGGCAACATTTTCATCAATCCTATATCTTCCAATATTTGGTGCGTGGCACCATCTTCACCTAGGGTTAAGCCCGCGTGTGAAGCACATATTTTTACATTTTTATCAGAATAAGCAATAGATTGTCTTATTTGATCATAAACCCTTCCCGTAGAAAAGTTTGCAAAGGTTCCCGTAAAAGGAATTTTTCCTCCAATGGTCAATCCAGCTGCTATTCCCATCATGTTTGCTTCAGCAATTCCTATTTGGAAGAAACGCTCTGGATTTTCTTTAATAAATGTTTCAATCTTTAAAGAACCTACCAAGTCAGCACAAAGTGCTACTACGTTTGGGTTTGTTCTTCCCAACTCGGTCATTCCTGCACCATATCCACTTCTAGTATCGTTTTTACCTTGATCTATATATTTTTTCATGTTTTACGTCTTAATGCTGTGTTGGTTAGTAATCCCCTAATGTTTCTGGGTTTTGAGATAAGGCATCTGCCAATTGTTCGTCACTTGGAGCTTTTCCGTGCCACGCATGGGTGTGCATCATAAAATCTACTCCATTCCCCATCATAGTATGTAAAAGCACACAAACTGGTTTTCCTTTTCCGGTTTTACTTTTGGCTACTTTCATGCCTGCAAGAATAGCTTCAATATCATTACCCTCTTTAATATCAACTACATCCCAACCAAAAGCTTCAAATTTTAATTTTAAATCACCCATTGGTAACACATCATCTGTAGATCCGTCAATTTGTTGCCCATTGTAATCAATGGTAGAAATTAAGTTATCCACTTTTTTACCAGCGGCATACATTATAGCTTCCCAGTTTTGGCCTTCTTGTAGCTCACCATCTCCATGTAAGCTATACACCAAAGTGTTGTCATTATTCAATTTTTTAGCTTGGGCAGCTCCAAGTGCCACAGACATTCCCTGTCCCAATGATCCAGAAGCAATACGCACCCCTGGTAAACCCTCATGTGTTGTTGGGTGTCCTTGTAAACGAGAATTAAGTAATCTAAATGTGTTTAATTCATCAACAGGAAAGTAACCCCTTCTTGCCAATACACTATAGAATACTGGGGATATATGACCATTTGATAAGAAGAACAGGTCTTCACCAATTCCATCCATATCAAATCCTTCTTTTAATTCCATTACTTCATTATATAGGGCAACAATGAATTCGGTACATCCTAATGAACCTCCTGGGTGACCAGAATTTACTTTGTGTACCATTCTTAAAATATCCCTACGAACCTGTGTGGTAATATCTTGTAACTCGCTTACTTTTGGCATTTTAGTCTTCAGTTTTATTCGGCACAAAAATAGTTGCTATCTTTTGGGAAAGCAAATATGAATTCTACTATTTTGAATTACTTGAAAGTATTCACAGAACTTTATTTTTTTGTTAAGGAAGTTATGAGATGTAGTTGATTATCTTTGCTCACTTAAAATAGAATTTGAAGTTTACATTACATCATACAGACCCAAAGAGTAAGGCTAGGGCAGGAGAAATTCTAACTGACCATGGAAAGATAGAAACCCCAATTTTTATGCCTGTAGGTACTGTTGCCTCAGTAAAAGGGGTACATCAAAGAGAGTTAAAAGATGAAATAAACCCAGACATTATTCTTGGGAATACATACCATCTCTATTTACGTCCTCAGATTAAAATTATTGAACAAGCAGGAGGGTTGCACAAATTTATGGGTTGGGATAGAAATATTTTAACCGATAGCGGCGGTTACCAAGTGTATTCCTTATCTGCCAATAGAAAAATTAAAGAAGAAGGAGTAAAATTTAAATCTCATATTGATGGTTCCTACCATGTTTTTACACCAGAAAATGTAATGGAAATTCAGCGTGTCATAGGTGCCGATATTATTATGGCTTTTGATGAATGTACTCCGTACCCATGTGATTATAATTATGCAAAACGTTCCATGCATATGACGCACAGGTGGTTAGATAGATGTATTTCGCATTTGGAGAAAACACCCTATACGTATGATTATTCCCAAACCTTTTTTCCTATTGTGCAGGGTTCTACATATAAGGATTTAAGAAAACAGTCTGCTGAGTACATTGCAAATGCTGAAGCAGAAGGAAATGCCATTGGAGGATTATCGGTAGGTGAGCCTGCGGAAGAAATGTATGCCATGACAGAAGTTGTGTGTGAAATTCTTCCAGAAGATAAGCCTAGGTATTTAATGGGGGTGGGAACACCCATCAATATTTTAGAGAACATAGCTTTAGGAATTGATATGTTTGATTGTGTGATGCCCACAAGAAATGCCAGAAACGGAATGTTGTTCACGGCGCATGGCACCATTAACATAAAAAATAAAAAATGGGAGGATGATTTTTCACCCATAGATGAAATGGGAATCACTTTTGTGGATATAGAATATAGCAAGGCTTATTTACGCCATTTATTTGCTGCCAATGAGTATTTGGGAAAACAAATTGCAACCATACACAATCTAGGTTTTTACTTGTGGTTGACTCGGGAAGCTAGAAAGCATATTTTAGCGGGTGATTTTTGTGAGTGGAAGAATATGATGGTTAAACAAATGGATAAAAGATTATAGGTGTTAACAATCCTAGATAAATATATACTAAAACGATATTTACTCACTTTTGGGGTGATGTTACTCTTATTTATCCCTATTGGAATTATGGCCAACCTGGCCGAACAGATAGGGAAAATGATAGATAATGAAGCTCCAATGAATGAGATTATTGTCTATTATGTGAATTTTACCATAGTAATTGGGAGTTTGTTGTTCCCTATTTTCCTTTTTCTATCTATTATATTTTTTACCTCTAAATTGGCCAGTAATACAGAAATTGTGGCTATTTTAAGCTCTGGGGTTTCATATGGAAGATTTTTAAGACCTTATTTAATAGGTGCAACAATTATTGCTCTCATTATGTTTTTTATGGGTATGTTTTTGGTCCCTAGGGCAAGCGAGGGGTTCAATGAATTTCAATATAAATATTTAAAAAGGGGGAAACAGGACAGGGTTACCAATAATATTTTTAATCAGTTAAATGAAAACGATTTTATTTATGTGAGTAGTTTTGACCCTGCAAGACAGATTGGATACAATTTTACTTTTGAACATTTTAATGAAGAAAATCAGTTAGAATACAAAATAAACGCTGCCAATATAAGATGGATTCCAAAAGATACGTTGTACCGATTGACGTCTTATACCAAGAGAAAATTACTGAAGGAAAATGAAATTGTGCAGACCAAGAGAAGGTTGGATACGCTGTTTCAATTTAAAATAAATGATCTTACTCCTGTATCCTACATAGCTGAAACTAAAAACCTGTTTGAGTTGAATGATTTTATTAAGGATCAAAGAAGAAAAGGTGCATCTAATATCAACACGTATGTAATGGTGAAATACAAGCGTTGGGCCTTGCCTATAACTGCTTTTATACTAACAATCATCGCAGTTGCGGTTTCCTCTGTAAAGCGTAGGGGAGGAATGGGTATTAATTTGGCCTTTGGAATAGGAGTTGCCTTTATTTTTATATTCTTTGATAAGGTTTTTGGGACATTAGCTGAACAAGCTGGTTTTCCACCTTTGTGGGCGATTATAATCCCAAACCTAATTTTTGGTGTATTGGCTTTTTATCTTCTAAACAATGCCAAACGATAGCATAAAAAAGAAGACATAATGCTTGGTTGCCTATAAAATTTTATATTTGTCGTCTCAAACTAACTAACAAATTTTACATTCATGGAGTATTTGGATTTTGAACTTCCTATTAAAGAATTGGAGGAGCAATTAGATAAATGCATGGTCATTGGCGAGGAAAGCGATGTTGATGTTACAGAAACTTGCAAGCAGATAGATAAGAAGTTAAATGAAACTAGGAAGGAGATATATAAGAACCTTTCTGCATGGCAAAGGGTTCAATTATCTAGACACCCTAGTAGGCCTTACACCATGGATTATATCAATGCTATTTGTGGGGATACCTGGTTAGAACTGCATGGAGACAGAAATGTAAAGGATGATAAAGCAATGGTTGGGGGTCTTGGAAAGATTGGAGACCAGAGTTTTATGTTCATAGGCCAACAAAAAGGGTATAATACCAAAACAAGGCAGTATAGAAATTTTGGTATGGCTAACCCAGAAGGGTATAGAAAGGCCTTAAGATTAATGAAATCTGCAGAAAAATTTGGAATACCTGTAGTAACATTTATAGACACTCCTGGTGCTTATCCAGGGTTGGAAGCTGAAGAACGAGGACAAGGGGAAGCTATTGCAAGAAATATATTGGAAATGACACGTTTAAAAGTGCCAATAATCTGTATTGTTATTGGAGAAGGGGCTTCAGGAGGTGCTTTGGGTATAGGAGTTGGTGATAAAATGTTGATGTTAGAGAACTCATGGTATTCGGTTATTTCTCCAGAAAACTGTTCTTCAATTCTATGGAGAAGTTGGGAGTTTAAAGAAAAAGCTGCTGAGGCATTAAAACTTACCGCAACAGACAGTAAAAAATTAAAAGTTATTGACGAAATAATTAAAGAACCTATTGGAGGTGCTCATAGTGATAGAGAAAAGATTTTTAAGACGGTGACCAATGCCATTGTTAAAACATATGATGAATTTAAAAACTTATCACCAAAAGAATTGGTAAAGAACCGTATGGAAAAATACTCTCAAATGGGTGTCTTTAATGGCTAAATACCGTTCTAATCAAAGTTTTATGAAAACCATAAAAATATTTTTACGGTTTTTTTATGTTATGAACACAAATTTGTAACTTATCAACACTTAATTTGTTGACCAACTGTTAACATTGAAACTACCTGAGTTTAAGTTAACTTAAGGTTAATTCCATACATTCGCATTCATGGACAAACCCAATCCTATTATCGGTCATAAAATTGACAAATCCACCATAATCAATCTAGAGAGGGGTAAAATACCCCCTCAAGCTGTTGATTTAGAGGAAGTTGTATTAGGAGCAATGATGATTGATAAGAAAGGTGTGGATGAGGTAATAGACATATTACAGCCTGATGCTTTTTATAAAGACACTCATAAATATATTTATGAGGCAATCTTTAAATTATTTGAAAGTTCCGAACCTGTTGATTTATTAACCGTTTCTTCCCAACTTAGAAAGGATGGACGTTTAGAATCCGTTGGAGGCGATTTTTACTTGATAAAACTTACACAAAAAGTAGCATCATCTGCCCATATTGAGTTCCATGCAAGGATTATCCTTCAAAAATTTATTCAGAGAAGTTTAATAAAGATTTCCAACGAAATTATAGAAGATGCTTACAGTGATTCCAATGATGTTTTTGATTTGTTGGACAATGCAGAATCCAAGTTGTACGATGTTAGTCAAGGTAACTTAAAAAAGTCTGCGGAAACGGCTCAAAATTTGGTAATTCAAGCTAAAAAACGGATAGAGGAAATAGCAGGAAAAGAGGGGATGAGTGGTATTCCTTCAGGTTTTGACAAAGTAGATAAACTTACATCTGGCTGGCAACCCAGTGATTTAATTATTGTTGCTGCTCGTCCTGGTATGGGTAAAACTGCATTGACCTTATCTATGGCAAGAAACATGGCCGTAAATTCTAATATGCCTGTTGCGTTCTTCTCTTTGGAAATGTCATCTGTGCAATTGATTACAAGGTTGATTTCTTCTGAAACAGGATTGTCCTCAGAAAAATTGCGTACTGGAAGATTGGAAAAGCACGAATGGGAGCAACTAAATGTGAAGGTGAAATCTTTGGAAAAAGCACCATTGTTTATAGATGATACGCCCTCACTTTCCATTTTTGACCTTAGGGCAAAAGCAAGAAGACTGGCTTCACAGCATGATATTAAGATAATCATGATAGATTACCTACAGTTGATGACAGCTAGTGGAAATCAAAAAGGTGGAAACAGGGAGCAAGAAATTTCAACCATATCTAGAAACCTAAAGGCCTTGGCAAAAGAGCTTAATGTTCCTGTCATTGCATTATCGCAGTTGTCAAGGGCTGTGGAAACAAGAGGTGGTAGTAAAAGACCTATTCTTTCAGATTTAAGGGAGTCTGGAGCTATTGAGCAAGATGCAGATATTGTATCGTTTATCTATAGACCAGAATATTATAAAATTGATGAGTGGGATGATGAAGAGCGTACCCCAACCCAGGGTCAGGCAGAGTTCATTGTGGCAAAACATAGGAATGGCGGCTTAGATAATATAAGGTTAAAATTCATTGGCAATCAAGGTAAATTCGATAATTTAGAGAACTTTGATTCTCCATTTGAGTTTCAATCTAAGATGAATGCCAATGATGAGAATCCGTTTATAACCAAGAATTTGCCCAATGCTGATGAAGCTTTTGGTAGTTCTATGAACGATGGCGTTGACCCAGATGATAATGACATACCTTTTTAAAATCAAAGCTTTTATCTCAATTCGATACCAATCGACAGGTATTTTCATAATTTTATTTTTCACTTCTTTTCTTTCATTTGCATCCAACATCCTTATTCCTATGGATGCTGAAGGGCAAAAAAATCATTTAAAAGCTTACGGAATTACCTATTGGGTGCTTTCAAAACAACAAAAAGTACAATGGCTTTTAAATTATAGAGGGGGCTCTTTTTTATTGCCAGACGGAGATGCAATTAGAAAAGAATGCCAGATAAGAGGTGTTTCCTTTGAGGTTATTTCTGATGTAAAAGCCAATGCTATTTTAGATGGAATAAGCAGCCCTTCAATGAATCAGGAAGCAGTGGTATTGGAAAAAGCTCCTAAAATTGCAGTTTATTCTCCAAAAGGAAATCTACCATGGGATGATGCGGTGACCATGGTTTTGACTTATGCTGAGATTCCTTATGTAACAATTTATGATGAAGAGGTGTTAGAAGATAAATTGGCATTGTATGATTGGTTGCATTTACATCATGAAGATTTTACGGGCCAATATGGAAAATTTTATGGAGCATATAGGGCAGCTCCTTGGTATATAGAAGGAAAAAAAATAGCTGAGGATTTAGCTTCTAAATTGGGTTATGACAAGGTTTCCGATGAAAAAGAAGCAGTTGCTTTAAAGATTAGAAATTATGTTATTGGTGGGGGATTTATGTTTGCTATGTGTTCAGCAACAGACAGTTTTGATATTGCTTTGGCTGCTGATGGGGTGGATATATGTGAACCAATGTTTGATAATGACCCTTCTGATGCCAATTATCAAAACAAATTAGATTTTACTAAGACCTTGGCATTTACCAATTTCACATTGGAAAGAAACCCTTTAAAATATGAGTTTTCTTCTATTGATATGACCAATAAAAGAAGGATTCCGAAGGAATCGGACTATTTTACGTTGATGGATTTTTCTGCAAAATGGGACCCTGTTCCTACTATGCTCTGCCAGAACCATACGGCTTTAGTAAAAGGGTTTATGGGACAGACCACTTCTTTTACAAGAGATGAAATTAAACCCAATGTTTTGATACTAGGTGAAAATAAAGTTAATAGTGAAGCAAGATACATACATGGGATAAAAGGGAAAGGTTTCTTTACTTTTTATGGAGGTCACGATCCAGAAGATTATCAGCATAGAGTCGGGGATCCAAAAACGGAGCTAGAACTACATCCTACTTCACCGGGTTATAGATTGATATTGAACAATGTTTTGTTCCCTGCTGCCAGAAAGAAAAAACAGAAAACTTAGTTTTTACTACAAAAAAATAAGCGCCAAATGAGAAAGGCGCTTATTAATAGCTAATTCAAGTATATATTCAAGTCGCAAATTGCAACTAAGGCTCATACTTGGGGTGGGCCTATATTTTGCTTTAGGTTTTAAATGGAATAAATTAATTACTCTAATAAACTTGGTGTGGTTGGTTGGACCTATGAACTTAAAAACAAAAGCATGGGTATTATATTATGCCGTAACAAAAGTAAAGGAGATATGGGTTACGAATAATATACTATTTTGTCAAATAGGCATTGATTTTTATCAATTATGCTATGTGTGCATAATTATTTTATAAAATAATCAATTTTTTAACAAAATAATCAATTATTCTAATTTTAAAAGTTTCTGTAATATGTGCTCAACACCATTCTCATCATTGCTCAATGTTTTGTAATTAGCTGCTTTTAAAACATTGGGGTGAGCATTTTCCATTGCAAAACTAAAATCTGCACATGCAAGCATTTCCAAATCATTGTTATAATCTCCAAAAACCATAGTTTCACTGGCACTAATGTTGAATTTCTCCTGTACTTTCATTAAGGCATGTCCCTTATGTGCATTTTCTGAAGAAATATCTACCCAATTAGGTCCTGAGACTTTTACTTTAAGTCTGTTTTCATAGGATTTTACTTCTGGATAAATGTGTTTTTCAGAACTTTCAAAATGGTAAATGGCTATTTTTAAAACTTCTGCATGTACTTGTGATAAGTCATCCACAATTTCAAACTCAGAATAGTATTGTTTTAGCATATTTATGAATTCTTCCGAGTCTCCCTTTAAATAGGCGTTTCTTTTACCACATAGCACAGGGTGTATATTATTCACGGCATCCAATGTTTGCAAAACTTCATTTCTAATTGATTTATCCAAAGGAGTAGATAATAGTTCTTCTTGCCTGTGCATGGCAAAGCCTCCATTTTCTGCAATAACAATGATGTCATCCTTAATGGGATATAGTTTGTCAATAATACTATTGTACTGTCTTCCACTGGCAGCCACAAACAGAATGTCCTTTTTTTTAAGTTCTTTAAAAAGAGAAAAAAACTGATTGCTTACTTCATGATTGGAGTTTAATAGAGTTCCATCCATATCCGTTACAACCATTTTAATTTTTGATAAATCCATTATTTGATATTAAGAAGGGGCAAAGGTATTTTTTCTACTGTAATAAAACTGTTTAATTTGATGAAGTTTCCATTAAATTAGTAGCACACTTTAAGTTTTGTTGCATGAATTTTTATCAAAAAGAAATACGATTGACACCTTATAGAAGAGGTTTTCATTTGGTCACAGATAGAATTGAGGATGAAATACCTGAAATTAAAAAAATGAAAACAGGAATCTTACATGTTTTTATTAAACACACTTCAGCAAGTCTTACAATCAATGAAAATGCAGACCCAACGGTTCGGGTAGATTTTGAAAGCCATATGAATGTTATGGTTCCAGAAAATGCCTCATATTATATTCATACTTATGAAGGTCCAGACGATATGCCTGCACATATTAAAGCTTCATTAATGGGAAATTCTGTACAAGTGCCCATCACAAATGGGAAATTGAATTTAGGAATATGGCAGGGTATTTATTTATGTGAACATAGGGATTCTGCTTCTGGAAGAAAATTGATAATCACCGCATATGGAATATAAACAAAAAAATCCCACTATTAGAGCGGGATTTTTATAAGTGAGAATGTTTTTAATTTATTTTACTTTGTCCACTACTGCTTTAAAAGCATCTGGGTGATTCATAGCTAAATCTGCAAGAACCTTACGATTAAGGTCAATGTTGTTAGCTTTTACCTTGCCCATAAATTGTGAGTAAGACATTCCATGCAATCTAGCACCTGCATTAATACGGGTAATCCATAGGGAACGAAAAGTTCTTTTCTTGTTTCTACGGTCTCTATAAGCATATAACATTGCTTTTTCAACCGCATTTTTGGCTACTGTCCAAACGTTTTTACGTCTTCCAAAGTAACCTTTGGCTTGCTTCATCACTTTTTTTCTACGAGCTCTAGAAGCAACTGAATTTACTGATCTTGGCATACTGTTTTAATTTTTTGTAGTAGGCGTCCTAATATATTTAGGAACTTTTTTGCCCAACTCCAGGGTTAATGATTAATTACCGATAAGGTCCAATTATTTTAAACGTAATTGTTCCTTAATACTATTAACATCTGACTCGTGCACTAATGTAGAGTGTGTTAACGCTAGCTTACGCTTTTTGCTCTTCTTTGTAAGAATATGGCTTTTAAAAGCGTGCTTTCTTTTGATTTTACCAGAACCTGTAAGCTTAAAACGCTTTTTGGCACTGGATTTTGTTTTCATTTTAGGCATTATTTCCTATTTATATTAATCTCACTTATTATCTTAAAACTGAAAATTAATCAGTTCTTATTTTTTAACTTTTGTTTTAGGCGCAAGGAACATTGTCATTCTTTTTCCTTCCAACTTGGGCATTTGTTCTACTTTGCCAAAATCCTCTAATTCGGAGGCAAGTTTCAATAATAAAATTTCCCCCTGATCCTTATAAACTATGGAACGTCCTTTAAAGAATACATATGCCTTTAATTTGGCACCGTCTTTAAGAAACTTTTCCGCATGTTTCTTTTTAAACTCGTAATCATGGTCATCAGTTTGGGGTCCAAATCTAATTTCCTTGATTACAACTTTGGAGGCTTTGGCCTTCATGACCTTTTCCCTCTTCTTTTGTTCGTAAAGAAACTTTTTATAGTCTATTATTTTACAAACAGGTGGATCTGCTTTTGGTGATATTTCAACCAAATCTAATCCCAATTCATCTGATTTGTCTAACGCATCAGATAATTTATAAACACCTACTTCAATATTATCACCTACTAATCTCACACTTGGAGCGGTGATTTTTTCATTGATATTGTGAGGGTTTTTATTTTCCCTCCTAGGCTGGGGCCTAAATCTTTTTCGTATTGCTATGGCTTAAATATTTTTAATTAAACATTAATCTTAAAACGACTTTAAGGTACTATTTATTTCCTTATTGACCAAGTCAGCAAAATCGTTTACAGAAAGTGTGCCAAAATCTTCTCCTCCATGTCTACGAACAGATATGGTATTGGTTTCATCTTCTTTTTCCCCTACGATTAGCATATATGGTATTTTGTTCATTTCTGCCTCACGTATTTTCTTGCCTACAGTTTCGTTTCTCTTGTCAACGAGGGCGCGAATTTCGTGATTTTCTAGGGATTCTAAAACTTTTTTGGCATATTTTTCATGCTTTTCGCTAATTGGTAACACAACTGCCTGTTCTGGAATAAGCCACAATGGGAAATTCCCACCTGTATGTTCCAATAAAAGGGCAATAAAACGCTCCATACTCCCAAAAGGTGCACGGTGTATCATTACAGGTCTATGTGATTCATTATCACTGCCTTTATATGTTAAATCAAATCGTTCTGGAAGGTTGTAGTCTACCTGTATGGTACCTAATTGCCAACTCCTACCCAAGGCATCTTTTACCATAAAATCCAGCTTTGGACCATAGAAAGCAGCTTCACCACTTTCTATTGTATAATTCAATCCTTTTTCTTTTGCTGCATTTATTATGGCATTTTCAGCTTTTTCCCAATTTTCAACGGAACCAATATATTTCTCTGGTTTGTCCAAATCACGAACTGAAACTTGCGCAGTAAAATTTTCAAACCCTAAAGAACCTAAAACATATAATGATAAATCAATTACATTTTTAAATTCATCATCTAATTGTTCAGGAGTACAGAAAATATGGGCATCATCTTGTGTAAATCCACGTACACGTGTTAATCCATGTAATTCACCACTTTGTTCGTATCTATACACAGTTCCAAACTCAGCATATCTTTTGGGTAATTCTCTATAACTGAATGGTTTATGATTGTATATCTCACAATGATGAGGACAGTTCATAGGTTTTAATAAGAACTCTTCATCCTCTTTAGGTGTGGTTATTGGCTGAAAACTATCAGCGCCATATTTTTCATAGTGACCAGAAGTAACATATAATTCTTTCTGACCAATATGTGGAGAAACCACCATTTCATAACCAGCTTTCTTTTGGGCTTTTTTAAGGAATTGCTCCAATCTTTCTCTTAAAGCAGCCCCTTTTGGTAGCCATAGTGGTAATCCTTGGCCTACTTTTTGCGAAAAAGTAAAAAGCTCTAATTCTTTCCCTAATTTCCTATGGTCTCTCTTTTTTGCCTCTTCAAGTAATTCTAAATATTCAGTAAGCTCTTTTTGTTTAGGAAAAGAAATCCCGTACACACGTGTTAGTTGAGTGTTTTTTTCATCACCTCGCCAATAAGCTCCAGCAACACTCAATATTTTAATAGCTTTTATAATGCCCGTGTTGGGAATGTGCCCGCCACGGCATAAATCTGTAAAAGTGTCATGGTCACAAAAAGAAATAGTACCATCTTCCAGATTTTCAATTAGTTCTACTTTGTATTGGTTTCCTTGAGATTTGTATAAACTAAGAGCATCCGCTTTAGAGACGGAACGCATTTTAAAATCATGCTTTCCACGAGCAATTTCCAATGCTCTTTTTTCAATCTCTGGAAAATCCTTTTCAGATATGACCTGGTCACCCAAATCTACATCGTAATAAAACCCATTATCAATTGCAGGTCCAATAGTTAATTTTACCCCAGGATATAGCTCTTCAATGGCTTGTGCTACCACATGTGAGGTAGAATGCCAAAAAGTGGTTTTCCCTTCTTTATCATTCCATGTATAGAGAGTTAAAGTACCATCTGTGGTCAAAGGTGTAACAGATTCCACTTTGGTGTCATTAAAACTGGCTGAAATAACATTTCTTGCCAAACCTTCACTAATACTCTTTGCAATATCTAGTGGAGTGCTTCCACTTTCAAATTCTTTTATAGAACCGTCTGGTAATGTAATTTTTATCATTGGATTTTCTACATCAATAAGGGAGCAAAGATAACATCTTGGATTGATGCTGACAATAGATATATCATATGTCTTTTGGAAAGATTAAATCACTTTTTTTTAGAAAAAAGCGCATCCATAATAATTTTTATGCTGTAAAACCCAAAACCAATTGCTAAAATTGCCAAAATACAACCAATGATTAAAACAGGCCAATAAAAAGGATGTTCATGGTTTTTAAATGCTTGATAAATTACCCATGGTGCTGCGAACATTAAGGCCACGGTATACCCAATAAATTTTAGACCTCTTACCAACTTATCTTTATCCGTCCCCATATTTACACCCATAAATAATTGAAATCAAAAATAGGAATATTACACTTATATTTATAGAATTAAGGAGATGACTTATATGAAAAACACAACGCTACTGAAGAAAGCAGAGCAAGTTTTAAAAAATAATTGGAAAAATGGTTTTACGATTCCTTGTGAAGGTTTGTATCCTTTTCAATGGAACTGGGACTCGGGATTTATTGCTTTGGGATGGGCACATATTGATATGGAAAGGGCAAAGTCCGAAATTAACTTTTTGCTGTCCGGACAATGGAAAAATGGATTTATCCCCCATATTCTTTTTCATAATGAATCTGAAACATATTATCCAGGACCTGAGGTTCATGCCAGTTATTTAAGTATAAATGCTTCTAATGTTAAAACATCGGGTATTACCCAACCTCCAGTTCTCGGTTTTATATTGGAGGAGCTGTATAAAATTTCTGAGGGAAAAGAAGTTGAATTTATTAGCAAGGTGTTCGACAAGGTTTTTGATAATCACAACTATTTTTATGAGAATAGAGACCCAAAAAAGGAAGGGTTGGTCTATATCTGCCACAATTGGGAAGCGGGGACTGATAATACTCCTGTTTGGGATGTAATATGGGAAGATTTAGACTCCCCAGAATATGTATTGAATAGGAGGGATGTGCAACATGTTGATGCCTCTAATAGGCCATCAAATAGGGAATATCAACACTACATACATTTAATAGAACTTTTTAAGAAGTGGAAATATGATGACGCTCTTATTGCAGAAAACTGTCCTTTTTTAATACAAGACCCCCTTTTTAATTCCATGCTAATAGCTTCTAACGAAAGTTTAATTCGTCTTGGGAGGCAATTAGGGAAAGACGATGCCGTAGACCAATTAAAAGAATGGAACGTGAAGGCGAAATTAGGGATGAATATTAAGTTATTTAATAAAGAGAAGAAAGCATATGTATATTATGATCTAAGAAATGAAAGACGTATAGATTATGTTTCATCCTCTTCTTTTGCTCCTTTATTTGCAGGTGTTCCATCTAAAGAAATTGCTACATCTATAGTAGCTCATCATTTTGTAAATGGTAATTTTTCTGGTATAAATAATGAAATGATTCTTTGTGCTTCTTTTAATCCTAAAAGCAAACTTTTTGACCCCAAACGATATTGGAGAGGACCGGTTTGGATTAATTTAAACTGGATAATATATAGAGGACTAAGGGGCTATGGATTTAATGAACTGGCAGATAAAATAAAAAAAGACACTTTGTATTTGGTAGAGAATTTTGGATTTTATGAATATTTTGACCCTCGGAGAGAAGTACAGGAAACATTGGAAAAAGGATATGGGGGAAATAATTTTTCTTGGAGCGCAGCACTATATATTGATTTAATAAATAATAAATAGCATGAATATTTTAGACTATGTCATTGTAGTGGTCTATCTCCTTGGTTTTTTGGGAATGGGGTACTTTTTTAAAGACAACAACAACTCCAAAGAATATTTTTTGGGCGGTAGGAGTATGGGTTGGTTTCCGCTGAGCCTATCCACAATGGCCACTCAATTATCGGCTATAAGCTTTATTTCAGCTCCGGCCTTTGTGGGTCTTAAGCTGAATGGAGGCATGAAATGGTTGACTTTTGAAATCGCCGTTCCTCTTGCTATGATTTTTATAATGATTCTAGTTATTCCGCCACTATTTCGTTCTGGGGTGGTGAGTATTTATGAGTTTGTGGAGAAACGATTTTCTTCTTCAACTAGAATGATTTTAAGTGTAGTTTTTCAAATTAGTAGGGCTTTGGGAACAGGAGTTATGGTGTACACTATTGCTATTATTTTACAAGCTGTATTAGATATAGATTATGTATATACTGTACTTATTATCAGTGTTATTACCATTATATATTCGTGGCAAGGTGGAATGAAAGCTGTTGTTTGGGGAGACGCCATACAAATGATTATTTTGTTTTTTGGCTTATTGATATGCCTTTTTTATGGTTGGCAGCTGTTAGGTGAGCATGGTGGTTTGGCTAATGGTTTTGATACAGAACGGCTGCAAGTAATCGATTTTAATTGGGGAATAGGAGAAGGAGAAGAGTACGGTTTTTGGCCTATGTTGATAGGCGGGTTTTTTCTTTATGTTTCGTATTATGGCTGTGATCAAACACAGGCACAAAGAATGTTATCTGCTAAGAATGAAAAAACAATTCGGCAACTTTTACTGGCTAACGGGTTATTGCGATTCCCCGTAGTTTTTCTATACTGTACTATTGGTCTTATAATTGGGGCTTTGGTTACTTCGGACGCTAGCTTTATGAACGATATTGCAGTGATGACGCAAAAGTACTTTCCTCAAGAATATGCACAAAGTGGTACCAAACCAGATTTAATGATTCCTATTTTTATTATAAAATACTTGCCTCATGGGTTTATTGGAATTTTGATGGTAGGTATCCTTTCTGCTGCGATGTCGTCTTTAAGTTCTACCGTAAATTCATTGTCAGCAGTTAGTGTTGAAGACTTTTTTAATAGAGGAAAAAAGAAATTGTCACCCAAGAAATACATGTTCGTTTCTAAAATGTCAGTGTTGTTCTGGGGTGTAGTCTGTATGGCATGTTCCTTTTTGTTTGGAGGTAGCAAAAGTGCTGTTATAGAAATAATCAATGCTATCGGTTCGGTTTTTTATGGACCCGTTTTGGTTACATTTTTGTTGGCCATGTTTTCTAAAAAAGTGAACCATATAGGGATGAATGCAGGTATACTGGTAGCTGTTGCAATAAATCTTATATTCTCTAAGACCATGCAAGGCATTTTTAATATCGATTTAGGCATTCATATTTTTTGGATTTGGCTCAATTTTACAGGTGTCATTTTAACGCTTGTGGTAGCTTATTTGGTAAGTTATTTAACAAGTGGTACCAAGGCCAAGGCTTTGGGAGAGGTTAGCCTTCTGCCCAAGAAATCAGATTTTATGCAGAAAGAGGTATATATTCTTCTTGCCTTTTTTGTATTCATAGTAGCTTTTAGTTTTATGATACCACACTTGTTTGCATAATTCTATGAAAATAGTATTAATTCCAGATAAATTTAAAGGTTCCGCTACAGCGGAGGAAGTAATTAATGCCATAGAAAAGGGAATAAAAAAAGCAGAACCAACAGCTGAAACATATAGTGTAATGGCATCGGATGGTGGTGATGGTTTTTTAGATGCAGTATCTAATTATATAGAAGCAGAAGAAGTTACGATGGAGACAGTAGATCCATTGAACAGAAAAATGACGACCTCCTATTTGTTTGATGCCAAAGAAAATGCAGCTTATATAGAAATGGCCAAAGCTTCAGGGATGGAGTTGCTAATTGAACTTGAACGTAACCCTATGAAAACGTCTACCTATGGTACAGGGCTGCTGATTAAAGATGCGATTGCAAGGGGCGCAAAAAGCATTTATGTTGGCATGGGTGGTAGTGCCACCAATGATGGAGGTATAGGAATGGCAAAAGCAATGGGATATAGATTTAGAGATGGGGAAAACTGGGAGCTGGAACCAATTGGGGAAAACCTCATAAAAATTGATGGTATAGCGGGTAAGACACCTGAGGCATTTTCTAAAGTTTCCTTTTTTGCCATAAACGATGTGCAAAACCCTTTGTTTGGAATAGAAGGGGCTGCTTTTGTGTATGCTAGACAAAAGGGTGCTACGGATGAGATTATAAAAGATTTGGATCAAGGTTTAGTGCATTTGGATAAAATGGTTCAAATACATCTGAGTAAAAGTAAAGCTCACGTTCTTGGTGCAGGTGCGGCAGGTGGTGCAGGATATGGGCTAAAAACATTTTTTAATGCCGAGTTTATAAGTGGCATACAATTTTTGTTGAAACTGGGGAACGTTCCAAAACTTTTGGAGAGCAATAAGATAGATTATATTATTACAGGAGAAGGCAAGATTGATGACCAAACCTTACAGGGAAAATTGATAAAAGGGGTTGTGAATATGGGCATGCAATATAAAATCCCTGTTGTGGCAGTATGTGGAAAATTGGATGTTGGTAAAGCTAAATTGAAGGATTTGGGATTACATGATGCTTTACAAGTGAGCGATACTTCCAAATCTTTTGAATACAATATGAACCATGCCCCAGAATTGATTGAAAAAACTGTTTATGAGTATTTTAAGGGATAGATAAAGACTACGCTACATGATAAAGAACTGAGTTAAAAATAATCAGAAATAAAAACAAAAATCAATAATGGATACTATAAATGACTTACTAAATAAACCAAATATTGACTGGCAACAAGTACTATCAAAAGTTATAGAAGATTTTGGTTGTACAACAGGTACTCTCCATTTCTTGGATAAAGAAACAAACTTGCTAAAATTACAGGCACAACAAGGTATTCCGGATTTTTTGCTTCCCAAAGTGTCTTTGATACCTATTGGAAAAGGAATGGCAGGTATTGCAGCCGAACGTATGGAAGCTGTAGAAATGTGTAATCTGCAAACAGATACTTCTGGAGTGGCTCGCCCAGCCGCCAAAGAAACCAAAGTAGAAGGCTCCATTGCAACTCCTATGATTCTAGATGGTGTTTTGTATGGTACATTAGGCATTGCCAAGCCTATTCCTTATGATTTTACTAAAGAGGAGGTAGATAGTTTATTAAAAATTGGCTCAGGAATCAGCGGAGTGCTTATTCAATCACAATAGAAGCTGTATGCTCTTGTACCACGGCAAAATACCCTAAAGGAAAGAGATTGGGTTGGTTTACATTGTCAAAAACTTCATCGTTGTCTAAATCCGTCACATCAAAAATATTACCTCGTATAGTAGCCACAGGCGTGCTAAAGACATTAAAATCTCCTCTACTTACATCTATCAACTGGCCCATATAGTTATAAAAAGTCTGGTCTACCCCAAGAATGCTAATATCTATTTCTCTTCCAGATTCTAATTCTTCATCAAAAAAATAAGAAAACTCAAATTCCTGCCCTAGATAAAAAGTATCCTCGGTTACTTCATAATTGTTGAACCCAAAATCGAATAGGTAAAAATCTTCCCTATCTGGTTCGTCTGTATAAGAGATAATAATTTCAGTATCATCTTCATTGAAAAGCGTATTATCTCCCTGTTCTAAATTATCAATGGGAACAGTTGGCACGTATGGCGTTCTTGCAAAATACCTACGCCCCTCATGTTCTAGTAATAAAATGAATTCTACTCCTTCTATCACAGATGCTGTTCTAATACGTTGGTCCGATGAAAAATTTGGGTCTGGTACATAAATGCCACTTCCTGGAGTCACTTCTGCTAAAGAAGAAAAGTACAACTCATCAAAAAGTTCGGGCGCATTGGCGCGGGGTATGCCATATTGAATCACGGCATTATCCAATTGTGTCACTGGAATTTCCCCAAAAAAGTCATTGGATTTAGTAATTTTTATTTCAACGGGAACAAACTCTAGATTTTTGTCTACTCTAATTAAGCCGTTTACAATCAATCTAGATTCAGTATTTGGAGTGTCAATATCTATTACATCTTCACATCCAAGAAGAATAAATAGTATGAGCGGAATGTAAAAATACTTTTTCATGGCCTAAAATTTAAAATTATAGGTTATTGCCGGAACAATTCCAAAAATGGAAGTGCGTATAGCTTCATTTACACCAGTATCTTGGTTCCTTCTAAAATTTATTGAAGCGGCATTCTTTCTATTGTATATATTATATATGCTAAACACCCATTCGGAGTCCCATTCTCTTTTTTTATTTTTCTTTGGGGTTAGGGATGCAGATATGTCCATTCTATGGTAATTGGGCAAGCGTTCTTTATTACGTAACCCATAGTATGGAATTGTTAGCCCTTGGAAATTAAACTGCCCTACTGGATAATTGGTGGGTTGTCCTGTTTGAAAAATAAAGTTAGAATTGAAACTCCATTTATCATTTAGTTCATAGCTACCATAAAGGGCAACATCATGGGTTTTGTCATAGGGCGTATTATACCATTCCCCCAAATTGATGCCCGTTTCTAAATTGGATCTACCATTGTCAAAAATCGGTGTTCTACCTGGAGTCCGTTGTTCGGATTTAGAAAGAGTGTAGGCTAACCAACCTGTTAATTTTCCTTCGTTTTTGCGTAAAAGTACTTCCCATCCGTAAGCTCTTGCCTCCCCATTTAGAATTACTTGCTCAATGGCATCATTTGCGATAAGGTCTGCCCCATCAATATAATCAATTCTGTTTGCTACATCTTTATAAAAAACTTCAGTCTCAAAAGAATATGTTCCATTTTTTATGTCTTTAAAAAAACCCATAGCGTATTGATTGAGCAGCTGCGGTTTAACAAAAGGTCCGCTTGGAGTCCAAACATCCAAAGGAGTGGGGGAGGAAGTATTGGAAAGCAGATGAAGATACTGCGCCATCCTAATATAACTTGCTTTTATAGAAGTATTGGGATTAATGGTATAGGACATAGCAATTCTTGGTTCTAGATTTGTATAACTAGCCAAGCTGCCTTTTCTTCCTGGTTGTTCTACAGCAATGGGGTCAGCTTCTTGATATATAAGTAAAAAAGGGTCAAAAAAGACAGGGTTATTGTTTTCATATACATTGATTTTATCTTGCCCCAACCGATTAAAATTACTTAAACGCAGTCCATATTCCAGGCTTAAATTTTCAGTTAGGGTATGTTCTATATCTACATATCCTGCTAACTCATTTGCATATTTTTTGGTCAACTGATCTTCTACAATACCAGAATCAGGACTGTTGGGCTTTATTTTTCCAGGATTAAAAGTATAATAGGTATTGTGTACCCCATAATTGATCTGGAATTTGTCATTTAAGTAGTATTTTAAATCATATTTTACATTGAAATTCTGAATACCAGAATTCCATTCGAACCCAACAAAGTCTAATTCCAAACCATAATAGTAATCCGAGTATATGAGCGATAAGTTGGAGAATAATTTGTCTGAAAATAAATGGTTCCACCTAAAATTCACTACTGAATTACCATAGGTATTTACAAAATTGTCATTAAGACTAAAGACATCTCTTCCAAAATAACCCGATAGAAAAATATTGTTGTTTTCATTGATTCTATGATTCAGTTTAGTGTTAAGGTCATAGAAATAAGCTTTGTTTTTAATGTCAAACAAAGGCAGAAAAAGATGGGCATAAGAAGCCCTACCGCCAATTAGAAAGGCCGACCTGTCTTTTGCAATTGGACCTTCTGCCAATAACCTACTTGCAACAGCTCCAATACCACCACTCATTTTAAATTCTTTGCTGTTTCCTTCTTTTTGAAAAATTTCTAGGACAGATGAGACTCTGCCGCCATAACGTGATGGAATACCGCCTTTAAATAGCTTTACATCTTTAATGGCATCTGGGTTAAAGACAGAGAAAAAACCAAATAAGTGAGAGGTGTTAAAAATAGTCGCTTCATCTAACAAGATTAAATTTTGATCAGCGGCGCCACCCCTAACATTAAAGCCAGAAGAGGCTTCTCCGGCATTACTTACCCCTGGAAGCAATATAATGGATTTTATAACATCTGCTTCTCCAAGAATAACAGGGATTTTTTTTATTGTTCTCACCTCCAGTGCATTTACACTCATTTGCGGCTTTCTAATATTCAGTTTTTCAACATTTTCAGAAACCACAACTTCATCTAATTGCTGGGCTTCTTCAACTAAACCGAAGTTGATTTTTTTATCTGTACTCAATGATATTTTTTGAGATATATCCTGAAAGCCCAAATAGGTTACCATAAAGGTATATTCTCCCTCTGGAAGAGTAATGGAATAGAAACCATATTCATTGGTCGTAGTACCCGTTCGTAATTCTGGGATGACAATGGAAACCCCAATTAATGTTTCATTACTAGTTTCATCTGTAATAGTACCGCTAAGTGTATGCTTTTGTTGGGAAATTGAGAATAGTGGGGATAGTGTAAGCAACCAAAAAAAGAACTTGGGTAACCATTTCATTTAGAAAGTAATTTTCTTAAATGTAAAGAGAAAATTTTGAGCTAAAAAAGAACCTTGTGTTAATTTTAATAATAAAAGCCTGCCATAATTAATTTTATGGCAGGCTTTTGTTTAGGTACGTACATCTATAACTTAGATATAATTGTGTTAAAAGATGTACTAGGTCTCATTGCTTTTGCAGCCTTCTCTGCATTTGGCAGATAATACCCATCTATATTAATAGTTGTGCCTTGAGCATCATTTAATTCTTCTAGAATTTTTGATTCACTCTCTGTTAAGGCTGTAGCAATAGGAGAGAAGGTATCTTTTAATTCTTTGCTTTCATTTTGCGCAGCCAAAGCTTGAGCCCAATATAATGTTAGATAGAAATGACTTCCTCTACTGTCTAATTCTTTGACCTTTCTAGATGGGGATTTGTCATTGTCCAAGAATTTTTCGGTTGCTTCATCTAAAGTACTGGCCAAGACTTTTGCTTGTTCAATGCCGTTTTTTTCACCGTAGTGTTCTAACGAAACTCCTAGAGCTAAAAATTCACCCAAAGAATCCCATCTAAGATGTCCTTCTTCCAAAAATTGCTCCACATGTTTAGGGGCCGAACCACCAGCACCAGTTTCAAAAAGTCCACCACCATTCATTAGGGGAACAATGGAAAGCATTTTGGCACTAGTTCCTACCTCCAATATTGGAAATAAATCCGTTAAATAATCTCTCAATACATTTCCTGATACAGAAATTGTGTCTTTTCCTTCTTTGAGGCGTTTTAAAGTAAATAAGGTCGCTTTTAAGGGAGATAATATACTAATGTCCAAACCTGAAGTGTCATGGTTTGGAAGATATATATTTACTTTTTTAATTAGTTCTGCATCGTGAGCCCTGTTTTCATTTAACCAAAATACCGCTGGGGTACCAGTTGCTCTTGCTCTTGAAACAGCCAATTTTATCCAATCTTGAATTGGAGCATCTTTTACTTGGCACATTCTCCAGATATCACCTTCTTCTACTGTATGCTCAATTATGGTTTTACCAGAATTTGCATTAACTACCTTAACATTTCCAGATGCCGGTATTTCAAAAGTTTTATCATGGGAACCATATTCTTCTGCCTTTTGTGCCATAAGGCCTACATTGGGTACTGTACCCATTGTTGTTGGATCAAAAGCACCATGTTCTTTACAAAAATCTATAGTCGCTTGGTAAATATCAGCATAACTACTATCAGGAATTACGGCTTTAGTGTCTTGAGCTTTGCCTTCCGCATTCCACATTTGACCCGAATTTCTAATCATTGCTGGCATAGATGCATCAATGATAATATCACTAGGAACATGAAGGTTGGTTATTCCTTTATCGGAATTTACCATGGCCAAAGATGGACCATTGGTAATGGTACTTTCTATATCTGTCTCAATTTCCTTTCTTTTAGCTTCTGGTAATTCTTCCAATTTATTGAAAAGGCTTTCCAAACCATTATTGGGGCTTATGCCCAATTCTTCAAAGACAGTTGCGTGTTTTTTAAATACATCAGCAAAAAAAGTTTCCACGGCATGACCAAAAATGATGGGATCCGACACCTTCATCATTGTGGCTTTCATATGTAAGGAAAAAAGTACTCCTTGTTTTTTGGCGTCAGCTATTTGCTCTTTTAAAAAAGTCAGCAAAGCTTTCTTGCTAAGTACAGTAGCATCAATAATTTCACCAGCTAATAATGTAATTTTTTCTTTTAAAACTACTATCTCACCATTTTCTTTAACTAATTCAATACGAACATCAGTTGCATTATCAATGGTAACTGATTTTTCATTCGCCTTAAAATCACCATAAGACATAGTAGCTACATGTGTCTTGGAGTGAGAACTCCATGCGCCCATGGAATGCGGGTTCTTTTTGGCGTAATTTTTAATGGCTTTAGGGGCTCTTCGGTCAGAATTTCCTTCTCTCAGTACGGGGTTTACTGCACTCCCTTTAATCTTGTCGTATCTAGATTTTATCTCTTTTTCCTTATCATCACTAGGTTCGTCTGGATAACTAGGTACATTATATCCCTTGTTTTGAAGTTCTTTGATAGCTTCTTTTAATTGTGGGATAGACGCACTAATGTTTGGTAGTTTTATAATATTGGCTTCTGGTGTTTTTGCCAAGTTGCCTAATTCTTCCAAATCATTTGTAATTCTTTGCGAGCTTTCCAGAAAATCTGGGAAAGTGGCAATGATTCTTCCAGCTAGGGAAATATCTTTGGTTTCTATCTCAATACCAGATGATTTTGTAAAAGCTTCTATGATTGGCAAAAAGGATTGCGTTGCCAGTGCTGGTGCTTCATCTGTCTTTGTATAGTATATTTTTGGCATTTCTTAGGGTTTAATTTAAGCGGAGCAAATATACAATTTTAAGCCAGTGAAAAAGCAATGAAGTGCACTAAACTTTAGGGCTATCATGAATTGATGATAATTTGTAGAAAAACAAAAGCCATATCGTTGTACAAGTACAGTGACATGGCTTTTTAGAAATAGCTTTCAAATTTTTTTCTCCGCGCTTAACACGAATCCGCAACCATTGATTGCATTCTAATGACTATTTCAACGTTTAAAATACTTTTCATTCCCAATTTTGCAACCGAGTAACTACTATGTATTTCTCTTTTTACAGTTTTGGCTTTCGTTATTTTAAATACAAAGCCTAAACTTAAATATTTAAAGTAATTCAGCATTTTAGAAAACCATCAAGTCAAACTTTTTAATTTTCTAGTCCTCTTTGTTTCTTCAAATATAAATACTTGAATAATCAATCAAGAACAACTGCAAAAAATAAAGAACGCTAACTCTATGTGGCTTTTATATTGTCCGAAATACATCGTCCAATCTTTTAACCATGACATAAATGTAGGATAAAATTGGAAAGATGCAAATTTTATAACCAATTTAAAATGAACACGTTATAAACCATCATTATTAACAATTGTTAATAAAAAAAGCCTGTGAGTTATGTCACAGGCTTTTTACTATACTTTCTTCTTTGGTTAAGAACGAACTTCTTTGATTCTAGCTTTCTTACCAGTAAGTCCTCTAAAGTAGAAGATACGTGATCTACGAACTTTACCTTTTTTGTTCACCTCAATTTTCTGTAAGGCAGGTAAGTTAATTGGGAAGATACGCTCTACGCCAATAGTGCCAGACATTTTACGAATGGTGAAAGTTTCAGTTGCACCAGTACCTCTTCTTTGTATTACAACGCCTCTAAAAAACTGCGTACGTGTTTTTTCGCCTTCCTTAATTTCATAGTATACTGTGATTGTATCACCAGCGGAGAATTCAGGAAAATCTTTTTTTGGAACAAATTCGTCTTGAACAAATTTTACTAATGATTCCATTTTTATTTTTTTTATTGATTTATTAAAGTCAACTTTCACGTACTTCGTCAGAGGTTAATTTTAATCGACTGCAAAAATAGGTTATAAATTAAAACCTACAAGGTATTTTTTTAATTTTTTCGAAGAAGCTTAACTCCAATACACTTATTTTAAAAGGTCTGGTCTTAATTTTTCAGTCCGCTCCATGGCTTTTTCTTCTCTCCACTTCTCTATTTTTGGAAAATTACCACTTAAAAGGATATCAGGAACTTTAAGTCCTTTATATTCCGATGGTCTAGTATAGACTGGTGGTGCCAAAAGATTATCTTGAAAAGTGTCTGTAAGTGCCGAAGTTTCATTGTTCAGTACTCCTGGAATTAGTCTAATAATAGTATCACATAAAACAGCAGCACCTAATTCTCCACCGGACAATACATAATCACCAATGGAGATTTCTTTTGTAATCAAAGTATCACGAATGCGCTGGTCTATTCCTTTATAATGCCCACAAAGGATAATCATGTTTTTTTTTAATGAAAGCCCATTTGCCATTCTTTGATTTAGAGTTTCACCATCTGGGGTCATATATATGATTTCATCATAAACCCGTTCTTTTTTTAAACCTGAAATGCATTTGTCTATGGGTTCTATCATTAAAACCATACCAGCTCCTCCTCCAAACTGATAATCATCTACTTGGTTGTAACTATTATCAGTATAATCCCTTAAATTATGCATGTGAATTTCTACATGACCTTTTTCTATGGCTCTTTTTAGAATGGAAGCTTCAAAGGGGCTCTTTAGCAACTCTGGTAGTACGGTTATAATATCAATTCGCATATGTAAAGCCTAAGAAGGATTATGTTTCTATTTGGCGTTCCAAAAGTAGTGAAAACAATGAGAATCTTTTTCCCACCCCAGTTTTTCGTATAATTTTTGGGCTGGGTTTTTTATATTGGTTTCCAAGGCCAAACCCTTGTATTTTTTATAAATGCAATATTCTTTTGCTTTATTCAGCAAGGCCTCTCCAACTCCTTTTTTTCTGAATGCACTATCAACGTACAAATCATTCAATATATAAGAGGGTTGTAAGGACACCGATGAAAAAGTTTTATATAATTGTATAAACCCTACAGGTTTATCATCTAGATAAGCTAAAAACAGAATGGACTCATTATTTTCCATTCTAGAGTTTAAAAACTTTATTGCTGCCTGTAAATTGGATTTTTGTTCGTAGAAAACCCTATATGAGTCAAAGAGTGAATAAACATCTTTAAGGTTATCCTTATTAACTTTAGTAATTGTAATCATAAAGTTGCAGCAAAAAAAAGCTCCATTAAGGAACTTTTTTTTATTTAAGTTGATTTCTTCTTGTGCTTGTTGCGTTCGTCTTGCAACTCTCTATTTATTTTTTGTTCTCTTTCTAGAGCTCTTCTACGATGCTGTTCATATTCTTGTTCTAGTTCGGACAAGGCACTTTTGGATTCTTGAGTTAGAATATTGCTGTTTTTAAACTTTAAAATAAACATAGTAAGTAACAGCAATAGAGCACCTATTATGGACCATAAAATTAAATTGTAAGCTCCCTTGGAAACTCCCATGCCTAAAAGGGACATACTATCTTTTTCTTCAGTTACATCTGTTAATTGTGTTGTTGTTTGATCTAGTTTTTCTTTTAGGGAATTTATGGTAGTCTCATGCGTTGAAATGGTTGACTTTAATTCTCCAGCTTTTTTATTGGCAGCATTTAAAGTGTCCAAAACATTGGCTTTAAGTTTATCTAAATGAATAACTCTAACAACCTCATATCTTTTACCGTCTGCTCTATAGTTTCCAGATCTTTTAGTTATATAGTCAAATTGACTATCTATTGAACCTTCATCTAAGGATAATTTGTTCTCTTCTTTAGGGCTTTCTTGTGCAAACTGTACATTATAAGCTAGTAGGGCCAGTACAATAAATAGTATTTTGTGGGCTTTCATTTAAGTAATTCTATGTGTTAATAATGATTTTAGGGAAAGGCTAAAATAATTTAATAATATCAATTAAGAAAAAAAACGCTTATAAAGTGGTTTTTATTTTAGAAGATGTCTTTAATTTATTACTACTTAACTACTTGATAATTTTAGGCTTATAAACAAAAAAACACCCTTACTTAAAAGGGTGCTTCAATAACAACATAGTTTTTTATTGAAAAATGAGACGTTCCCTTTCACCATCATCAGTAAGAAGTGTAATGCTGGTGCGCTCATGTCTAGATATATTGCCAAAAGCTTTTTTAGCTTCTTGCAGGCCATTAATTTCTTCTTCATCCACAGCAATCAATATTTTGCCTACCAATCCGTATCCACGATATCTTTGAGGCACATCAACAATTTTAACCCCTTTTTTAGTTTTATACTTTTTCTGGTCTTTTTCTGACAAATCCTTTACAACAAAACCCATTACTGGCACTTCCAAAGTTAGATTTTTGCCTAATACAACAGGTATGGTCATATCATCTCCATCTCTATCAATATATACAGATAGTTTATCACCAGGTCTTTTTGATGAAATATATCCGGTAAGATCAGAGAATCTACGTACTCTAATATCATCAATCTGTTTAATAACATCACCAACCTTTATTCCTGCTTTATCAGCTCCAGAATCTTCAACTACATTGCCAACATACACGCCATCAATTTCATTGATGCCATTTTCAACCGCATACTGGGTATTTACATTTGGGCTCTGAATCCCTAAAATACCCTTTTGTACGGTACCATATTCCATGATATCCTCAACCACCTTCTTAGCAATATTACTTGGAACGGCAAAGGAATATCCTACGTAAGAACCTGTTTGCGAAGTAATGGCGGTATTTATGCCAATTAAATCTCCATTCGTATTCACCAATGCTCCACCACTATTCCCAGGATTTACTGCGGCATCAGTCTGTATAAAGGAGTGATCAGAACTACCTAATGCCCTAGCTTTGGCACTAACAATACCAGCGGTTACAGTTGAAGTTAAGTTAAAAGGATTCCCCACAGCCAACACCCATTCTCCAATTTTTGTGTGGTCAGAATCACCAAATGCTAAATAGGGAAGTTTATCTTCTGCATCAATTTTTAATAAGGCAATATCGGACTTTCCGTCCGTACCGATTAATTCGGCATCATATGTTTTATTGTTATTTAGTGTTACTTGTAGTTTATCTGCACGATCAATTACATGGTTGTTCGTTACAATATATCCATCGGGTGAAATAATTACACCAGAACCAGTTCCAATCTGTGGTCTTTGTGGTTCATCAAAACCATAAAAAAACTGCATAATGCTACTAGAACTTCCTTTACCAACACTCATGTTTTTAACATGAACAACTGCATGGACTGTATTTTCAGCCGCCACAGTAAAATCAATATCGCTTAATCTCGAAGATAGTGTTGGGGTAGGTGAATAATTTACCGTTTGAAAGGGCGATTTGGATTCATTTGAAACTAGTTTATAATTCTCTTTTTCAAAAAACAACTTATAAGCTCCTAAAGTAATTGCTCCTGCAAAAACGGAAACCAATAAAAGACTGCCTATTCTTTTCATAAATTATAGAATTTTAATGTTGATAAGGATAAAATTATTGCATTTATCCATTTTATTATTATTCTTTAACTCCTTTTTAACTACTAAAAAAACCTTAATAAAATCTATCTTTGTATTTCATTTTTAGAGTATGACACTTACTTTTTATAAATATCAAGGAACCGGGAATGATTTTGTTATGGTTGATAACAGGCAAAATATTTTTCCCAAAAATGATACCAAACTGGTCGCTTTTTTGTGTGATAGAAAATTTGGTATTGGTTCCGATGGGCTTATTTTATTGGAAAATGACGAAGTGTCAGATTTTAAAATGGTCTATTACAATGCAGATGGTAATGAGGGTTCTATGTGTGGTAATGGAGGTAGGTGTTTGGTAGCTTTTGCACATTATTTAGAAATTACGCAGGAGAAGACTTCCTTTATGGCTGTAGATGGTCTTCATCATGCAACAATAAAAGGAGAGATAGTAAGTCTACATATGCAAGATGTTGGTAAAATTGAGGTAAAACCAAAATATGTTTTTTTAAATACTGGTTCTCCTCACCATGTGCAGTTGGTAGAAAAACTAAGTGAATTGGATGTGTTTAAAGAAGGTGCCAAACTTCGTTATGGTATGTATGGGAAAAAAGGAAGCAATATAAATTTTGTTGAACAAGTATCCGATACTACTTTTAATGTACGCACTTACGAGCGGGGTGTAGAAAACGAAACCTTGTCCTGTGGAACAGGTGTCACTGCGGTTGCTTTGGCCATGTATGGTACTGGGAAAACTAAAGCCAATGATGTTACCATTATAACACTTGGAGGAGAATTAAAAGTGCATTTTGAAAAAAATGCCTCTGGATATATAAATATAGAATTGGTAGGTCTTGCAAAACAGGTGTTTAAAGGAACTATTGAATGTTAAAGTTAGAAGGCGAACACATATCATTGCGTGCACTGGAGATAAGCGACCTGGATTTCTTGTACCAGTTGGAGAACAATACATCAATTTGGGAAATAAGTGGTACAAATACTCCTTATTCTAAGCATGTATTGCAATTATATTTGGATAATGCCCACAGGGATATCTATGATGTAAAACAATTGCGATTATGTATTTGCAAGGATGAAAAAACGATAGGATTGATTGATTTGTTTGATTTTGACCCAAAAAACTTAAGAGCAGGACTTGGAATTGTTATTATTGATGAAGAGAATAGAAATAAAGGGCTAGGGGCAGAGGCTGTATCGATCTTATGTGAATACGCATTTTCTGTTTTAAATTTGAGGCAACTGTATGCTAATGTGATGGAAGATAATAGTACAAGTTTGCATTTGTTCAAAAAACTTGGTTTTGTAGAGGTGGGTATTAAAAAGGACTGGATATTATCAAACGGAACCTATAAAAATGAAGTTTTGCTTCAAAAAATAAATATTATATAATGTACATCAAGAAAATCTTATTGGCCATTCTTATTATTGGCCTACTAGCAGGAGGTGCTTTTGTTTATATGGTTTATAATGCGGTTTTTAAACCCAATACAGCCTTCGAGAATAAGGAAGCATATGTATATATTAAATCCAATGATACTTTTGAAGATGTAAAAAAATCCCTAACACCATTGCTTAAGAATTTGGGGACCTTTGAGTCAGTTGCTAGTAAAAAATCCTATGTATCCAATATTAAGGGTGGAAAGTATGTTATTAAAAAGGGAGCAAATAACAATGAGATTGTGAATTCCTTACGGAGTGGAAATATTCCTGTAAAAGTATCTTTTAACAATCAAGAAACCCTAGAAGATCTAGCGGGTAGAATTTCTGAGCAGATTGATGCTGATAGCATTTTACTTGTTTCAGCTTTTAATGATGTAGCTTTTTTAAAAGAAAATGGTTTTAGTAAAGCGACTAAATTGGGAATGTATATCCCCAATAGCTATGAGTTCTTTTGGAATACGTCTGCAGAGGATTTTAGAGATAGGATGTTAAAAGAGTATAATAGGTTTTGGAACGAAGAACGATTGGAGAAGGCCAAGAAACTTAACCTATCTCCTATGGAAGTAGTGTCTTTAGCTTCTATTGTTCATAAAGAAACAGCAAAAGTTGATGAACGCCCTAGAGTTGCGGGATTGTACCTAAATAGAGTGCGACAAGGAATACCATTGCAAGCAGACCCCACCATTATTTATGCTATTAAAGAACATTCAGGTGATTTTGACCAAGTGATTAAAAGAGTTTTGTACAAAGACTTGGAGTTAGATTCACCCTACAACACCTATAAATATGCTGGCGTGCCCCCAGGGCCTATTACTATGCCAGATATTTCTGCAATTGATGCTGTATTGTCATCTGAGAAACATGATTATTTGTATATGGTTGCCAATGTAGAGAACTTTGGTTATCATATGTTTGCCAAATCTTTGGCGCAACACAACAGAAATAAGGTACAGTATATCCGTTGGATAAATGCCCAAAAAATAAGTAGGTAAGTAATTTATCCCATTTATAAGTCATATTGACCAAAATATACACTTTTAAGAAAAAGTTATAAACTATTGGTTTTTATGACACTAAAACCGTCATATATTTGCAGCGTGAAATTTAAGCAGGTCATTTTACGAACTATAAGTCTTAAGAAAACAATTATATGAGAAAGTGGATAAGTTATTTTTGTCCTCTTGTCATGATACTTATTTTAACAAGTTTTAGATTTGGACCAGCTTCTTCAATAGAAGTTCCAGCAGCTTTAAAAGTAAGTGAACCTACTCTAGTTTTGTTTCCCCAAGACGAAACTTATGAAGTAAAAACCGTGGTAAATCCCCCATTTTTAGGAAACTCTTATATTGGTTTTAAAGAAGCTTTGGCTTTTAAAGAATCACAGGGAGATTATTTTGTTACCAATACATTAGGATATTTGGGAAAATATCAATTTGGTGTTGGGACTTTGCAACTTATGGGTGTATATAATGCAAGCAATTTTTTGAATGACCCAGAATTGCAGGAAAAAGTGTTTCAAATTAATATGGCCCGTAACAAATGGATTCTTAGAAAGGATATTCAAAGGTTTGAAGGAAGACGTATAGGAGGAATACAAATTACTGAATCTGGGATATTGGCAGCAGCACATTTGGCTGGTGCTGGAAATGTAAAAAAATATCTACGATCATATGGAAAAATAGATTTTGAGGATGCTTATGGTACTAACATAAAACATTACATGAATGAATTTTCTGGATATGATGTATCCCATGTTACTCCAAAGCGTAACGCAAAGATTTGAAGTACTATTACATATGAAAATGATAAAGGCCTCAGTGAAAATACTGGGGCTTTTTTATTGCTGTAAAATAAAAATTGTTGGTCTTTTGTGTAATGTAATTGTTGTATTAGTCCAGTCACTTGCCCTTTTTGTGGCTATATATTCTGTTGGGAGGGTAATATCACAAGCAACACAAAGTATGCATTCTTTTGAGAGGGTTTTAGCTAGTTCTGCCAGTAATTTATCATTTCTATAAGGTGTTTCAATGAAAATTTGTGCTTGATTGTAATCCTTTGATAGTTTTTCTAACCGTTTGATGGTTTTTCTTCGTTCTACAGAATCAATGGGTAAATATCCATTGAAAGCAAAATTTTGGCCATTGAGACCACTTGCCATCATTGCTAAAAGAATGGATGATGGCCCCACCAAAGGAATTACTTGTATTCCTTTTTTATGAGCTATTTTTACAACATCTGCACCAGGGTCAGCAATTCCAGGGCAACCAGCTTCGGATAGTAAGCCTACATCAACACCATCAATACAGGGGTCTAAAAAAGTTGGTATATCTTCTGGGTCTGTGAATTTATTAAGGGCATTTAGTTGAAGACTGGGTTGTGGTTTTTTGGAATCTATTTTCTTTATAAAATGCCTGGCAGTTTTTTCATTTTCCACAATATAGTGGTCAATATTTTCAATGGCTTTTTTTATTGAAATAGGTAATACCTCCAAAGGAGGTGTATTGCCCAATGTCGTTGGAATTAAATATAATTTTCCTAAAGCCATTTTAGTTTTTTATGGATTCATTCAATTTCTTGGCAATAACATCACAAGCTGAATCAATTAATTGAAAAACATGCTCAAAACCATCTAAAGCATCATAATAAGGGTCTGGAACTTCTTTGGTGCCCATTTCTCCTTCGCTTAACAATAATTTTACTTTATTGCTTTCACTTTGGTTTTGTGCCATGGAAATAATATTGTTATAATTACTTTTATCCATAACATAAATATGGTCAAAATTTTCAAAATCTGAATAAGTAAATTTTCTACAACGTTGATGCGTAATATCTATACCATATTTATGCGCCACATCAATAGATCTTTGGTCCGGTTTGTTTCCCATATGATAGCCGCCAGTTCCGGCAGAATCAATAAATATATTTTCAGAGTTTATTTTACTTTGAAGAATGCCTTCAGCTAATGGCGACCTACAGATATTTCCAAGGCATACCATTAAAACTTTAGTTTTCATCAAATAGAATTAAGAGAATTTCTTGGTAAGGTCGTCTATGTACTTTCTAAACTGCTTATCGGTTTCGGCCAAATTATCAACTGTTTTACAAGCATGTAATACAGTGGCATGGTCTCTTTTTCCTATTTGAGAGCCAATGCTGGCTAAGGAAGCCTTAGTGAATTTTTTGGCAAAGAACATGGCTAATTGTCTAGCCTGTACAATATGCCTTTTTCTGGTTTTGGATTGTAAAGTGGCAACATCCATTTCAAAGTAATCGGATACTACTTTTTGGATATAATCTATAGAAACTTCACGCTTGGTATTCTTTACAAATTTCTCAACCACATGTTGTGCAAGTTCTAGGGTAACCTCTTTTTTGTTGAAAGAAGATTGTGCTATTAAAGATATGATGGCGCCCTCTAACTCCCGTATATTTGTTTTGATATGCTTTGCGACATAGTCAACAATATCATTGGGCATTTCTACTCCATCTCTGTACAATTTATTCTTTAGGATGGATATTCTGGTTTCATAATCTGGATTTTGTAATTCAGCGGAAAGACCCCATTTAAAGCGAGAAAGCAATCGCTGCTCTATATCTTGCATATCTACAGGTGCTTTATCCGATGTAAGGATAACTTGCTTTCCATTTTGGTGTAAATGGTTAAATATATGGAAGAATACATCTTGTGTTCCAGATTTTCCAGATAAGAATTGAACATCATCAATAATTAAAACATCAATTAATTGATAAAAATGAATGAAATCGTTTCTGGTATTCTTTTTAACGGATTCTATGTATTGTTGTGTAAATTTTTCTGCAGAAATATAAAGTACTGTTCTTTCTGGGTACTTATCTTTTATTTCAACACCAATAGCATGTGCTAAATGTGTTTTTCCTAATCCAACTCCTCCAAATACCAACAATGGATTAAAAGAAGTTCCACCTGGTTTGTTAGCAACGGCCATACCGGCAGATCGTGCTAACCTATTGGAATCTCCTTCCAAGAAATTATCAAAATTATAGTTGGGATTAAGTTGAGATTCAATTTTTATGTTTCTAATTCCTGGAATTACAAATGGATTTTTTAATTCAGGATTTTTAGATTTAATAGGGACATCTAATTCTTGAGGACCCATAGTTGATCTATTGGAACTTGGAATTTTTTCTGTAAAAGGCTCACGGTTTCCGTAGGTGTTTTCCATTTTAATTACATACACCAATTTTGCACTTTCACCCAACTCCTTTGTAAGTGCAACCTTTAATAATTTAACATAGTGTTCTTCTAACCATTCGTAAAAGAATTTGCTAGGTACTTGTATGCTAAGGGCGTTATCGGATAACTTAACAGGTTTAATAGGTTCAAACCATGTTTTGAATGCCTGCGGCTGGATATTATCTTGGATAAAAGCCAAACAATTGTTCCATACGGAATTAGCAGTTACATTCATTTTAAAAAATAGTCTCGTTTAGTTGGTTAGTGACTTAAGTTTAGTTTTTTTTGATTTGGCTAAGGTGTTTAACCTGTTTGCCAGATTGGGACAAATATGTGAACAAAAAAGATAAAAAAAAAATCATTTACTATTGAATTTTCTATTTTTTTTCGCCATGTTACGCTGTCACTTTTCAAATCTTCTAAATATATAGTTTTTCATTCAAAAAATATGAAAATAAATAAAATTTCTTTTAGGGTACGGTATTCAGAAACGGATCAAATGGGTGTTGTATACCATGGGAACTATGCACAATATTTTGAAATGGGGCGGGTAGAATGGCTAAGAAAACTTGGTTACTCCTATAAAGAAATGGAATTGAATGGAGTTATGCTCCCGGTTATCTCTTTACGAGTTGATTTTAAAAAATCGGCCAAATACGATGACTTTATTACTGTTGAAACCATTTTAAAAAAAATGCCATCGGTTAGAATAGAATTTGACTTTGTTGTTTATAATGAGAGTAAAGAAATTTTAGCTGAGGCTACTACAGTTTTGGTTTTTATGGATACTAAAACAAAAAAACCAATAAAGTGTCCGGATTATCTTTTAGAAAAAATTAAAATCTAAATTCTTTTAATTAATTTAATTGCCGGTATTGATGAAAATTTGGATAAAACATCCGCTATTTTTTGTCTCCTAACAGCAATAACATATAAACAATCTGTTTCCAGTTTTTGAGATATAATTTCTAGTTTATTTTCTTTAATCACACGCATAATTTTGTCCATTTCTTTATAATCAAAAGAAATAGAAAGTTGTTCCTCTATTATTTTTTCAATAATATCAGAAGCCTCTAAAGCCATTTGAGCTGTTGATCTATATGCAGTTATTAGACCACCAACTCCTAACTTTGTTCCTCCAAAAATTCTGACTACTGCTACCAGGACATTAGTAACTTCAAAAGATTTTATTTGCCCGTGTATGGGCATTCCAGCTGAATTATTTGGCTCACCATCATCATTTGCCCTAAACCTAGGATTTTCGGCATCCAATTGCCATGCGTAGCACACATGATTGGCTTTAGGGTATTTGTTTCTTAATTCTCCAATGATTGGCTTAACTTCTTCCTCGTTAAGAATGGGAAAGGCATACCCATAAAATTTACTTTTTTTGTCTTTATAAAGTATTTCTGGAGATGGCTTTTTAATTGTTTTATATGTGTCGGATGGGTTCTGCATTTAGAATAAAGCTACCAATAAAATGCTAATAATGGCCAATGCCACTCCTCCCCAATTTTTTAAACTTAGTTTTTCTTTGAATAATAAAATTCCCAATAGTGTTGAGAATAAAACTATTGCAACATTGTTAATGGTAAAGATGGACGCGCTGTTCAATTCATCATTTTGCAACGCCTTCATCAAAAAATATATAGAAAAATAGTTGGGAACCCCTAAGGCAATTCCTCCTACTATATTTCTTAAATTAATTTTCAAGGGCTTTTTTTTTGCATTTAATAGAATGAAAACTATGCCGACCAAAGCAGCAGATCCAAAAACTGTAGCGGAAAATAGAGGTAATTCATTATTTTCTAACTGGGTTTCCTGCGCATATTTTATGCTTGCATCAATTGCTCCAGAACCTAAGAATAAAAGCAAGGGAAGAACTAGAACTTCTTTATTGAATTTTATGGATTTTTCTTTGATGGATGCAAAATAAACGGCTGCCAAAGCCAATATAATGCCAAAACTTTTTAAAACGCTCAACTTTTCATTGTAAAGAAAGAGCCCCAGTACAACAGGAATTACTAAAGACATTTTTGTGGCCACAGAAGCAACTGACACTCCAATTTTTTGAGATGTTTTTGCCATGATGTTAAAAACAAAGATGAACAAGAACCCCAATGCAAATGTTCCCCAAAACCAATTTTTACTTGGAATCTCAGTAATTTGAATAGTACCATTGTATAAAAGAAATCCGGTAATACTGGCCACAACATAATTAGTGATAATAGCATAAAGCGTTTGTATTCTGTACACAGAAAACAATTTAAAAATCACAAAAATTAAACTGGAAAAAAGAATGCTTAATGCTAACGCTGCCATATTATAATTTGCTTTCTATTTCAGTGATGTCTTCTTTCCCCACTTGCAAATTCCAGACTTGAATTCCTAATGCAGAGGCCGATTCGGTGTTTTCTTTAGTGTCATCTACAAAAAAGGTTTCTGTTGGATTTAAATTATTTTCATCCAATACCCATTGATAAATTTCGGCATCAGGTTTTCGCATTTTCATTTCGTATGAGAGGTAAAAAACTTCAAAACAGTTTTTAAATCGATTGTACTTTTCCCTTCCCATATATTTTTTAACATACTCAATATGAATATCATTGGTATTGCTCAATAAAAACATACGGTGCTTATTTTTTTTGGCAAGACTTTCTATAAACTCCAATCTGTAATATGGAAAATCTAATAGAATGGCATTCCAAGCATCGGTTAACTGTTGCTTGGTAGCTTTAGGAAAAATATCATTTGTTTTATTTAGAAAATCTTTGGATGTAATGATTCCCTTTTCGTAACTATTAAATAGTTCTTCAAGTTCTGGTGTAATTCCCTTAAAACCAAATTCTTTCATTTTAAATGAAGTAGCCGACTTATTCAGATTTATAAAAATATCTCCAAAGTCAAAAATGATATTCTTAATCATTCTTATATATATTTAATGTGTCGTTCTTTATTCTATTTGTTGTTACTATGGTGCTTTTTAAAAAGGGTGCTTTTGTTCCAGAAGCAAATGAAGTAGAACAACCTACAAAAACACGAGCTTCATCCCATAGACTGGCATCAATAAAAGTTTGTAATGTTTTTGTGCCACCTTCTATTATAATACTGGTAATCTGGTGCCTATGAAGCACATTAAGAATTTGCTCTTCTACTTTTTTGGAATAGTCAATCTGCTCAAAAAATAACTTGTTGGATGATTCCATTTTCTTATTGGTAATTACAATTGTTTTGACATTGTTATTTAGAATATGATAATGGGAATCAATTTTTAAATCCTTATCCAAAACTACTCGTATTGGATTTTTACCATTCCAACTCCGTACATTCAATTGGGGATTATCTTTCAAAACAGTTGTTGTACCAACCAATATCGCTTGCTCCTCACTTCTCCATTTGTGAACCAATTGTCTAGAAAAAGGATTGGTAATCCAAAAGGGCTTTGGTTTTTCTTCTCTTTTAGAAGAATCTGGAGCAATATATCCGTCTAAAGTTTCAGCCCATTTTAGAATAATGTACGGACGTTTTTTTTCTTGATAGGTTAAAAAACGCTTATGGTGTCCTCCGCACTCTTTTTCTAAGACTCCCACAATAACATTACATCCATTGGCCATTAGTTTGGCAATGCCCTTTCCAGCAACTTTATCATGTGGGTCAGTTATACCAATAACTACATTTGGGATTTGATGCTTAATAATTAAATCTGAGCAAGGAGGTGTTTTACCATGATGTGAACAGGGTTCTAAAGTAACATACAAAGTGGCTTTGGATAAAAGACTTTTGTCAGTAACAGATTCAATAGCATTTACTTCAGCATGATTACCTCCATATGGGCTTGTATATCCTTCACCAATTATTTTATTATTGTGAACAATGAGTGCCCCAACCATAGGATTGGGAGCAGTACTCCCCAAGCCATTTTTGCCCAGTTGAATACAGCGAAACATGTATTTTTGGTGTATATTCACCACGCAAAAATAGAACTTTCAAAAAGATATTTACCATTAAATATGGATACTGCTATCATTAGGGAAATTCAGAAAAAAGATAATGCGGAAGTTGCTAAAGTTGTCCGCGAAGTTTTGGTGGAAATGGGTGTTCCAAAAGTGGGTACGGCCTATGCAGATAAAGCTCTAGATATGATGTTTGAAACCTATGATGTGCCAAGGGCAGCATATTTTGTTGTGGAAGATAAAGGCAAGATTATTGGTTGCTGCGGAGTGGCTCAATTAGAGAATTATGAGGGGAATGTATGCGAGCTACAAAAAATGTATTTTTTGAAGGAAGCTAGGGGTAGAGGTTTAGGAGCTAAAATGATGCAGATTTGTCTAGAATGTGCCAAAGAATATGATTTTGATAAATGCTATTTGGAAACTATGCCTTATATGAAAGATGCCCAAAAGTTGTATCAAAAATCTGGTTTTGAATATATTGATGCTCCCATGGGCAATACAGGCCATTATTCTTGCCCAGTATGGATGTTAAAAGATTTGTAAAACGAAAAAGTGCAACTAAAAGAAATCAAAAATATTTTCCATAAAGAGTTGGATGCTCTTTATCCAATTGAAGAAGTGGACACCTTCTTTTATATTTTAACTGAACATTATTTGGGATTACAACGCTTCATTTTGGCACTGGAACCAAATTTTGTTGTTACCAAAGAAGAGGAAGAACCTTTATTTGAGGGATTGTCACAGTTAAAATTGGAAAGGCCTATTCAATATATTTTAGGTAAAACTGAATTCATGGATTTGGATTTTTTTGTAAATGAAAGTGTACTGATTCCACGTCCAGAAACAGAGGAATTGGTGAAGTGGATTATTGAGGATGTTAAAAATAAGAGTTCAGAAATAAGAGTTCAGAAGTCAAAACTAAAGATTTTAGATATTGGAACAGGAAGTGGTTGCATAGCCATTTCATTAGCTAAGAATCTTCAGAATGTAGAAGTGTATGCTTTAGATGTTTCGGAAAGCGCGTTGAAAGTTGCCAAAGAGAATGCTGAAGGTAATGAAGTTAATGTACAATTTATGCAAGCTGATATTTTAGAGTTGAACAATTTAACTGGAGAATTCGATATTATAGTTTCTAATCCGCCTTATGTAAGAGAATTGGAAAAAGTAGAAATGAACAATAATGTGCTTAAAAATGAACCAGAATTAGCGCTCTTTGTTACAGATAACAAACCGTTGGTTTTTTATGATAAAATTACTCAACTAGCCAAAGAAAATTTAAAGAAGAGCGGTGCCCTTTATTTTGAGATTAATCAATATTTGGGAGAAGAAACAAAGCAACTTTTATTGGAGCAGAATTTTTCAGAAATTGAACTTCGAAAAGATATGTTTGGAAATGATAGAATGTTGAAAGGGTTATATATGATATGAAAAGTATTGTAGTGTTTTGTGGAAGTAGCGAAGGCAATGACCCAGAAATTATTGAAGCGGCTTATAATTTGGGTTGTATAATGGCTCAACAACAAATTCAGCTCGTTTATGGCGGAGCAAAAATAGGAATCATGGGGAAAATTGCCCAAGGAGTATTGGATAATGATGGTAAGGTCATTGGCGTCATCCCTGAGTTTTTAAAAATGAAAGAAGTTGTGCATTCTCGACTTTCAGAATTAATTACCACAGAAAACATGCACCAGCGTAAATTAAAAATGGATGAACTCTCTGATAGTGTAATAGCACTTCCAGGTGGGTTTGGTACTTTGGAGGAGTTGTTTGAAATGGTTACATGGGCACAATTGGGATTACATCAAAAACCTATAGGCATATTAAACGTGAATGGTTTTTATAATCATTTAACAAAATTCTTGCAGCATATGGTAGATGGAGGTTTTCTAAAACAAGCAAATTTAGATATGCTTTTGGTCGATGATACAATTGATGGACTGTTAGAAAAAATGAAAAGTTATAAGCCACAAGCGATGCCAAAGTGGATTAAAAAGGAACAGGTTTAATGAATATAAAACAGCAAATAGAATCTCTCCGTCAGGAACTTAGAGAGCATAATCACAATTATTATGTGTTAGATAATCCTACCATATCTGATTATGATTTTGATATGAGGTTGAAAGAACTTCAAGCTTTGGAAGAAAAGCATCCTGAGTTTTATGATGAAGCTTCCCCCACATTGAGAGTTGGGGGAGCGGTGACCAAAAATTTCAACACCGTGGTTCATGAGCATAGAATGTATTCATTGGACAACTCCTATTCTAAGGAAGATTTGGAAGACTGGGAGAAACGTATTCAAAAAAATCTAGGCGATGTGGAAGTAGAGTTCACTTGTGAACTTAAATATGATGGCGCATCTATTAGTCTGACTTATGAGGGTGGAAAATTAATAAAAGCCGTTACCCGAGGGGATGGTTTTCAGGGTGATGAGGTAACCACCAATATAAAAACAATAAAGTCGGTTCCTTTGCAATTAAAAGGGGACTATCCTGATAAGTTTGATATCCGTGGGGAGATTGTTTTGCCTTTTGATGGTTTTGCCCAAATGAACAAAGAACGTGTTGAGAATGGGGAAGACCCCTATATGAACCCAAGAAATACAGCTTCGGGGAGTTTAAAATTACAAGATAGCTCCTTGGTTGCGCAAAGACCTTTGGAGTGCTTACTATATAGTATTGCGGGCCCATCCAATCTTTCGTCTCAATGGGAAGTATTAAAGAAAACTCGGGAATGGGGATTTAAAGTGCCTACCGTTGCAAAGTTATGCCAAACCACAGATGAAGTGATGCAATTTATTGAACATTGGGATGTGCATCGTCATGAGCTGCCCTATGAAACAGATGGGGTTGTTATTAAAGTGAACAATCTACAACAACAAGAAGAATTAGGGTATACGGCCAAATCACCCCGCTGGGCAATGGCGTATAAATTTAAGGCAGAACAGGTTTCTACTGTTCTGAATGAAATTACATATCAAGTTGGTCGCACAGGAGCCATTACACCTGTTGCCAACCTAGAGCCTGTTTTATTGGCTGGTACAACGGTTAAGAGAGCCTCGTTACACAATGCAGACCAAATTAAAAAGTTGGATATAAGGGAAGGTGATACTGTTTTTGTGGAAAAGGGAGGAGAAATCATTCCCAAGATTATTGCCGTTGATTTTGAGAAACGCCCAGAAAATTCAATGCCGACACTGTATATAACTCATTGTCCAGAATGTGGAACAGAATTGATACGTACTGATGGCGATGCCAAGCATTTTTGCATTAATTTTTATGGATGCCCTCCACAGATTACAGGAAGAATTCAACATTTTATTTCTAGAAAAGCAATGGATATAGAAGGTTTGGGTGGAGAAACAGTTGAATTGCTTTTTAAAGAGGGATTGATTAAAAATTATGCCGACTTGTATACACTCACAAAAGAACAAGTAATGCCCTTGGAACGTATGGCAGAGAAGTCCGCAGAGAATTTGGTAAGTGGTGTGGCAAAATCAGTTGAGATTCCTTTTGAACGTGTTTTGTTTGCATTGGGAATACGGTACGTAGGTGAAACTGTAGCCAAGAAGTTGGCCAAGGCCTATAAAAATATTGATGCATTACAAGCTGCAACAATGGAAGAGTTGATTGCTGTGGACGAAATAGGGGAGCGCATTGCCGAAAGTGTATTGGAATTTTTTCAAAATGAAAAGAATGTAGAAATTGTAAATCGACTTAAATTATATGGCGTACAGTTTTCGTTGTCCGAATCACAATTAGAAAACCAAACGGATAAGCTTGAAGGACTGTCTATTGTAGTCTCTGGGGTTTTTGAAAAGGTGAGTCGTACAGAGCTCAAAAAACTCATTGAAGATAATGGTGGCAAGGTAAGTTCTTCAATTTCTTCAAAAACGTCTTATTTAGTTGCTGGGGATAATATGGGACCCAGTAAACGTACTAAAGCAGAGACTTTGGGCGTGCCCATTATATCTGAAGATGACTTTTTAGGGATGATATAGTTTTAAATTATGAACAAAATTATTTTTACAGCAGGAATTTTATTTGGGGTATCAGCTGTGATACTTGGGGCTTTTGGAGCACATGGTCTAAAAGAAATTTTGGATGCCGAAGCTATAAAGACTTTTGAAACGGGGGTAAAATACCAAATGTACCATGCTCTATTGCTGCTTATTTTGGCAAAGGTTGATAAAATACAAGAACAAAGAAAGAAACTGTCTTTTTACTTTATTTCTTTGGGAATTATATTATTCTCTTTTTCAATCTATTTTTTGGCAACGAATACGCTCACTGGCTTTGATTTTAAAACCATTGGTTTTGTGACTCCTATTGGCGGACTATTTCTTATTTTGGGATGGTTGGTTATTGGTTATCAAAGGCTTAAATATGTTGATTCTAATTCAAAATAATTTATAATGGACTATTTTCTTATAACGGCTGTTTTGGTTTTTTTGTCAGCCGCTTTTGGATATATTAATGTGCGCTTTCTAAAACTACCCAACACTATAGGGTTAATGGTGATTACCATATTTTTTACTTTAGGTGTTTTTGCATTAAGTTATTTTGATTCTACGTTGTTAGATGCGGAACGATACATTATAACACAAATAGATTTTAAGACTGTACTCTTGGACATTATGCTAAGCTTCTTGCTTTTTGCAGGGGCTTTACACACCAATTTTGAACAACTAAAAGTACAACGATGGCCTATTATTGTTTTTTCAACATTGGGAGTATTGGTTTCAACTTTTTTAGTGGGAACAGCTATGTATTTTATTCTTCAAATTTTAGGGTTTGATGTTGCCTATATTTATTGTTTGCTTTTTGGAGCATTAATATCCCCAACAGACCCTATTGCAGTATTGGGAATCTTAAAAAAGGCTGGAGTACCCAAAAAATTGGAGACAAAAATTGTTGGAGAATCCTTATTTAATGATGGTGTTGGAGTTGTGGTTTTTCTTACCATTTTTAAAATAACATCCTCCACAGGGGAACATGTTTCGGTTCTGGAAGTTGCAGAACTTTTTGGTGTAGAGGTTATAGGTGGTATACTTTTTGGAGGATTAATAGGTTGGATTACCTATAGATTAATGAAATCAATTGATGATTATGATATTGAAGTAATAATTACCCTTGCCGCGGTTATGGTTGGTACAGTTGTAGCCCAAAAATTTCATTTGTCGGCACCTTTGGCAATGGTAACAGCTGGCTTGGTTGTAGGTAACGATACTCTTAGGGATAGTTCTATGTCTGAAATTACAGAGACTTATGTAGATAAATTTTGGGAACTGATTGATATTCTTTTAAATACAATTTTGTTTGTTTTAATTGGTATGGAAATGTTGGTGCTTTCCTTTGAGTTTAATTATTTTGTGGCTGGAGTAATTACTATTCCTGTAGTTTTGGCATGTAGATATTTATCACTTTTATTGCCCATTAATTTCTTTAAAAAGGAGTTGGATTTTGTGCCAAACACTAATACTATTATGACATGGGGAGGTTTACGTGGCGGAATTTCAATTGCTCTAGCTTTAGGACTTACCCATGAAATGCATAGGGACTTGTTTTTAGTAATTACTTACGTAGTTGTAGTGTTCTCCATTATTGTCCAAGGTTTGACTGTAGGGAAACTGGTTAAAAAACTCACCTAAAATTATAGTATTTCCACAAAGGTAGTCTTGATACGTTCTATTTCCTTAAAAGCAAATTCACCTAGTTTAGATTGGTTGTTTTTTCCCTCTACCGTAGTTTCATTTAAGTCGCCTATAACTATAATGTTTTCATCATTTAAGCGGTTAGCAGGATCTGTGTAGTTAAAACTGCCTATAATTACTACGGACTTATCAATAACCATTAATTTATGATGTAGCTTACCTAAGCCATTTTTTCCTTTTTTAGTGAATAAAACGTCAACTCTATCATCAAGAACATGGGAAGCTGACCATTTTTGATTTTTTTGATCACCATTTATAAGACCGGAAATTTTCACATTTGTATGGGCGATCATATTCATTTGGTCATCTATACCAGAACTTTCTGAAAAGGTGAATATGGCAAAATCTATGCGCTCTTTTGCTTTGGCCATTTGTTTCATAATTTCCATTTCTGGACTGTGGTTAGGAGCAAATAAGGGTTTTAATCGCACACCTTGTGATGTAGTTTCAATGGGTTTTTTGGTTTTGTCGGACCTAAAACCAAATTTCCCTTCCAACATTTCATTATACTCTTTTTTATAAGCTTTTACAACTGCAAGATTTTTAACAATAGCAATATGATTCAAGTTTTTGGTAGTCCCGGTTATTGTAAAGTTTGTTGACCCAGTTAGGATTTCTTTTCCATCTTTTATCACGAATTTTTGATGAAATATTTTTCCATTATAATCTGTTTTTAATATTACCGCGCTTCGGTAAAGTGCATTAATAATATTTCTATTGTTTTCAAGGCTACCACTTGGAGTAAAAGGGTCTGGTTTGGGCTTTGATGAGTGTAAATAATCTCCCTCTAAAATTATCCTTACGGTTAGTCTTTTTGGCTTTCCACTAGAATTAAGATACGTTCTATTTTTTGCTCTGATTATAGCTTTAGCAATGTCAATATCATCAAGTTCCTGTACAGCGATGTCCAGAGATTTTTTAGCATCATCAATAAAGCCAATAATTACGCTTTTTAAATCATCTGGTCCACCAAGTTCAGTAGGTCCCATATATAGTTCAATTTCGTCTAGTACTACACTCATAATGATTTATTTTAGGTTGAAAATGGCTGTTGTTTTTTGGAAACACTATTAAAAGTAGTACTATTCTTATAATCAGCCTATTAACTATATGTTAAGGAATTGTATTAATGTGCAGAATACATATTTGTACGTATGAATGGTATTTTTTAATTTATTTTTGATAAAAAAGAAGATGAAACCTAACACCTATTTAGAATTTGAAGATACTCTAGATACAAATCAACCAGATGAGGTATGGTCAGATGCTTTAAAATGTTGTTGGTATGATGCAAAGGGTGATTGGGAATCTGCCCATAATATAGCACAAGACATGCATAATACTATGGGGAGTTGGTTACATGCTTATTTACACAGAAAAGAAGGCGATGAATGGAATGCGGGCTATTGGTACAGACAGGCAGGTAAACCTTTTCCAAAAATGACTTTGGAAGAAGAATTAATAGAATTGGTAGAATTTAATTTAAAATAAAGGGGCTATAATCAATTGATTATAGTTTAATTTACCATAAAAAGGGCATTGGCAAAAAATAGCTTTCCATTTTCCCAAAACCCACGGAAAAGAGGATTATCTACCATATAAATAACATGGCCTTGACCATGATTTTCTACGCCAAAAACCAAAGTATTTTCAATTTTCTTTTGAGCTTTGCTTCCTGCAAAGCCAGAAACTGGCACAGCTTCTTCTTCTAAATACACAACAGTACCATTTTTAAGATAATCATATGCTGCATTTCCCAATTTAAGTGTATGGTAGCTGTTCCCATAGCCAAAAGCCAAAGGATGTGTGTTATCTACTTTTGTTTTAAAAATTGCTCCGGTAATGGCATCTTTGACCCGCTCTCTTTGTATATTTTCATGAGAGTGCAAAGTAGAATCTTTTTCTTTTTCGTCCTTTTTCTTTTTAATTGAAAAACCTTTTTCACCAGAAATGCTAGAAATGGCACCGCCCATAGCAATAAGTTTGCCTCCATGACTTACCCAATTCTTAATTTTTTCCAACTCCTTTTCATTAAAATACTTACCATAACCTGCAGGTAGAATTAAAACATTGTATTCAGAAAGTTCAATTCTGCCAAAATAATCTTTATCCAGAACAGTGACAGGGTAGTGCAATTGTTGTTCAAAGAAATGCCAAATTTCTCCAAAACGTAGCGTAGAAGTTGATCCGCCAGATAGCATGGCAACTTTAATATTTGAAACCATATTTACATAACTAGATCCAAAATCTTTACCAGAATCTACAAAGCCAGTTTGTACCGATGTAAGTTCTTTGGAATGATTTTCCATAGCTTGGGTTAAAGTCCCTATAAAATCTTTATGATTTTTATTATCTGATTTTGTAATAATCAAACTGCCACGGCCATATGATTTACCATCTATTGAAAACGGTTCTTCCGTATAACGGACGCGAATTTTTGCCTGCAAGAGCTCCGCTAAAAATTTAGCATCCTTTATACTGTTCCAATCTGTAACATAGGCATAAGCATCTGAAACTTTATTTGAGGACTTACTTATTTCAATAGGTGAACTTGGGACTAAATTTTCTGAAGCAATAGTTTTTAGACCATAGGCATAAGGTAGAGACCATGCTGTAATGTCATAAGTGAGAGAGTCACTTAATTTTGCATTGGGTTCAAATAAAACCTTTACTAAAGTTCCTTTTGGCTGATTTGTTGAAACCACCAAGGTATTTTCAGAAGTTTTTAATGAGCCTATTCTATTTGTATCATAATTATACCCTTTTACATTACCGTTAGAAGCTCTTCCAAATTCAATATCATGTTTAATAAGTAAATTTTCCAAAGCAATGACCTTATCTCTATCGCCATTCAACACATAACTTTTGTACTTATAGTTTTTGTTTTTGTAGAATTTTTTGAACTCGGTATTTAATTTTTCTACATTGTTGGCAGATACTTCAACAGTGGACATACCTGTTGTAAAATGATGTGCGATACGATCTTTTAAAGTTAATGTATCACCTATATTGGTTTTAATTCCTAATCCAGCACCAATACCAGCTTGTTCATAGGTCATGCCAATGGCGCCGTTGTATGTAGGGTAGGTATCTCCATAGCTCGGATAAAGCAAATCAAACACCTCTTTGGTAAAGTAAAACCACCCATTGGCATCAAAATATTTTGCATGGTTCTTACCAATGGTAACTTGGAAATCTCTTTGGAAGTTGGTAATAACTTCATGATATGGTTCTGCAGCTGGCGCAAAATAATATGGATTGTTAACGCCTTGTTCATGAAAATCCACATGTACATGAGGTAGCCATTGATTGTACTTTTTTAAACGTTGTTGACTCTCTACTTGGGTTAACCATGCCCAATCACGGTTAAGGTCAAACATATAGTGGTTGCTACGTCCGCTCCACCATCCTTCAATATGTTCTTTACTGTAAGGGTCTACATTGTTAGGGGTATTTTTATATTGGTTGTACCAGTTTACATAACGATCACGACCATCTGGATTAATACATGGGTCAATTATCACTACCGTATTTTCCAAATAACTAGATTTAGCGGTAAGCAACTCATATATGGTCTTCATGGAAGCCTCGGTACTTACACTTTCATTACCATGTACATTATAGCTCAGCCAAACAATAGCTTTAGATGCATTACTTTCTCCAGAGGTGCTTTTTAAATGTTCTTCTCGTATAGACTCTAAATTTTGCATATTGGCCGCAGAAGAGATATAGGCCAGTAATAACGGTCTACGCTCATTGGTTTTACCGTATTCTATTAGCTGTACTCGGTCCGAAACATTTTCGGCAAGATATTCGTAGTAATCTACGACTTCATGATGGCGGGTAAACTGAGTACCAAGTTCATAACCTAAAAACTCAGAGGGTGATTTAATGTCTTGTGAAGTTGTGAGAATTGAAAATAAAAAAACAAAAGGGAGTAAAAAATGCTTCATATACTTGCGCTTAGTTTGTACACAACCAAAATAGCAATAATTAATTGATTTTTTATGCTAAAGGGGCTCAAGCAGCAACATTATTTGTTTAGACGTAATTAACGTATTTTTAGGAATTGAAAATCCTAAGTATTTTATCTTTACTCGGATTTTTAAAATTATCTATGGAAGTTGACTGTATACCTTTTAAAACCACTGGTTACTTTTCACAATTAATATGTGATTATATTGAAGAGAAAGAGGGATTAAAACCCTTTTATAACCGATTTCCTTCCTTGGATGGTTTTAAGGAGCAGATTACGGAAAAACAAAACAGTTTTTCAATAGAAAGTAGAAATATTCTGTGCAAATCCCTTATTAAACAGTACCAAGGAGTTAAAACTTCAGAAAGTACAGCAGCCAATATTTTACTTTTAAAGGAAAGCAACACTTTCACAGTGGTTACAGGACATCAGTTGAACCTTTTTACTGGCCCTCTGTATTTTTTATACAAAATTATTTCTACCATTAATCTTACAGAAGAACTAAAAGAAGCTAATCCCAAATACAATTTTGTCCCTATTTATTGGATGGCCACAGAGGATCATGATTTTGAGGAAATAAACTATTTTAATTTTAGGGGAAAGAAGCTGCAATGGAACAAAAGTGTTTCTGGGGCCGTTGGGCATATTCCTACTGAGAGTTTGGATGAGGTTTTTGAAGCTTTTTCCAATGAAATAGGAAGCAGTGCAAATGCGACAGCTTTAAAAGAACTGTTTGCCAATGCATACCTAAAACATACTAATCTAACGGATGCAACCAGATACTTGGCCAATGAGCTTTTTGGCTCATACGGCTTGGTAATTATAGATGGGGATGATAAAGAATTAAAGAAACAGCTTATTCCATTCATGGAGAAAGATATTTTTGAAAAAGCTTCTTTTAATGCTGTTACAGAAAGCATTTCTCAGATACAGCAAGCCTCAAAAAACTACAACATACAAGTAAACCCTAGGGAAGTAAATTACTTTTATTTGATTGATGATTTACGTGAGCGCATAATTGAACAAGACCGAGGCTATATTGTAAACGATACCAATATTAAATTCACCACGGAGGAACTAAAAAAAGAAATAAGCGATTTTCCTGAACGTTTTTCTCCCAATGTTATAGCGCGTCCAATATATCAAGAAGTTATTTTACCTAATCTATGCTATATTGGTGGCGGTGGCGAAATTGCCTATTGGCTAGAGTTAAAAGCAGTTTTTAAGGTCATGGAGATTCCTTTTCCAGTTTTATTGGCACGTAACTCAGCTTTGGTAATTACCGAAAAGCAAAATAAAAAACTTAAAAACCTGAATCTTTCTTTAGAGGATATTTTTTTAAAGCAAAGTAGTTTTATCAATAAAAAAATAAGGGAAATCTCTAATATTGATATTGATTTTTCCTCACAAAGGACACATTTACAGCAGCAGTTTAAAAGCCTCTATAAATTGGCAAAAGAAACAGACAAATCGTTTTTAGGAGCTGTAAAAGCACAAGAAGTAAAGCAATTAAAAGGATTAAATGCTTTGGAAAAACGTTTGCTAAAGGCCCAAAAGAGAAAATTAAAAGATCAGGTTGTTCGTATGGCAGAGATACAGAACGAGCTTTTTCCAAATCAATCACTACAAGAAAGGCAGCTTAATTTTTCTGAATTGTATTTAGAAATGGGTAATACACTTATTCCATTTTTATTTGATGCACTGCAACCTTTAAAGCAAGATTTTTTAGTTATAAAGCACTAAAAATCAACCATTAATAAATTTTTATTCATTTTCTGTATAAAACAGGTAGGGTTTTATACTAGATGGTTGTTTTATATATGAAAGTTGCTATGAAATGAAAATTAATAAACTTCATTCTAATGTTGTTTATGCAATAGGAATGAAGTTTTTAATTTGAAGGGAAAGCGGTTCTTGAGGTGATTTTGAACCAAAAAAGGAATTAAACTTTCACAAAAAAGAAATTACAGTGTCATAATAAGTAATGTGTTTAGGTTGGTTTTTGATTTTAATGTAAAAGCCTCGGGGTGGTTCCCGAGGCTTTTTTTAATTAACTAACTCAATTCTAATTCAAAATACTTTTTTAATTAATGACCCACGGGCCGTTAAAAGTGCGTGTTGGCGATGATAAGTATTCCATTATTTCATCTCCTTTATCGTTAACTAAATACCAACGTCCACTACTTCCGCCAAACTCAATATACGTTGCGGCGCCTACTTTTTCAAATAGTTCTCCACTCTCGTTGGTTGTATTTACCCACCATGTTGTTGAATCTAATGGGTCATCCCATGTTCCGGATCCAATTGTGCTATAAACAGAGTATTCATCTCCGGGTTTTGCAAACAATGCCATTGTTGTATCTCCAGCTCGCGTTCCAGCTTCGAACCCTCTACCTGCAAATTGAAAATTACCACTATCGCCAAAGGAGCTGTTTACTAGGAAAATATTGTTATTTCCTCCATCTCCTCCTGTGGTATAAGTACCAATAGGGACCGTTGGGGCATCACTATTGGTGGCATTTTCAGAATTTGATTTTGAATAGGCCAATCTAGAATTTAAAAGGCCTGTTTTATCAAAAAGATATATTCTAAAATCCGATAATTGAATTGCTGCTCCAACATTGTCTAGTGGCACAATACCAAGAGGTGAGTCAGGATTTTTAATGTCAAAAACACCTTTTACTTGCCCGCTATTTCCATTGTACCATGCATATTTAGTGCCCTCCATATTAAATACAAGAACATTACTATCAGCAACATGCGCCATGGCTCCTATACCGCCGCCATCTTCATCATTCTTAAATAAATCAACCAAAGATTGAAGTCCTTGTGGAGGTAGAATACCCTTAAGCTCACACTCTACAACATCATACTCAGTAGCCAATTTCACACCAACAATCTTATCGGGTCTTTCTACACTTCTTACAACATATGATAGTGGTAGGCCAGCTCTTATATCAGTGCTTTCTGCCAGTTTGTTGGCAATTTCAGAAATATTGCTCTCCCCCGCCAGTTGAAATGTACCAGCTGCATCTCCCCCATATGCAATTACCTTTATTTTAAGTTCATTTAGCTCTTCCATTGCACTTACGCCAAGTTCTCCCTCTACTTTATTTTTAAATGCACCATATGCTACATTCAGTTTGGCATCCATTTCTTGTCTACTAGAAGTGGATTCAATCAGCATATAAAAAATACGGCCATAAGTGACAGAAGAAATAAATGTAGCAGGATTGTCCGCTTGTACATAAGTTGCTAAATCCTCTGGAGTAACACTTTCATGAAAAATCTGCTCCAAGCTTGTGGGCAAATCAAAACTCATGGTATAATAAGACTGTGTAAGCTTTACCAATGTTCTATTGAATGTTTTTTCGGTACTAAAGGACATGTCAGCAGATACTTTTGTGGTAAACGTTTTTACATCGATGCCCATTTCCAAAGCCATCTGGCTTTCGGACTCTATTTGAATTATATCCAATTGAAAGTTTGCAGGCACTACATCTCCAGCATTAGCAATAATGTTGTTCATACCATCCTGGATGCTACTTTTTTTAACCTCATCAACGGTAAAACTGGAAGTTAAATTTCCATTATTTAGGTTATATGAAATTGTCCCTTTGGCACGTTGTACAACAATTGGTGATGGAGTTGCATTTTCCAATGTTTTACCTTGTAATAATGCGCCTGGGTAAATAACATCAGCATTGGTGTCAAAAAGGGGAAACTGCCCGTTCCCATCTTCTACACTTAATGTTTTGGTAGTGCAAATAAAGCGTTCGGTAACGGTTTCACCTTCTTCTTCACGGTCATAATCTTCATCTTCTGGTGCAGATTCACTAAGAACTTCTTCTGTACGGGATTGTGGAAAATCCTCTGGGTCGGCTCCCAGCTTAATGACATCTTCAAAGGATTCGGCGGTTGGGTTTGGGTCTGGATCTGGATTGTCATCTCCACTACCTCCACCTGTACTGTCTTTACTACATGCTATTATAAGAAAGGCCATGGCCAAAAATAATAGCTTACTTACGTTTTTGTTTTTTGTTTTCATGATACTTATTGTTTTGTGGTTAAACTTTTACGTTTTGTTTTGTGTGACCTGCTCGGTTGTTAGCTGCAGCACTTAGCCGAGCAAGACCACAAAACTGGTTGTTGTCAACTTAATGACACCACAAACATAGATGAGGAATTATGGGAGTAAAAATTTAGTGGGGGGACAAAGGGTGGACACCCCAAAAATAAAGAAGGGACAAAGGGTGGACAGGCTGTTAAGCCTTTGTTTTAAAGGCTTAGAACCAAATCTTGTAAAGAGTCTTCAGAGGTAATGTCCAGTTTTTTTCGGAGTCTATACCGTGCTTTTTTAATCCCTTCTTGAGAAATATTAAGGATATTGGCAATTTCTTTGGATGACAAATTCATTTTTAAAAGAGCCATTAGGCGCAATTCATTGGAAGTGACTTCAGGGTATTTTGTTTTTACATTGCTGTTAAAATCTTTGTGCACCTCTTCAAAATATTTAGAGAAATTTTCCCAATTATTATCATCTTGTAGGTCAAAATTAATGGTACGTATCAATTGTTGGTATCCATTTGCATTTTCAGAGGCTTTTAATTCTTTGGCCTTTGACTTTAGGTTTTCAAGTGTCTCATTCTTTTTGGCCAAGTGTAGGGCGTGGGTGGTTAGTTCCTTTTTCTTAAAAGCAAGTTCGGCATCTACCTTCTCTTTTTCCAGTTTGTTGCGTTTCATTTTCTGGCGCAGAGCGTAAAATCCTATAAGTGAAAGAAGCAAACCTATCCCCATTAAAATACGTTGTAGATTACTAATTGAAGCTTCTTGTTCTAAAACGGTAATTTCTTTTTCTTGAAGCGCAAGTTGTTGTTCTTTTTTTTCAGTTTCGTAAATAGTACGTAGTTCTTCTATTTGCTGAGACTTGGTTTTATTGAAGATTGAGTCGTTTAAGAATTGAAATTGCTTTAGGTCCAAAATGGAGTTTTGTAGTTGGCCTATTTGCAAATAGGCTTCAGCTCTATGTTTATATGCATTCATTGTTTCATTGATAAATCCGGTAGAATCTTTATAAGTTAAAGTTTTATTTAAAAAAGGAATGGCCTCAATGGGTTTCTCCATTGTAAGATAGGTGTTTGCTATTTCATTTTGGGTGTCAAGAATATTGGCCTTAAAATTATTTTTTCGGTGAATTTCCAGACCTAGTTTTAGATATTCAATTGCTTTTGAATAATTTTCCTCTTTGGCATAGACTTTTCCCAAATTGGCTCTTGCGCTTCCTTCCATGTCTGAAACTTTGTGTTCTATGGATAGATTAAGGGTTTTGGTAAAATAATCCTTGGCTGTTTTATAGTTTCGTTTTTGAAAATAAACCTGTCCAATATCATTATTTGCATAACTTACGTAAACATTATCTTCTTGTTCCGTATAGACTTTAATGGCTTCTAAATAATATTCAAGGGAGTTGTCATAGTTACTTCTTATAAACTCAATATTACCTATTTGTCTTTGAACATCAGCTTTACGCCAAGGTTTGCTATGTACAGTATCCAATATTTTTAATGCTTCCAAAGACTTCTCCAAAGCAATCTTATAATGTCCTTTGTTAATATATATACTGCCAATATCACCTACGGTAATGGCGTAACTATACGTGTTGTTCTTTTTAAAATAATTGGCGGACTTTTCCAAAAGCGCAATGGCCTTGTCATAAGCCCCTTCTGATTTGTACGTGCCGGCAAGAGATGTATGAACTGTTGCAGCATCACCTTTATTATTTATTTTTTCAAAAAGCTGCTGTGCATTTTGATAGTAGTATCTTGCCGAGTCAATTCTTGAAACATTGTGAAAATAGGCACCCAAATAGTAATTCCCCCATCCTTCACCTCTTTTGTAGTCAATTTCAGCGGAAATATTTCTAACTTGATTTGCAAATTTTTTAGAAAGTAGCGGTTGGTTAAAACGAAAAGTGTTGTATAAGGTTGCTAGAGCTACAATTTTTATTGAATCATTTTTTTTTTGTAAAGCAATTTGGGCAATACTATCTATTTCAAGATTGTTTTGTCTGTAATGGCTAAATATGCTATCAAGGGCTTTATCGTTTTGTGCTGAAATACTAGTTACTATGAAAAAAGTGATAACAGAGCAAATTTTTGGGACAGTTTTCATTAGAGTCTGGTTTGGACTCCTAAAATAAGAATTTATTGCCAAGTTTATGTAAAACAAGTTCTTACAGGTATAACTTGTTTTGTGAAATATACATTTTCCAAAATCGTACCTTTGTTAAAACTGATTTTTAAATGCACAATATAGATATAGATTTAGTGGAAATGACCTTGGATGTTATGAAATATGCCATCCATAGAATTACGGCTACATCATTAGAATTAGGGCAGCCCAAAAAAGAGGAAGAGTTGAGAAAATTGGTGGGTGAGACCGTTACTTCTGATGGTATTGGAGGGGAAAAAGCATTTCAATTATTTAGAGATGTTTTGGTAAAGGCAACAGTGCCTATTGACCACCCAAGACATTTGGCATTTGTGTCTGCGGCTCCTACCAGAGCATCCATTATGTTCGATTTGGTGACTTCCGCTTCCAGTATCCATGGTGCCTATTGGATGGAAGGTGCAGGTGGAATTTTCTGTGAAAATGAGGCTATGAAATGGTTGGTTTCGCTTACAGAATTGCCTTCTGGTGCATTTGGGGTATTTACCAGTGGTGGTACGGCAGCAAATTTATCAGCTATGGTAACTGCGAGAGAGAATTGGAGAAAGAACAAAGAAAATGTTGGGGTTAGAGGATTGGTAATTACTTCCGTTGGGGCACATTCTTCAATTAAAGCTATGGCAAAGGTTATAGATGCGGATATTTTATTGGTGGATTCAGAAAATAAGATGATGTTTTCTGATTTAGAAAACACGGTTAAATCACTTTCAGCAATAGATAGAAAAAGATTGTTCGCGGTAGTGGGTACGGGGGGTACAACAAATGCTGGTATTATTGATGATTTGGATGGAATAGCCCGTGTCTGTGAAAAGGAAAACCTTTGGTTCCATGTAGATGCGGCTTATGGAGGTGGTGCACTGGCGGCAGATTCGGTTAGACACCTTTTTAATGGCATTGAAAAAGCTGACAGCATTACAATAGACCCACACAAGTGGTTGTTTTCGCCCTATGATTGTGGTGCAGTGATTTATAAAAACCCTGATTTAGCAAAAGAGGCGCATGCCCAAGAGGGTTCTTATTTAGATATTTTTAAGGACGAGGGCGCTGTTGGGTTTAATCCCTCCGATTATCAAATTCAATTGACCAGAAGAGTCAGAGGCCTACCATTATGGTTTTCTTTGGCCACGCATGGCACCGAGAAATACAAATGGGCTGTGGAACAAGGTATTCAATTGGCACAAATTGCCGGTGAAATTATTGGAAAAGAAACCCATGTTGAATTAGTAAGAGAACCTAGTTTATCCTGTGTACTTTTTAGAAGAAAAGGCTGGCAACCTCAAGATTATACCAATTGGACCTATAAAAACCACAAAGCAGGCTTTGCACTGGTAACTCCTACTAAATGGAAAAGAGGAAACGAATATGAAACTATTGCACGCTTTTGTTTTATAAATCCCGATACGACAAAAGATGATATAAAGGCAATTTTGAATTCTATGAACTAGTTGGCATTGTATTCCAAACGCATGGTTATGGATGCCGTTTTGTTTTTGGATGAGGTGTTGTAGGCACCTCCCCATGAATAGTCCTCTCCAGAATTTTGCCCAGTGATTTGGAATACTCCCATACGTGCAGAAATCAGTTCCCCAAGACTTCCTCCAGCGTTATCGGCAATTTTTTCAGCTCGTATGCGAGCATCTTCTGTGGCTTTGGAAATCATTTCAATTTTAAGGTCGGCCAATTTTGTATAATAATACCTTGGCGGGGAAGAGTTGAACTGGACCCCTTTATTTAAAAGCTCGGTAATTTCTCTAGAAACTTCTTCAATCAAAGCTACATCGGTTGACTCTATCTGTATGGACTGGGTTAGTTGGTAGCCCCTAAAAATACTACCCACATAATTGCCATTATCGTATTTATTATCTCTTTGTTCCGTAGTTTGTACAGAATTGAAGATGATGTTTTTTTCATCAATTCCTTTAGAAATTAAATATTTTTTTACAATTTCTTTTTCCTCATTCAATCTCTCAAAAGCTAAATTCAGAATTTGGTTGTTTGCAGAAAACCTACCTTCCCAAACGATAAGGTCAGATGTAAAGTTCTCGTTGCCAAGACCTGTAACCGAGATAACCCTGGGAGGTTGGGCTCTCTTTACATAGGCATTTCCTAAAAAATACGCTGCAATTATTATAGCTGCACCAAAAATTATGGCTGAAAGATGTTTCATTTTATTGATTTATTGCTTGTATACAAGCAGTGAATAATATCACTATAAATATACCTAAAAGATGCTTTCTAAAATAGTTCAAATTGCTATTTTTGCGCATGCAAGACAAGGTTTTAATTCTAGACTTCGGTTCACAGTTTACGCAATTGATTGGCCGTAGGGTGAGGGAACTCAATATTTATTCGGAAATCCACCCGTATAATAAACCACCAAAGAACATTTCAGATTTTAAAGCGGTTATTTTATCTGGTAGCCCATTATCGGTAAGAGGTGATGATGTGGCGCATCCAGAATTGGATGAAATACGTGGAAAAAAACCTTTGCTGGGTGTATGCTACGGAGCACAATATTTGGCACACTTTGGGGGAGGTAATGTATCACCATCCAATACCCGTGAATATGGAAGGGCCAATTTGAGCTACATCAAAAAGAATGACCTTTTTAATAATATCTCTGAAGGTTCCCAGGTATGGATGAGTCATAGTGATACTATAAAGGAATTACCGACCGGAGCGGAACTATTGGCCAGTACTCATGATGTAGAATTTGCTGCCTATAAGATTGAAGATGAAGACACTTACGCAATTCAATTCCATCCAGAGGTTTATCATACTAAAGATGGAAAACAGTTATTGGAGAATTTTTTGGTACACATTGCTGGGTTAGAGCAAACGTGGACACCTGATGCTTTTGTAGAGACCACTGTTGCAGCTTTACAAAAGAAATTAGGGAATGATAAGGTTATCTTGGGACTGTCCGGTGGAGTGGACTCTAGTGTAGCTGCCATGCTTTTACACAAAGCTATTGGAAAACATTTGTATTGCATCTTTGTGAATAACGGATTGTTACGGAAAAATGAATATACAGAAGTACTTAAACAGTACGAGGGAATGGGTCTTAACGTAAAAGGAGTTGATGCTTCGGCACGCTTTTTGGATGAGCTTGCAGGAGAGAGCGACCCAGAAAAGAAAAGAAAGATTATTGGACGTGTTTTTGTTGAGGTTTTTGATGATGAATCACATTTGGTAGAAAATGCAAAATGGTTGGCACAAGGGACTATTTACCCAGATGTTATTGAATCGGTTTCCGTAACAGGAGGACCATCGGCAACCATAAAAAGCCATCATAATGTTGGGGGATTACCAGATTTTATGAAATTAAAAGTGGTAGAGCCTTTAAAAATGTTGTTCAAAGATGAGGTAAGAAGAGTGGGCGCCAGTATGGATATGGAAAAATCCATTTTAGGACGCCATCCCTTCCCAGGACCGGGATTGGCCATTAGAATTTTGGGTGATATCACAGCAGAAAAAGTAAGAATTTTGCAAGAAGTAGATGCGGTTTTTATAAACGGATTAAAAGAATGGGGACTTTATGACAAAGTTTGGCAGGCCGGAGCCATGCTTTTACCCGTAAATAGTGTAGGTGTTATGGGAGACGAACGTACTTACGAAAAATGTGTAGCTTTAAGAGCTGTGGAAAGTACAGATGGTATGACGGCGGATTGGGTTAATTTACCCTATGAATTTTTGCAGAAGACTTCAAATGAAATAATTAATAAAGTAAAAGGTGTCAATAGAGTTGTTTACGATATAAGCTCCAAACCACCTGCAACCATAGAATGGGAATAAAAATGATGAAATTATCTTTTAAATTGGTACTGTCTTTGGCATTACTGCTGTTTTTTTCTGTCAATATATCAGCACAAGAAAATCCTGTCCATAAAGTAAAAGATGGAGAAACCATAGAAAGTATAGCCAAACAATATAGGGTTACTCCATATACTATTCTATCTTTTAATAAGGAAATTAAGCAAGGACAGACCTTGTTCCCTGGAACTACTTTAGTTATTCCATTGTATCCAAATGCTCCCAATACCAAAATTTCAACAACTAATGAAATAGAAGATGCAGCTGAAACACAACAAGAACCTATAGGTTTTACCAATCACAAAGTACGTAAGAGGGAGACGCTTTTTGGTATTGCTAAACGTTACGAAATCACCCAAGAGGACATAAAAAAATACAATAAGGACCTGTATTCCATGCAGCTTAAAAAAGGAATGCGTTTAAAGATTCCAAAGTTTCCAGAAGTTGTATTGAGTGAAGAAGAACTGTTAAATCAGGATGGTTTTGAAACTTATACAGTTCAGTCTAAAGAAACCAGATGGAGTATTGCCCATAGATACGGAATTACCATAGACAGTATGTTGGTGTTGAATCCTCAATTGAGTGCTACCAGTGATAATTTGGCTGAGGGTCAGGAATTAAAACTTCCTAAACCAGAAGGGCTACCAGAGCAAGAAGTACAATTGTATCAATCTTATACAGTACCAGCAAAACAAACCTTTTATAGTTTGGAAAAAGAGTTTGGGGTTACATCAGCGGAGTTGATGAAATTAAATCCTGAAATTGGCGAAAGGGGAGGACTTAAAGAAGGAATGGTACTCCGTATTCCAGAAAAGAAGCCTTCTACCGATGAGGTAAATACGGATAATTATATCTTTTATGAAGTAAAGCCTAAACAGACAGAATATTCTTTGACCCGTAACCTTGGAGTAACCTATAGGGAGCTTTTGGAGTTAAACCCAGAATTGATAAATGGGCTAAAAGCTGGGATGGTGCTAAAACTGCCAAAAGACAGAATGGGAGATTTGGAGGTAAAAAACTCCTTGATTTTAGATAAAATAAATTTGTTGGACAGCATTAATACTGTTAACAGACCAAAATTAATGGTGCTTTTGCCTTTTAGATTAGACCGTTTTAATTTAAACGATAAAGAAGAGGTTGTTAAGACCATTGAGAAAAGGAATGATGCTAAGTTAGCTTTGGGATTGTATTCTGGAACTTTGGTCGCTTTGGATTCCATTAGAAAATTGGGAGTTTCTGTGGATGTTAAAGTATTTGATACTGAATTGAGCCTTAGCAAGACAAAGGATATATTGCTAAAAGAGAATTTAATGGACGTAAGCGCTATCATTGGCCCGTTGAACCCTATGTCTTTAAGAGAGGTTGCGGTACAGGCCGCAAATTATCAAATACCAGTAATTGCACCTATTACAGCTGAAAGTGATTTAAGCCTGAATAATGTATTTTTCTCAATTCCTACAGATAGTATTTTGCGAGACCGAATGCTTTCTTTTGTAGAAAGTAAAAGAACAGATGAAAATATTATTGTTGTATACGGCATGCCCCAAGAGAATGTAAAAAATAAGATTGTACAACACTTTCCTTTGGCCAATTCCATTGAAATAAAGGAATCTGAAAAGAGTATTTCATTGAATATTGATAAGTTCAAGACTTTTTTATCTGAAGAAAAGGAGAATTGGATATTTGTGGAAACCGATGATTTTAAAGTGGTTTCTAGTGTAATATCAATTTTAAATTCTACCAATACGGAGGAAATTAAAATTAAAATGTTCACCACCAATTATAACAGTGCCTTTGAGAACGATGTAATTTCGAATGCACACTTATCTAATTTAAATTTTTGTTACCCATCTGTCTACAGAAATGCCCCAGACGATTCTTTTGTAAAAATGTACAGAAAGAGATTTGGTTCTACCCCGGATAAGTATGCCACAAGGGGATTTGACCTTGCCTATGATTTACTGCTTAAGCTTGCATATAAAAACAATTTATTTGAAGTTTCTAGCGTTATTGGAGAAACGGAATATACAGGCAATAAGTTTAATTACAGCAAGGATATGGCATCTGGGTATTTTAACACTTCGTCCTATATTATGACGTATGAAGATATGTGGGTAAAAGAGGTGAAGCCTGAATAATTTTCCCCAAAAATAATCTTGTCCTATTAAATGCACATTCTAAAGAACATAATACTCTTTGTCTTTTTATGGACTTCATTCTGTTCCTATTCACAGGAGTTAGATACCATTCCTTGGACAAAGGAAAGAAGGTTAAGCTGGCAAGATTTTAGAGGAAAACCCAAAGGCGGTTCCAATGCAGCTGCCGTTACAGCAAGCGGAATTACCTATAGTTTTTCTAGTTTGGCCAGGGGAAGTGAGGTCGAGGCAGAGTTTAAGGTGCATACTTTTTTCTACCCAGATAAATCATGGTACAAAAAGGAGGTGTGTGATGATCTTATTTTAAGTCATGAACAGCTACATTTTGATATTTCTGAACTCTTTGCTAGAAAATTTCGTAAGCGTTTAAACGAGCTCACTTTTAGCCTTAAAATAAAGGAAGAGGTAAGAACTATTTACAAAGACATTCTAAAAGAGTTAAATGACTTCCAGGAACTCTATGATTGGGAAACCAATTTCTCTAGAGATACAGAAAAACAATTGGAATGGAACAGGGAAATTGCCAAAATGATGAAGTAGAAAGCTTAATTAGGCTCTTTATGGGTTAAATTTTCTAATGAAATTTCACCAATCTTTTGTGTAAGCCCTTCATCTTCATATAATTCTATTATTGGGTTTACATAATGATAGGTATAGCTTGGATGATTAAAGTTAATATTTGTAGTGTCAATTTCTTTAAAATCCACTTGTACCTTGGAAACAAAATACATTTGCCTTAATTTTTTATTGACCAAAACTTCCGCTTTTTCTGGATTTACTTTTATTAAAACAAATCCATTATAAAATTCAGGTTCTGTAATTTTATTGAACATAGTGTTTTCATATGGTGCTTTAGGAGAGTATTCAAAAAAATAATTGTCATTGGTACTAGAATAGTCCAAGCCATATTGTCTGGCACGTACTGGAAGAGGAACCCAAAAACCATTTTTATCAAAATCATAGGTTCCTATAAATTTAGTTGGACTAACTAAATAGAAAGTTTCATTTTCATTTTTAAAAAAATTGCTACTCCAATCAGTAATTACGTCCAAATACTTTGTTATGAAGTCTACATATTTTTCATTTTCAGTAAAGTCATCGGCCCTGTTTCCTCCCCATTTGTTCATATATGCACAGTTGGTTTGTGTACTTGGGTTACTGCAAAAATAATTTCGTTTAAATGTATCAGTGCCCATAGTAAAAGCAAAATCCAGTAGCATTTTTTGCACAAGGTTGGATTTTACTTCTTCTTCCACAAGATCTCTGGTTAATTCGGTTAGAGCTGTTTTGTCCAAAAAAACAAAATATTCTTTCATCATATGCATTTTGGCCAGCTTAAGAAATCCAGGATAACTATACCCAAATTTTTTTCGCTTTTCTTGATATTCTGCTGTCATTATAGGGCTATTGGAATTGGTTTTTTTGTAAAAATTACAAGTTCCAAACCGAGGTAAATCTTTGTGTTTTTGAATAGCAATATCATTAAAAGCATTTGAGGGGGATTTATATATCAATATATCTGAATCATCAATAACTATTTCTTTTGTTGGCTTTTTGGATTGTATTTCATTTTCCTGTTTTGGAACTTCCTTTTTTGCGTATGGTTCAGTTGGTTTTTGTTGATCGGTAATTTTGGGTTGTTTTTTCTGCCCAATTTCATCTATCTTTTTCTCAACTGCTTCTGTTGCTTTCTTTTTTAAGTTCTTTAAAAATTGGCCCTGAACGGGAGTAGAGAAAAGTAAGGTGAAGATTCCCATTAACAGAATCAATATAGGCTTTGTATTTTTCATGCGCTTCAATATTTTGTTTTCATGTCGGCAATGTTGATTTCCCCAATTTTTTGGGTAAGAGCGATATCCTTATAGAGTTCAATTATCTGTTCTTCCAGTTCAAAATCAAATTGTACATGGGTGTTCACCAACTTGGGCTTTACCATTATTTTAAAGACCAAGAAAACAGGTGAACGGTTTTGGAACTGGAATACTTTTGCCTTATCTGGAGTTATGGACCAAAGTGCAGGCTGGTGGCCGTGCCGTATTTTTTTTTCATTTTCTGTGTACGGAATAAAAAAACTACTGTGTAGCAGAAAACTACTGCCAACCCCTTTCATTGAAGGAGAAACCCAATACCCTTTTTCCTTAAAATCATATTTACCACTAATGGCTGATCGCACTACATAATAGGCTTGTTGTTGGTTATCTTTAAAAAATGAATTGCTCCAACCTTTAAGATTTTTGTAGTGATCATTTATATATCCTTTATAGCCTCTCATTTGTTGAAACTCGTTATTTCTTGAACCTCCCCATCCTATTGGAATTTTTCTCTCCCCATAGGTATTGGTAAATTGGCACAAATTTCCTTGTTCTGGGTCACAGAAGTACTTTTTAAGCACCTCTTCCGATGCTGTTTGTGCGGCAGTGCCCAATAAATGTTGTTGGGCAAACTGTGAATTTTTACTTTTTTTATCCTCTGTGCCACTATTATTTCTTTTGGTCAATTTGCCCAGTTCCATATCCTTGAAAATTTCTGCCAAGTATTTCATTTTCACCAAAGACTCATAAGCCTTATTGTTGGTTGGTGGGGTAACACCCCTTCTAAAATACAGTTCACCATATCTGGGCAGGTCTTTATGAGATTGTATGGTAATATCTATAAAGTCTTTGGAAGGTGTTTTGTATATAATCGTATGGTCATTACTTGTTTGCCCTTGCCCAAAAAAGAAAAGGAATAGTAACAAGAATGAAGTTGTCCCTGTTTTTTTTAATAACATAATTATGGGTTTTTACTGGTCATGGAATTAATATCAATTTCCTCAACTTTTTTGGTGAGACTGTCATCAGTGTAAATACTTATTAAAGAGTTGTTTAAGGAGAAATTTGTTTTTAGTACATCATGACGGTAATTATGTATGCCTTTGAGTTCAATATGTACATCAAAAACCAAATAAAGTTCCTTGTGTTTTTCAGAAAAAACCTCGGCCTTTTCTGGGGACATTGCTAGTAATATTTTTATCCCTTGTGGATGAACCAATTTTCTTTCTTGACCATTAGAGGGCTCAAAATCGGAAAACTTTACTAAATAATAATTGTTGTGAGCAAACCTATTAGAATTTATCCAAAATCCTTGACTCTCAAAATCATATTCCTCTAACCGTGTTTTTATTACAAAAAAACCATCCGCCTTATTTTCTGGAAGCAAGGTTGATGCCCATTTTTTTAAAGGCTCAAAATTCTCTGAAACAAAGGAAGTATATGCTCTTGATTTTTGAAATTCGCTTGCACCTTTTCCGCCCCATGAGGTCATATTGTTTAGCCCACCATGATAATAAATATCATCTCCATATTTTCTATCGCAATCTTCTGTTTTTTCATTGCATAAAAAACGCCTCATCTCTTGGCTGTTAAGCATTGAGTTGGCTAGTTTTAGCATATGTTGCTGTGCTGTGAAGGATTTTAAGTCTTTGTCATACATATTATTGGTTCTCTTGGTAAAGAACTTTCTATCCATAACACTATACATGTCATCTTGGAACCTCATTTTTAAAAGTTCCATAAAACCTTGTTTTCCATAAAGGTTTTCGGTCATTTTTTTGTCAATGATAGGGTATTCTTCAGAATTGCTTTGGTAATAGGATCCATCTGGTTTTACAAAATATTCATCTTGTGTGCCAAAGCGTAATTTGCCATTATGGCTTTGCAGGGGTATTGAGATGTATTTGGATGAAGGTGCTTCAAATACAATTGTTTCTACATTTTGTGCATTGGCGCCAACAAAACTAAAAATGAAAAATATATGTAAGACAATTATTTTTTTGAGCATGTTATTGAGTTTTAATGGTGGCTTTATCCAAAGAGATAGTGGCTACTTTTTCTTGAAGCCCCATGTCTTTGTAAAATTCCATATCTGGTTTTTCAAAATTATAACTGGCTGTTACCATTTTATTTGAAGTTTCTTCCTTGCCAAAGGATATGTTTATTTTTTGCACGGCAAATAGATAGGTTTGCCTGTTTTTCTGTAGTTCTTCCGCCTTTTCAGGGGCCATTGGTAAAAATACCTGTTGTCCCCTAGAGTTAAACTTATTCAGTAATTCATTTTCATATGAATACTTTGGAGTATAAATGCTATTTATGCTAGATTGCCCTCTTCCAGAACCAATAACTTGTATTTTTAATTTGCAAAATATCCAAAACCCATTTTTATCAAAATCATAGCTTCCAAGATTAATCCTATGAACAAAATAGGCTTTAAGGTTGTTTTCTTTTAGTAATGCATCATTCCAAGAAGTTAAATTGGGGAGTACATTGATCATATAGCTTTTGTAATACCTGGATTTTTCAAATTCATTCTTACCCAAAAACCCATTTTTGCATTTGTCTGTATTGCAAATGTTATTATTCAAATTATGAAGGGAGTTTTGCAATCTAGAAATGGATTCATCTTCCTTAGTGGATTCATAGGTAATGGTAACCGGTCTTTCTTTACTCATTTTACCAACCAAATCCATATTGAATTTTAATTGCGCCATCATGGTATAAATAGAATAACCCGACTGTATTTTTCTATTTTTCTCCTTGGTGGCTTCGTCTAATAAACGAGCCACTCCTTTTCCGGCATTGGAGGGGGCATAGTTATTTATCTGCCCCAACCTGGTTAAACCTTTATGTGCCTGTAAAACAATGTCCTTAAAATCTTCTGATGGCGATTTGTATATGAGCAAATCGTCCTTTAATTCTTGTCCAAAGCCTATTTTTACTACTAAACAAAAAAGTAGTAAAAAAGCTATTATATGTGCTTGCTTTTTTTTCATGGAGTCTCAATTACCAATTAATAGTTCCGGCCATTGTTAAAATAGCATCGGTTTCTGTATTAATCACTGTGGTTTGGTTTAAAACTAAGACTTTGTTGTCAAAATCTATAGAAAAATTTTCTCCACAAGCTGTAAAAAAACCTAAGTAGGGAGAAGAACATGCGTGCCTGTACTCTTCTCCATTTTTGACTATGGTCATGGAAATGGCCTTATCTATATCTATAGAACCTCCCGTGGAAAAATCAGAGGCTACTATTACAAAGCCATTATCGGTACTTTTATATTCAAAATCATCATTTTTAACTGTAATATTTTCTGATAAAAGAACCACCGATTTATCCGTACCTGTTAGGTTGGCATTGCCCACCTCAATATTTCCTACAGAAAGGGAGGTTCCAAATTGTGATGTTTCATCACCAGAAAGATGAATGGTACCTTGGATTTTGGTTGCTTCATCTTCGTCAGAACCAGACGAATCATTGCTACAGTTTAATAGGGATATCAGAACCATTAGAAAAATAAGGTAAGTGGATAATTTCTTCATAGCTTGTCTTTAAAGAAGTAAAGTAGCTTCTTTTATAGAAGTATGCCATGACCTTTTATTAATCGTATAGATTTCAATGTCCAACGTGTTTGTTTTGTTATTAACTGTTTTGGCAAAAAGGCTAAAACCCTCAATTCGAATTAGGAAAAACATTAAATTTGATGTTCAACCATACCCATGATGTACAGAATTCAGAAAAAAGTTTTTTTTTTCGTTCTATTTTTTGCCCTTTCTATTACAAGTCTTGCTCAGGAGCATGTTTTAGATTCTTTATCAAATGAATTAAAACTACATACCCAAAAAGACTCTACCAGAGTAGATTTATTGGTTGGCTTAGCTTGGAATATGGCGCAAACAAAACCAGAAGAGGCATTCCCTTATATAGAAGAAGCTATTGAAATTTCTAAAATTATAAACTGGGAAAAGGGTAGGGCGCTTGCTCTAAGGCAGAAAGGAAATTTATATTATATAATGGCCAATAATCTGGAAGCTTTGGACGCCTACCAAGAAGCATTAACCATAAGTTCTAGTATAAACGATAGAGAGCTAGAGGCGGGTTTGTATGGTAATTTGGGTAATATTCATGCAGATTTAAAGGAATATGATGAGGCTTTGGAAAAGTACGATTCTTACTTGGAAACATCCATAACTCTAGGCAATAAATCTGACCAGGTAAAGGCATTGACCAACATAGCAATTATTTACAATGATACGGATAGATATGACGAAGGAATACCATACCTACATAGGGCTTTATCTCTGTCAAAAGAAGAGGAAAACGATTTTTTTGTAGCAGCTATTACCAATAATCTGGCATTGGCATACAAAAATTTAAAGGAGTATAAAAAAGCATTGAATTATTATGAAGAGGCCTTAGGGATGGCTAAAAAGGTTCAAAGTAAATATATAGAAGCATCTGCTCTTAACAGTATTGGTAAGGTGAGTATACTCCTTAAAAATTATGATTTGGCCGGGGAAAGTGGAGAAAAAGCCCTGCAAATAGCACAAGAAATGGGAGCGGTAGAATGGCAGGCGGACTCATGGAAGGTGTTAAGTGCCGTATATGAATATCAAGGGAAAACAGGAGAAGCTTTAACGGCTTATAAAAACCATATTCAATTTAGGGACAGTGTACTAAGTGAAGAAAAAAGGGCAGAGCTTACCAAAAAGGAAATGCAGTTTGAGCTGGAGAAACAAGAAACAGAGGCCAATGCAGAAATAAAAAGGCAAAGCCTTGTAAAAAACACATACTTAATAGGAGGAATTTTATTGTTATTTGCCACAGTAGTAGGGTATTTTCTATACAAAAAACGAAGAGATGCTCTAGAAAAAGAGAAAATGGCCGATTTTAAGGCCAAAGTTGCTGAAACTGAGTTAAAGGCACTGCGCTCCCAAATGAACCCTCATTTTATATTCAATTCTTTTAATTCTATAAGTGATTTTATTTCTAAAAATGATATTAAAAAGGCCAATGAATACCTTTTAAAATTTGCAAAGTTAACGCGCTCCATTCTAGAGAATTCTGAAAAAAAATGGATTAGCCTTGAAGATGATCTGGAATTAATGGAACTATATATGCAGATTGAAGCACTACGCCTCAAAAATAAACTTTCCTATTCTATTACGGTAGACGAAGGTGTAGATAGAGAAAATACATTGCTGCCCCCATTGATGTTACAACCTTTTATAGAGAATAGCATTTGGCATGGAATAGCCAAAAAAAAGACAAAAGGACATATAAAAATTATAGTAAAAGAAAAGGATAATATGCTAGTCTGTATTGTAGAGGATGATGGTATTGGTAGAAATAATGTTTTGGGAAATAATAAAGAAAATAAATCTATGGGAGTAAGAATAACTAAAAATAGATTAGACATTATTAATCAATTAAAAAAAGCAAATGGCAGCGTAAAAATATTGGACAAGGAGCAAGGGCTCCGGGTAGAATTAAAGTTACCTTTAGAACTTCAATTTTAAACAGAATATGCTTAAAGCCATTATTGTAGACGATGAACAGCATTGTATTGATAGAATTACAATGTTATTAAGTGAATATAAAAAAGACATTCAGTTAGTCGCCGCTTGTACTACTATTGAAGAAGCAAAAGCACAGATTAATGCGTTAAATCCTGATGTTGCTTATTTAGATGTGCACATTAATGAAAATACGGGGTTTGACCTTTTGAGTCAATTACCTAATATAAATTTTGAGGTTGTATTTACAACGGCTTTTGACACCTACGCGGTAGAGGCTTTTAAATTTTCCGCATTGGATTATCTTTTAAAGCCAGTGGATAAAATTGAATTTGGAAACGCTATAAAAAAAATAAAAGAGAAAGAAGGATTAAAGGATACTGCCAAGAAGTTAGAAGTATTGTTCCATAATTTTGAAAACAAGGTAGGCCGTCAAAAAAAAGTTGCCGTACCCACTTTGGAGGGGTTAATATTGATTGATGTTCACGATATTATTAGATTTCAATCTGATGGAAATTACACAGACATTTTTTTGAGTACCAATAAAAAGCTGACGGCAACCAAGACCTTAAAATATTTTGAAAATATGTTGGGTGATGAAGACTTCTTTAGGGTTCATAAATCACACTATATTAATTTCTCATGTGTAGAAAAGTATATAAAGGGTAAAGGCGGTTATATAGTTATGTCCGATGGTTCCAACATAGAAGTTGCCATTAGAAGAAAAGACGAATTGCTAAAGAGGTTGATGGGCTAGCTTTGTTTTACAAATCATCTGTAAAATGTTCTTTTCTTTTTGGCTTGGAAAACTTCTCTTTGTTATAATCCTTAGATTTACCTTTTGGTATGGATAGGGAATCCCATTTTTCATCTTGCGCCATTTTCCCGATAAATACAATTTGTCCAACGTGGTAAGGATAATGTGATAATTGTCTATTTATAGCTTCCAATACGGTATGCCCCATATTTCTAATATAAATTTCTTTACCAAGGTCTTTCTCTGTTAATGGATTAATAGCGTTGAATAGACAATCCCAGCCCTCATTCCATTTTTCTAGCAATTCCGTTTTGGTTTTTATGTCTCTATTAAATTCTTCATCACGATTTCTCCATTCTTTTTCTCCGTCCGTTGTTAGGAAATTAGTCCAACGAGATAACATATTGCCGTTTAGGTGTTTTACAATCACGGCAATGCTGTTGCTCTCGTTATTGGGTTGCCAAAACAATTTTTCCTCAGGAATTTGCTCAAAAGTTTGGTCCCCGAGCATTTTGTAATAAGTAAATTGTTTTATTACACTTTTTAGATAATACTTCATTGGTTTAATTTTCTTAAGCAACCTTGTACAGAGCAATGAATTATACACATTATTGGCTAATATTTATTATAGGTAATTGAAAAATAATTCTACAATTACACCAAGGACAATACTGAATAAGGCTTCTAACTTAGATAAGCGTTTTAATTTATATTTGTTTGCAAATGCTAACCATAGGCATAACAGAGCACAAATCAATAAAATTATGGTTCCATATAAGGGAACGGTGCTATTGAAAAGCCCTATTTGATTAAAAAAGGAATCTTGCAAAGTAGTAAAACCAAAAAGAGCCAAAGTAAAATTTGCCTTTTTATGTCCACTAAATAAGTAATAGCTTGCAATTAATAGTTCAACACTTATTGCTAACGGACCAAATTGGTTATAATAACCTCTTTTAAAATATGCCTCAAAACCTTGGGGAAACTCAATCTTCATTATAAAGGCAATGCTTAGACCAATTCCGATAATCAAAAGTAATAATGCAATTGTCTTCCTTTTTTTCATTATGTACTGTTTAATGTTTGCCAACGGTCTCGGCTATGAGTAGTTGCGTGGTTTAGCACTAAACTTTGCAAATACACTCCAAGCTGAAAATCCGCGAGAATTTTCGTAAGTAGGCGAGTACTAGCAATGAATTATACACGGTGTTGGCATTAGTTATTTTTCCTCTTTTTATTCAGTTTTTCAAATTCAAAATATGATTTCAATTCTTGAATTAGAAGTTTATTTATTTTTAAAATTTCGTCTATACTTAATTCATTTTCTCTTAAATATTCTAAATCCTCTAAAATCCACTTTTGTTTTTTTAGAACTTTTTTATCTACTTCAAGACCAATCCACTTTGAATCTTTTTCTTTTCGTTTAATCGATTTTAAAGAATCAAATTTGTCGTGAAAACTTGTTATTGAAAAATAATGCTCGATTAAAAGATATAATCCATTTAATTTATGATGTTCAGATTTGGATAGTTTGTCTCCAAACTCCAAAGTCTTTTCATCAAGATTTTTGATATCAATAGTATTTAATGCGTATTGTATACGCTTTACTGTGAAAAGTAAATTCTGTAAATTGAAAATTACTCCAAAAGCAAAAAGTGGGTGAATAGTATTTTTATTTTCCTTAAAATCTTTTTCGAATTTGTAAATTAACTTATCAAAAGTCAGAAGTTCATCGTCCATTTTTTCCGCTGACTTTGGTTGTTTATATTCTAATTTATCATAAGTCAGTAGATTCCATACAATTCCGAGTTTCTTTTTCACATAAAGATGAAATCCGAATTTTGATTTTCTTTCCTCGTACTTTTTTTGAGCAAAAGGAATAATCACAGCAGCAATTAAAGTCAGAACACCAATCAGTAGAAACCAAATATTCCAATCAACTTTATCAGTATTTTCTATTACTTCGACTCTAATTGGATTCGGAATCTTATTGACTATAGTATCAGTAACCGTTTTAGGTAAGGAATCAATTACTTTTTGAGTTATTGTATCGGTTATCTGTTTATTCATTCCCTAATTAATGCCAACGGTCTCGTATAACCGTCAGTTACGGGTTAATATGCGTTAATTTTCGGTTTAGCACAGACGTTAGCAATTCCGAGTGGATTCGGACGTAGTCGAATCCGCCGTAATTGCTGTTATACATTGTTACCTGCTGGCTTTTATTTCGTTCAAGTTTAAAATGGCAAATCATCGTGTTCTTCTTCTACTTCTTTCGGTGGTTTTGGTAATTTTGTTTTAAAATAAGACTGTAAAAAGAGTCCGACTGTTGTAACAGCATTTACCACAAAATACGTGTATATCGAGTCAGTAATTAAATAATCTTCTTCAGTTTTTCCGTGAAAATCCGTTTTTTCACTCCTCAATTTTTCTATTGACTGACTTATTGATAATAGCGAACTTCCAATTGTTTTTATTTCTACAGGATGATTACTATCTAAAAAATTAAACTCTTTTATAATTATTGTAGTCAGTTTGTATAGAGTTTCCGTTCCTTTTGTTTTACTTTTTATTCTGTCGTCTTTCAGTATTTCCTTTACTATACTTTCCAATGCAGAATTCGCTAAACCTACAGCAAGACTTGGGTCAGATTCGATTTGTTTAAATGCCTTTGTAAAAGTGTCGTATGCCGTTTTAAAATCAGATTTTAATTCGTTTTTGAATGTTGGAATGGAAGGAATGAAATCAGGCGTGTCAACTCCCATATTTATTGCTACTTTCAATAAATCGCTTCCGTTCATTGAATGTAAAGTCCTCAATAAATCAATATCTCCACTTTCTTTTTTTATAATTGGAAAATTCTCCCAATGATTATTCCAATCTTCGTCTACTTCGTGCCATTTGTCAATATATAGACTCACTTCCCTGTAAGTTTTGTATTCCTCCCATATCGCATCGTGAACGGATTTCACAAGTTTCATTTGATATTTAGGGGAAATAAGTTCGTTCATATATCTTTAATCTTTCTTTTGAGTTCGGATTTTCAGCTTGCAGGTAACACATAAATATGTGCAAGTTTTATACTTATATCCCACCCATTAGGGGCAGCTATACGCAACTTTTAAGTATTTTATTACACATCACAAATGGTAACCCCTTGCTTTAAAGCAGCAATTTTGTCTTCCCATGAAGGAATAAATTCCTGTGCTACATACCCTTTAAAACCAGTGGCAATAATGGCTTTCATAATAGCAGGATAAAATAGCTCTTGTGTTTCATCAATTTCATGCCTACCTGGATTACCGCCAGTATGGTAGTGCCCATAATATGAGTGGTATTCCTGTATGTTCCTTATAACATCTCCTTCCATAATTTGCATATGGTAAATGTCATAAAGTAGCTTAAAGTTTTCTGAGCCTAATCTTCTGCAAAGTTCAACCCCCCAAAGTGTATTATCGCACATATAGTCTTTGTGATCCACTTTGGAATTTAAGAGCTCCATCTGTAAAACAACCCCGTGCTCTTCTGCCAAGGGAAGTATTTGTTTTAGTCCATCAACACAATTGTTTAAACCTACCAAATCGTTCATTCCATTTCTATTTCCACTAAAACAAATAAGATTGGTATAGCCCGCTTCTGCAACCCTCGGAATCATTTGTTGGTAATCTGCAATTAGCTCTGCATGTAATTTGGGGTCGTTCCAACCTTCTAAAATCCCTTTCCCAGCACCCCAGCACATAGAAGCATGAATATTATATTTTTTCATTAACGGCCATTCCTCTGGACCTACCAAATCAATGGCTTTGATTCCCAGTTTGTTAAAATGTTGTAACAACTCTTCAAAAGGAATATCGTTATAGCACCAGCGGCAAGCACTATGATTAATATTGCCTTTTAACTCGGTTGTTTCCATTATTGTGGTACTTTCGGCAGCTGTAGCTGTTTTGCATGCCATAACCCCTACAGAAGCCGCGGCGGCAGATGTGATAAAATTTCTACGTTTCATTGGTAAGTAAATTGATTTCACTAAAGATATCTTTTTAAATTTAAAAATGGAAATTCAACCAGATAAACAAAAACTTATAGAGCTGGCCCACTACAGAATGCCATTTGGAAAATTTAAGGGCAGATATTTGGTAAATTTACCAGAACCTTACTTAATTTGGTTTAGGCAAGAAGGCTTTCCAGATGGAAAACTGGGCAACTTGTTAGAAGCCATGTTAGAGATTAAAATAAATGGATTGGAACCTTTAATTAGAAAAATTCAGAAAGATTTCCCCATGGATTCTCGTTGATTTATTCTGGCAATGTGTATCTTTACACCCCGTAACAGGATAATTAAATATGTCACAAACAAAGTACATTTTCGTTACGGGAGGCGTAACATCCTCTTTGGGAAAAGGAATAATTGCAGCATCTTTGGCTAAATTACTACAGGCCAGAGGATATAAAACTACCATACAAAAACTAGACCCGTATATTAACGTTGATCCTGGTACATTAAACCCATATGAACATGGGGAATGTTATGTTACAGATGATGGTGCGGAAACCGATTTAGATTTAGGGCATTACGAACGTTTTTTAAATGTAAGAACATCGCAGGCCAATAATGTGACCACAGGTAGAATTTACCAAAGTGTTATAGAAAAAGAACGTAGAGGAGAATTTTTAGGCAAAACGGTACAGGTAGTACCGCATATTACAAACGAAATAAAAGAACGCGTTCAGCTTTTAGGGAAAAGTGGCGATTATGATATTGTCATCACCGAAATTGGTGGTACAGTGGGGGATATAGAATCCTTACCATATATAGAAGCTGTGAGACAGTTACTTTGGGAATTGGGTGATAATAATGGCATAGTAATTCATCTTACCTTAGTTCCCTATCTTTCAGCTGCTGGGGAATTAAAGACCAAACCTACCCAGCACTCTGTTAAAACTTTAATGGAAAGTGGAATAAAGGCAGATATACTTGTATGTAGAACAGAACATGAGATTTCTGATGATATAAAAGAAAAGCTTGCCTTGTTTTGTAATGTTAGAAAAGAAGCAGTAATACAGTCCATAGATGCTTCCACTATTTATGATGTTCCAATTTTAATGCAGGAAGAAGGGTTGGATACAGTTGCTTTAGCAAAATTAAACCTTGCCGATGATAAGGTCCCGGATTTAACACATTGGAATCAATTTTTAGAAAAGCACAAAAATCCAAAAAATGAAGTTACCATTGGGCTTATTGGTAAATATGTAGAGCTTCAAGATTCTTACAAATCTATCTTGGAATCTTTTATACATGCAGGTGCTGTCAACGAGGTAAAGGTGAACGTAAAGTCCATTCACTCGGAACATATTTCAAGGGGTTTTGATAATAAAATGAAGAACTTGGACGGTATTCTTGTTGCTCCGGGTTTTGGAGAACGTGGTATTGAAGGAAAAATAAAGGCAGTACAATATGCTAGGGAAAAGGGTATTCCATTCTTAGGAATCTGTTTGGGAATGCAAATGGCGGTTATAGAAAGTGCTAGAAATGTTTTGGGACTTTCCAAAGCAAATTCTACTGAAATGGATGAAAACAGCCCACACCCTGTCATAAATTTAATGGAAGAACAAAAGAGTGTTGTTAATAAAGGAGGTACAATGCGATTGGGAGCATGGGATTGCGAATTGGCAGATGGCAGTTTGGTACAAAAGGTATATGAAGGAGCAAAGGCCATATCAGAAAGACATCGCCATCGTTATGAATTCAATAATGATTATAAAGAACAAATAGAGGCTTCGGGCCTTATTGCTTCTGGGGTTAATAAAGAAACTGGTTTGGTAGAAATTGTGGAATTACCTTCCCATCCATGGTTCATTGGGGTGCAATACCATCCAGAATATAAGAGTACCGTTGCCAATCCACATCCACTTTTTGTGGGGTTTGTAAAGGCTGCATTGCAATTTAAAAAACAACAAAGTAATGCCAGTTTGGCATAAAATGCACATTTGGGCATATATTTGCAAACTTAAAAGCAGAAATTACCGAGCGTAAAATAAACTAGAGCTTATTTAAATGGAAGAAAAGAAACTGGATATAAATTCTATTATTGGATTTGTACTGATTTTTGGGATACTCATCTTTATGTTTTACCAAAATCAACCAACACCAGAAGAAATAGAGGCAAAAAAAGCTGAAATTGAAAAAGTTGAAGCTGAGACCAAAGCTGCAGAAGTTGAAATAACTAAATCTACACCTGCCACAGCAGTTAATCTTCAAGATTCTACAGTAGTGGCAAATTATAAAAGCTCTTTGGGAGCTTTTGGTTTTACAAATCCGTCTGAGGGTACAACTGTATTAGAGAATGATTTGGTGTATTTGGAGGTAAGCAACAAAGGAGGTCAGATTATAGAGGCAAAAATGAAAAATTTTGTCACTTATGATTCTGTTCCTGTATATCTTGTAAAAGATGGCAACGCTTCTTTTGGGCTTAACTTTTCTACATCGGACAATAGGGTTCTAAATACCAAGGATATGTTTTTTGAGCCTTCTATGTCCCAAAATGGGGACAACCAAGTGCTTTCTATGAAGGCGAAGGTGTCCGCTAATCAATTTTTGGAATATAGGTATGAAATGAAACCAAATGATTATTTGGTAGATTTTACGGTGCGCTCGCAAGGATTAAATGGAGTTATCAATAGTAGCAAACCTGTAAATTTGGAATGGGATGTTAAAGGCATTCGCCATAACAAAAGCGTTCAATACGAAAACAGATATACTAGGTTAACTTATAACCATGATGGTGGAAAAATAAGCAAGCTCTCTGAAAGTAGTGATGACGAGGAAACCGAGAAGGAAGTAAAATGGCTATCCTATAGGCAGCATTTTTTTAGTGCTATTTTGGCAACTAAAACTCCTTTTTCTTCAGCAGATTTAACTTCTGTAAATTTGGTTAAGGAAGAAGATAAAGCATTGGCATATACCAAAGAATATACTTCTAAGGCACCATTAAATCTAGAAGGTGGGGAACTTTCGCAGAATATGAACTGGTACTATGGTCCAACAGATATAAAAGTACTGTCACAATATAAAGAATTGGGCCTAGTTGATTCCATTCCTTTTGGATGGGGAATTTTCGGGTGGATTAACAGATATTTGTTCACACCACTATATACGTTTTTAAGCTCTTTTCTTCCTTATGGTATTGCAATTATTGTTATGACTATTTTGGTTCGTTTGGCTATGTCGCCATTAACGTATAAGTCTTACTTGTCTCAAGCAAAAATGAAGGTGTTAAAGCCAGAAATTGCCGAAATCAATGAGAAATACAAGGACAATGCTATGAAAAAGCAGCAAGAGACTATGAAATTGAACAGTAAGGCTGGGGTAAACCCAATGAGCGGATGTATGCCGGCATTGTTGCAAATGCCAGTTTTCTATGCGCTTTTCATGTTTTTTCCTACCTCATTTGCATTAAGGCAGAGAGCATTTTTATGGGCAGATGACCTTTCGTCTTATGATGTGATTGCGCAATTGCCTTTTAAAATACCATTTTATGGGGACCATGTAAGCTTGTTTCCAATACTGGCCTCGGTTGCCATTTTCTTTTACATGATGATGACCACTGGGCAAAACATGCCGCAACAACCAGGTATGCCCAATATGAAGTTCATTATGTATTTATCTCCATTGTTTATGTTGATATTCTTCAACAATTATGCGAGTGGATTAAGTCTGTATTACTTTGTATCTAACCTAATTACAATAGGTATTATGTTGGTTATTAAGAAGTTTATTCTTGATGATGATAAAATACATGCGCAGATTCAGGAGAACAAGAAAAAACCCAAAAAGGAGAATAAGTTCCAAAAGAAAATGAGAGAAATGATGGAGCAAGCAGAAACTCAGAAAAAAGCTGGAAAACGATAAGTTATTCCATTCATGATAAAAAAAAGCATCTTATTTAAGATGCTTTTTTTGTGGAGAAGACCCAGATATTTTTTAAAACTTGAAATTTGTTATGTTAAACCTTTTTTGGCTAAAATAGTCAAACAAGAAAATTGTAAAAATTGTTTCTATGAAAAATTTAAAGTTTGTTATAGTATTATTTATGGCTATATTTTTCTTTCCTGCTTCTAGTATAGAAGCGCAAACGGTAATAACCCAAAGGAAAAAGTTGTAAAAGTTCGTAAGGTCAAAAGAAAGGTCAAAAGAAAGGTAAGAAGACATAAGAGAAGGGTGGTTCGTAGAAGGCTAAGGCGTTTACCCGCAGGGACTACTTCCATAATGTACAGAAAAGTTGCATATAGACCTGTTGGAGGAATGTATTTTGTGGCCAGAAAGGGAGTGTATGTTAGAACTTTTCCTCCACGTGGTTTTAGGCTTCGTGTGTTGCCAAGAACAGCTGTTAGACTTATGGTAAGAGGGAAAGCATATATGTATGCAGACGGTCTTTTCTATAATCAAGTAGGAGAAGATTATGAAGTTGTTGCACCGCCAAAAGGTGCAGTTGTATCAGAACTACCAGAAGATGCCCAGGAAATTGATTTTGAAGGTGTTTCCGCGTACGAGTTGCATGATGCTGTTTATAAAATGATAGAGGATGGTTATGAAGTAATAGATGTGATAGAGGAATAAGATTTTAATACTTAATAAAAATCAAAAAACCCCAGCCATAATGGTCGGGGTTTTTAGCATTAACTAGGTTTAATTTGGTGAGATTTGGGACAGCTAATATTTCACTTTTCTTTATTTTAAAAAATTAATAGTTGTAAAGCATCCATATTTGTATGCTAAAAGATATTCTTATGATGTATGGAAATTTGTTCCTACATTTTAAAATAAAAATCCGATGTACAGTTCATCGGATTTTTCATAAAACAATTAAACTAACAACTAAGATTTTGGCTGAAGAGGGACAATAAATTATGTGTTTAAAGTAGTAAGAAATTCTTCTAAATACATGAATCTATTTTTAAGGATAGGTTACTGTAACATTAAATATGGTATTGCATCACTAATAGATTATGGGGCGATTATTTTGTATTTTTGTACCCAGTTTATAAAAAATGAAAAAAGTAGTTGTTGGACTTTCAGGTGGAGTAGATTCCAGTGTGGCGGCATACCTTCTTAAAGAGCAAGGGTATGATGTTATTGGCCTTTTTATGAAAAATTGGCACGATGATTCCGTTACCATTTCTGATGAGTGCCCATGGTTAGATGATAGTAATGACGCTTTGATAGTAGCTGAGAAATTGGGAATTCCTTTCCAAACGGTGGATTTAAGTGCCGAGTACAAAGAACGTATTGTGGACTATATGTTCAATGAATATGAAAAAGGAAGAACTCCTAATCCTGATGTGCTATGTAATCGCGAAATAAAGTTTGATGTCTTTATGAAAATTGCATTGCAATTGGGTGCAGATTTTGTGGCTACGGGCCATTATTGTAGAAAGGGAACTATTACAAATGGGGATGGTTCTGAAACCTACCAATTACTTGCAGGTGCGGATGAGAATAAAGACCAGTCTTATTTTTTATGCCAACTATCACAACAACAATTGGCAAAAACATTGTTTCCTATTGGAGAACTGCAAAAACCTGATGTGCGTAAAATTGCTGCTGAAAATAACTTGATCACGGCGGATAAAAAAGATTCTCAGGGCTTATGTTTTATTGGAAAAGTACGTCTGCCAGACTTTTTGCAGCAAAAACTAAAACCAAAAAGAGGAGTAATAGTTGAGGTTCCTTCTGATTTGGAATATTATCAGAAAGCGGTTCCTGTGTTTAATTCAAAGAATGAAGAACTGGCTTATTTTTCTGAAAAACCTGAATATCATATAGAAGACGGTAAAGTGCTTGGGGAGCACCAAGGAGCACATTATTTTACAAAAGGACAACGAAAAGGATTAGCTGTAGGTGGTACCAAGGAACCATTGTTTGTTATAGATACCGATGTTGATAAAAATGTAATTTATACAGGCCAAGGAAAGGAACATCCTGGGTTGTACCGTAGAACATTATTTGTTAGTAATGAAGAATTGCATTGGGTAAGACCAGATATGGCTTTGGATGTTGATGGGGTTATGGAGGTTATGGCACGTATTCGTTATCGCCAAGCTTTATGTAAAGCAACTATTTATAAAGTTGATGCAGGCCTTTATGTAGATTTTAAAGAAAAACAATCAGCAATTACAGAGGGTCAATTTGTCGCTTGGTATCTAGATGATGAGTTAATAGGTTCAGGAGTTATTTCTTAAAACAAGAATTGTCATTCCTGCTTATAGAGGAATCCATTTATATAGTAACAATTTATAAATCCTTGCCTTCGCAGGAATGACAAAAACATGCAAAACAGAATTACACAACTCTTCAATATTAAATATCCTATCATCCAAGGGGGAATGGTTTGGAACAGTGGTTGGCGATTGGCATCGGCAGTTTCCAATGCTGGTGGATTGGGACTTCTGGGAGCTGGTAGTATGTATCCTGAGGTATTGCGAGAACACATTCAAAAATGTAAAAAAGCTACTAATAAACCTTTTGGAGTAAATGTGCCCATGTTGTATCCGGATATTGAAAAATTGATGGATATAATTATTGAAATGAGGGTTAAAATAGTGTTTACGTCTGCTGGAAATCCAAAGACTTGGACATCCTTTTTAAAAGAAAAAGGTATCACAGTTGTTCATGTAGTGAGCAGTGTAAAATTTGCAGAAAAAGCACAACAGGCAGGTGTAGATGCCATAGTTGCCGAAGGTTTTGAGGCTGGTGGTCATAATGGTCGTGATGAGACTACAACTTTGACTTTGATTCCAGCAGTAAAAGAAAAGATTAAGATTCCAATTATTGCTGCTGGTGGTATAGCATCAGGAAAATCCATGTTGGCGGTAATGGTTTTGGGAGCGGATGGCGTACAGGTTGGGAGTCGGTTTGTGGCCAGTTATGAAGCTTCTTCACATGATTTGTTTAAACAAAAGGTTGTACAGGCTGGAGAGGGTGATACAAAATTGACATTAAAAGAATTGGCACCCGTTAGATTGATAAAGAACAAGTTTTATGATGAGGTGCAAAGGGCATATGCAAAGGGAGCTTCAGTTGAAGAATTAAGAGAATTACTGGGGCGAGGCCGGGCAAAAAAAGGCATGTTTGAAGGCGATATGGAAAATGGCGAATTGGAAATAGGGCAGGTTTCCGCTCTCATCCATGATATAAAACCTGCCGCCCAAATTGTGGCGGATATGATGAAAGAGTTTGAAGAGGCTAAGAAAACAATTTCCAAACTTTAACTATTCACAATTCACACTTCTTGGGTTAAGCGCATCGTTACAAGGAAATGTATAAAAATCTTGTTCATTGACCGGTGAAGGATTATCTGTAACAAATAAAGGCACTAAGGTTTCACCATTAAACGAGGGCATGGCAATTTGAATATCTGAACCATTCCCCAGCGCCACATTTTTAGCGGAAGTATTGCCGTTAAAAGAATAATCAATTAAGGCATCTAACAAACGGTATATACCATAATAATCATAGGCATCAAAAATTACGCTATTTGGTAGATTGTGGTCCGCAGTATAACTGTACCCATCTATTTCATCAGATTGTACCATAATGTAATCCTTTTCACTATTGGCAATGTTTATGTTTTCAAAATAATCAATCGCCATTCTATGGTCATTGGCTTCATCATCTTCGAATACTTGCACAATCAGTTTTGTGTTTTCGGGAAAACTTGTCAATTGCATTTCTGTCAGTTGGTAGGCGTACCACGGGGCATTGCTATAAATAAAACGTCCATCTTCACCCCAGCCCATTTCAACAAAGCCCTTATGTCCCAATCCAAAAGATGCCCCACCACCAAAGGAATGCCCAATAAAGCCTACTTTTTTGGTGTCAATGAGATTTGGGTAATCGTTCACAGCTTTTTCAAAACCTGCCCAAAGAATATCGTAACGGTCATCAACGGAAGGGGCCAGGGTTGGGTAGGGTACAAAGACCAATACATACCCTTTGCTGGCTACAAAGTTAAAAAGCCCATCCAAGCGACTACTATCATTTCCGCCATAGGGATGCGAATAAAAAAGGGTAGGAAGTGCAGAAGTCATATCGGATGGATGAAAAACCTCCACATCTTTATCTTCATATAATGGGTTTGTGAAAATGGTTTTGGTTACTGTTAGAGAACCATCAACTCCGTACCCAGAGGTCGGTTTAGAAATGGGTCCATCTAAATTGCTTACTATTGGTTCAGTTTCTTGCTCAGATTCTTCATTTGGCTCAATAGGAGCATTGTCATCTGATGAACTACAAGATAGAATGGTAAGCACACAGGCAAATATCCAAAGTATATTTTTCATAGCAGGTGTTTTGGGTTTTTATAAAGATTAGACTAGCTAATAGATTGCTGGTTTAATCTTATGAGTATTAAAACTTTAAATGTTCTGAAATAGTATATGTTTTTCGATGAATAACTTTTATAAATAAATGCCTTTTAATTTCTTATCTTGAAAAGCAGAAAAGAAATCAAAATTATTAATGGCATATTTAAATATTGAAGCTAAAAAAGAGAACACTTACGATGCAATAGTTATTGGCTCGGGCATTAGTGGTGGTTGGGCTGCAAAAGAACTCTGTGAAGGTGGACTAAAAACCTTGGTTCTTGAAAAAGGAAGGGATGTAAAGCATCTACAAGATTATTCTACAATGAATGATGAAGCTTGGGATTATGAACTACGAGGGGCACTTACTCATGAAGAACAAAAAAAGCATCGTGTGTTTTCTGAAGTGGGTTGGGCAGGAGCAGATAACAAACATTTTACGGCCAATGATGCCGATAATCCATATACCGAAGTAAAACCATTTGTTTGGATGCGTGGTCACCAAGTGGGTGGGCGTTCCATGCTTTGGGGGAAACAAACCTACCGTTGGAGCGATTTGGATTTTGAAGCCAATGCCAAAGATGGTCATGGCGTGGATTGGCCCATTCGCTATAAAGACATAGAGCCATGGTATACTTATGTAGAAAAATTTGCTGGAATTTCTGGAGAAGCGTTAGGGTTACCACATTTACCAGATAGTCATTTTCTACCTCCAATGGAACTCAATTGTGTGGAAAAACATACCAAACAAAAAATTGAAGAAAATTTTGACAGGCATTTGATTATTGGTCGGGTTGCCCATTTAACTCAACCGCTTAATGGACGTGGACAATGCCAGTACAGAAATCGCTGTTCTCGTGGCTGTCCATACGGAGCTTATTTTAGCAGTATGGCTGTAACATTACCGGCTGCTGAGGCTACCGGGAATATGACGTTGCGACCACATTCTATTGTGTCTTCCATAATATACGATGAGAAAAAAGAAAAAGCAACAGGCGTACGTGTCATAGATGCCGAGACCAATGAAGAAATAGAATTTTACGCTAAAATTATATTTACAAATGCCTCGACCCTGAGTACAACTTCTATATTCTTGAATTCAACTTCTAACCGTTTTCCCAATGGATTTGGAAACGATAGTGGTGAATTGGGCCATAATCTTATGGACCACACATACAAAGTGGGAGCTATGGGAGGTATTGAAGGTTTTGAAGACAACTATTATTCAGGTCGTAGACCTAACGGAATTTATATTCCACGTTATGTGAATTTGGATGAAAAAACCAAGTCGGATAAATTTTTAAGAGGTTTCGGCTACCAAGGAGGAGCTGGTCGCTCTGGTTGGGGCTCGGGGGTAAACAACAATGACTTTGGTGCCGATTTTAAGGATAATTTGTTTAAACCAGGAGGTTGGGGAATGTTCTTGACTGGTTTTGCAGAATGTTTGCCGACCCATGAAAACATGGTGACCCTTAACCATGATGTAAAGGACAAATGGGGCTTATCCACTTTGGCAATTGATGCGGAGTTTAAAGAGAATGAACTTGCTATGAACAAACAAATAAAAGATGATGCAGCCATTATGTTAGAAAAGGCCGGTTTTAAAAATATTATGGCTTTTGATAGTAAAAGCCCTCCAGGGCATGGGGTACACGAAATGGGAACGGCCCGTATGGGGCGCGACCCCAAAACATCGGTTCTTAATGGTTTTAACCAAGTACACGCTGCCAAGAACGTTTTTGTGACAGATGGCGCTTGTATGACATCGAGCTCTTGTGTAAACCCATCATTGACCTATATGGCAATTACGGCACGGGCTGCGAATCATGCCATTGAAGAATTAAAAAAACAAAATCTGTAAGTTATGGATAGAAGAAAAGCACTTAAAAATACAGCCATGTTGGTTGGAGCAACACTTTCTAGTGGAACACTTACAACCATGTTACAATCTTGTCAAAGTCAGAACCGATTGGATTGGACACCGCAATTTTTTACGCCAGAACAAGCGCTAGTAGTTTCCGAAATTACTGAAATGATTCTACCACGTACCGAAACGCCTGGTGCCAAAGATTTAAAAGTTGATATTTTTGTGGATTTGATGTTTGAGAAAACGCTGTCTCCAGAAGATAAAGAACATGTTTTAGAAGGATATGAAAAATTCACTGCTACATGTGAGGAATTGTATGGCAAGTCTTTCTTAAAAATGGACAATGAAGAACGTGCCGAGGTACTAAAAAAAGTAGGAGAAGAGACCAATACCTTTGTGCCCACGGTTTGGGGAAGCAAGTTAGAGGCACAACCGACCTTGGATTTTTACCGAAGAGTAAAACAGTTTACACTTACGGGCTATTTTACTTCTGAAGAAATTGGAAAAAACCATTTGAGGTACGACCCAATTCCGGGAAATTACAATGGCTGTCTTCCATATAATGGAGAGAATATTTGGACTATTTAATACGTTTCGTCATTGCGATGGAGAAAAGAATGAGGCAATTTCATGACCTTAGTCCCATTTTAAATAGTTGCGCCAGTTGTGTTGTTCTTTAAAGCCCAAAACTTCACGGATTTTTTTATTTGAAAACAAAGCTTCGTGTTCTTCCAATTCTCTAGAAATTGGTACATTGGGGAAGAACTTTTCAATTAATTCTTTATTTGTCAGAACGGCACCATTGTGGTCGTTACCTGCATTAAAAACCTGATAACCAAGCCCGTCTTTTTGCAAGCATAAATCTACAATCTGACCCAAATCGCGAGCATCTATGTAACAAAAAGCATTTCTACGGCGTACTTCAGGTTTCTTAAAATAATGAGGGAACAGTTCGGTGTATTCATGAGGTTCAATCACATTTCCGATACGTAATGCATAAATATCAAAACCTGAGCGTAGTTGAAAACTTTGTGCTGTTTTCTCATTTACCACCTTAGACAATCCATAACTATCCATAGGGTCAACTTCATAATCTTCTTCTAAAGGCAGTACTTTTGGGTCGGTTTCTCCATCTGCAAAACAAATTCCATAGGTGGTTTCAGATGATGCAATAATGATTTTTTCAATCCCAAGTTTAACCGCCGATTCAATTACATTATATGTACCAATTGTATTGACTCGAAAAGTTTCGTTATCTGGTTTTATTAAAATTCTGGGTACAGCTGCAAAATGTATAACGGCATCAAACTTTGGTATGCCATTACCTAGTTCCAATTCATGCAAGCCCGTGTAGGAACTCATAGCGTTAAACATTTGCCCAGAGTCTGTAATATCTGCTATTAGATTATCTACCCCTGGGTAATCTAAAGGCGTTAAATCTACATTTAGTACGCTATGTCCTTGGTCTAACAGGTAAGGAATTATATGCTTTCCTGCTTTTCCAGAACCTCCTGTAAATAGTATTCGCATTGCTGTTATTTATTTGAATTTTCTTGTAGCCAACATTTGTAATATAGTAACTAGTTACCATATTTAGTGTTTTAAATCAATGCGACATAGCCTCACGTTTATTTTCTACCTTCAATGTAGACAAGTATTCAATTAAATCACGTAATTCTCTTCGTTCAATTAAAAGACCCATTGCTGGCATTCCAGAAGGGTGGTTCATTCTTTTATCTATCCTAGAAGTTGCCACTACTAAAGGTTCTGCGTCACTGGTACGTAACGTTATTTGCCCTTGTGTTTCTTCTTCTAAAATACCTGTAACTACTTGCCCATCTTTTAAGGTGAGTGATACACTACCATAGCCAGGCGCTAAACGTTTTCCCGGTTCTATTAATGCTTCTAATAGCTGCTCTTTGTTTAGGATGTTACCAATGTTGTCTAGCTCAGGACCTACTTTACCACCAGTACCGCCTACCGCATGGCAACGTACACATTGTGCTGTAGGGTTGTTGGTAAATACTTGCATTCCTTGCCATCTACGGCCACCTTCTAAAGTTTCTTGGTAAGCGTCTGCCGTTTGCCCACTCTTTTTTATGGTGCCCAATTGTGCAATTAAAGGTGCAGATTCTGTAGCTTCAACAGCTTCAATTAAATCTAGCAGTACTCCTTGTTGCAACTGGTTTCTATTTGCTTGGGAGATTAAACTGCTAAGTACGTCACTACTTTTTTCAGTTGGCATTTCACCCAATACACTAAGTAAACGTTGTTGTTCTCCAGTAGAACCTCTTCTGAATACTGGGTTTACAATGGCAGGTAGTTTTTCTTTAGAAATATCCAATTCACTAATAAGTCCAACTGCAGCAGCCCGTACACGCCAGTTTTCATCTTGCATTCCCACTTTCATGGAATTTTCAATATTGGCATAATTTAATCCGCCTAAAGCAGCTAACATGGCACCACGTACTTCGGGTGTTTTATGGCTCGTCATTATTTTATGCAACTGATCATTATAGCTTTCAATTCCTAAAGCACTTAAGATTTTAGAAACACCAACAAGAATATCGGGGTCTTTATCGGCAAGGAAAGAAGGAATATCAGCTTCAATTTTTTGTTTTACCAAATTTGCATCTCTTGTAACTTCGCCTCTAAAACGCCCAGTTACCCTATCCAATGTTGATGGCGATGCCCATGTGCCAATAGTGGCTAATGCCTCACCTCTTAATACACTAGGAACATCTGTTCTTTTTGCATAAGCAATAAGATTATTTAGTTGTTTGTCTTCACCTACACGTAAGGCTGCATTTATGGCTCTACGCATTAAAGGTTCTGAAGTAAATTTATTTTGATTCAACAATTCTGCCAAGGCCGGTAAGGCTTCTTTAATAGACCAATCATCGTTAATGGCCCTTGCAGCTTCAGTTACAATATATTCATCTGTATCATTTAAAAATTGTGCTACAAGTGGGCTTTGTAATCTGCGCAATACCAATACGGCAGCAATCCTAAGGCTTCGGTTTTCATTAGTAGCTAAAGCAGCAGTTTCTGATTCTGCTCCAATACGGCTTAAAGCCAGTACCGCTGCATGCCTTAGATATACATCTTTGTCTGCATTGGCAACAACCATATTTAATAATGGTTGTATAGCGGCATTATGTTCTATTCTTCCTAAAGCTTGAGCAGTAAAGAATTTAACGCGGTCATTTTTATGCTTTAATAAAGGAATTAGAGCAGAGCCTGCTTCTATGTATTTTACATCACCTAATATTTTAGCAGCCTGAGCAACTATTTCTGCATCTTGGTCTTGTAATAGTGCCATTAGAGGTTCTGCTTTGCCCGCATTTTTCCTGGCAATTTGTCCAATGCCCCAAATGGCATGGATTTTTGCGAGTTGATTTGTTTCTTCTGTCAGTACATTTTTTAAAGCTCTGTAGCCCCAAAAGGTGCTTTTTGCCAATTGAAACTGTGCTTTTTGACGAATACGCATATCCGGATAGCTTAAAAGTGCCACTAACTCATCATTGGATTGGTCGCTATAATCCAAAGCCATGAGACGTTTGGTTTCTTTACGTTCTGCTTCTAAGTCGTTTTTATCATCAGCAACATCTAATTTCCAAACACGGCCTGCATTATTAGTGCCCCATCCGTTTATCCAATCCGCAGCGTATAAGGCACCATCAGGACCAAACTCCAAACCAGTTGGTAGAATGCCACTAATCATATTGTCATCATTATTCAGTTCAAAACCAGCTCCGCTAGGTTTTAAATCAAAGGACCAAATGTGCGAGAGACTTGGGTCGCCAACAAACTCAACCAAAAAGAATTTGTTTAACCAGTCTTTTCCCAAAGCTGTTCCAGGATTGTAAACCATACCCGTTGGACCATTGTGAAAATTTGCAATAGGAGGAATTATATAGGCAGCCTGACCTTCCCATCTTGGTGTGTATAATTTTTCATCCATCCAAACCTTATAGCCATTGTTTTTTGAGTCCACATACTTTCCGTACTGCCAGTTACTTCTCCATCCTGCATCTGCTCCTTCAACAATATAAACCAAACGCTCACTTTCGCCACGATGGTCGCCGTCATTATCTGAGGAGATAATATTACCATACTCATCAAAAACAAACTCGTGCGTATTACGAAGTCCTCGAGCAAAAATTTCAAAATCAGAACCATCAGGATTAGCACGTACTATCACTCCTTGGTTTGGGTATTTATGGTTTACACCATCTACGGTAAGGTTGGCACCAATATCACCAATTCCCCAATAAATTTTGCCATCTGGACCTTCAATAGCACCAGACATTCCGTGACCACTAAAACCAATATGTACGGCAAAGCCATGTGCCAATGAAGTCTTAGTATCCATTACCAAATCTCCATTGGTGTCCGTTAAACGCCACATATCTGGACCAGCACCCACAAACATATCATTGTCTCTTACCAAAAGAGCTCCTGCAACATCGGTAATTTCTGTGTTAAAATCGTTTACTACCCGGGTAGAAACATCGGCAAGGCCATCCTTGTTTTTATCTTCTAACATCCACACTTCTTCCTTTTCAATAAGGAAATCACGCCAATCATGAATGGAATCTTTGTTTAAATCTTTTAGCCAAGAATTTTCTTCACTTTTTTCTGGTGCAAAAGTCTCATGCAAAAAAGCACGACGGTCTTCTACTGATTGAAAACCAATGGAAGGAATCATCCAATCTTGGTAAGGTCTAATATCAAACTCAGAATTTTTTTGCCTATTGGTACGTGTAATATATACACGACCTTCATCATCTATGTCCATAGCAATAGGGTCCGGAGCTAAAGAATCTGATGCCCACAAGGTAAGTGTTAAACCTTCCGCTATAATAGGCGAAATATTTGCTCTAGCTTCTTTGGCGGCAAGTAAACCATTCACTGAATCTTCTACTTTGGTAAGTGGAATTTCTGTTGGAATTTTTGGTGTGCTGTCACAAGCTAAAACGATTGAGAATAAAATAAGAAAGGATAGGGGGTAACGCAGTACAGATGCTACTTTCATTTGATGGTATTGTTAGTTATTTTTTAAGGTTTATAAAAGTAAGAAAATGAACTCGAAGGGAAAAGAGGTTTATGAATGGTTTAACTACAATTTTTTCACTTTTTGTAATTAAAAAAACCTATGGACTAATTGTTAGTCTATATCATCAGATTTTATTCTTTTTATAGCTATAAATGGGCTTTTCATTAAATATAAAAAGGTCTGTTTATTATCTTCTTCAAATTCCACTAAACCATATTTCATTTCTTCAACAGGCATCTCTTTATAAGTGCCAAAAATGCGGTCCCAAATAATAAAAATATCCGCATAATTTGAGTCCGTATATTTTTGCTCTTGCTGATGATGTACCCTATGATGGTTTGGCATTACAAACAGTAATCCAAAGGTAGAATTTATCCATTCAGGATATTTAAAGTTTGCATGCTCAAAAAAGAAAAAAATGTAAAGGACAAAATAGTATAGAGCCATAGAAAACAAGTCAGTACCAAATATAGCAGCAGTTACAATATTTCCTGTTTGATAAATTAGAATTAACTCTAAAGGATGAAACCTAAATACTGTGGAAGAATCCATAGTTGTGTCACTATGGTGTACCCTATGCAGTCTCCATAGTATAGGAACTTTATGGGATGCTCTATGTATCCAATAAGTAGTTACATCATAGAACATAACACTAATAATAAGTTTAATCCAAAAGGGTAATTCTATTAGATATAAAAGACCTATTTCATTAGTGTTTAACAATTCAATGCTATAAACAACAATGGTAATGCAGAAAATATTTAAAAGAACAAGTGTTATCTGAAACAAAATATTTTGAAAAAGATGTTGCCCTCTTTTCTTAAAAGAAAAAGGATTTTTTAAAACTTGTTCTAGAGTAAAGAACAATACTAGTAAACCTATAATAATATGGTTTGGGTCAATGTTTAAAAGTTGGTTTAGAAATTCCATTTGTTTTGGTTAATTTTTTAGAGAAATGTCGCCCAATTTATTGAATATTGGCACGTCTTTATTTAGCAAGTGTTAAAACCCTTTACCAACCGTTTTGGTTTGTATTCTGCAGAGATACATATCAGCAGTAATGTAAAGAACAGAACCATCATTACCCCAATTAACATTGGCAGTTGCTTCTCCTGTATCTATTCTGCCTAGTAACTTTCCTTCTGGAGAAAGTATCAATATGCCTCCTGGACCTGTGGTAAAAATGTTGCCATTCTTGTCTGTTTTAAGTCCATCTGGCAAACCTTTTAAGCCTGTTTTTACCATGGAAGTAGCGTCAAAAAGCAATTTGCCTTTTTCCAATTCGCCATTGGGTAAAATATCATAAGCCATAATATATGCCGCATCTGGGTCTGATTGCGCCACATATAAAATACTTTCGTCAGGTGATAAGGCTACACCATTGGGTCTATTTAAGTTTTGAATGGCAATATCAACATTGCCAGAAGCATCCACTTTATAGACCCCAAATAAGTCAATTTCTCTGGTAGGTGCATTTTCCCTATCTGGCAATCCATAAGGAGGGTCCGTGAAATAATATGTACCGTTAGAAGCTTGTACTAAATCGTTTGGACTGTTAAAACGTTTGCCTTGCCATGTATCTGCCACAGGGAATTTTCCACCACCACCGTTGATAGGCATACGTGTAACACGACGGTCTCCATGTTCGCATGCCACCAGTTCACCATCATTGTTTATGATTAAACCATTACTTCCCGGTTCAAAACTATAAGGCAAAATGCCTGTATAACCAGAAGGTTTTAAGAACGTACTTAAGCCTTCGCCTTCCTTCCATTTAAAAATGGTGTTTTCAGGAACATCGGAAAAGAGAATAAATTCCCCTTCTTTAATCCAAACAGGACCTTCTGCCCAAGTAAAGCCTTCTGCTAGAACTTCAATTTTGGCATTTTCATCTATAAGGTCATAGAATTTTGAGTCTTCTACAATTAGTTCACCAATTGTTTTTTGTTGTGCGAGTAGGGCAAAAGGTGTTGCCATAAGTACAAGTATTAGTTTGGTTTTCATTTTGCTAGTTGTAATAAATTTTTTCAAGCTTCTTTTATTCCAATTTTTGCAGTTGCCACTAAGGCGCTATTGTCATTTAAAGGACCTTTTGTAGTTAAAATTAATCCATTAGCTTCATCATACATATCCAAAGCAATATCATCTTTAAACTGTATCGACGCTTTACCATATTTTACGTAAGGTTCTAATGTGGTGTAAATGGTATTACAGGTTTCGTTTTCAAAATAAAATTGAGTGGTCAATTGTTCAACTTCATCAACATATATTTTTGCATGAATGTGGGGTACTCTACCATCATACCAACCGGGAAAAATAGTATTGAAAGAAACCCAACCATCCGCATTGGTTTTTTGTCTTCCTCGTAAAAATCGATTGTCGTTTATTGGGTCTACATGAAATTGTCCGTTGACTATCTTACCATGTTCTTCTTCAAACAAATAACCCTTCCATACATCGTGTGAAATTTCTTCTGGATAGCCACTATAAACTCCTTCGGCATCACAATGCCAAATATCTACCACGGCATTTGCCAAGGGGGTGCAATCTGGTTGTCTGATTACTTGAAGGCGTAAATTAAACGGCTTACCTTGTTTATCTTCTGTGATGTCACTACGCTCGGGCGAAGGATAAAAAAAAGGACCTTCCGTTTGTTCAGAAGTTAGAATACAAGCGGCGTCCATGTCTGACGGAGCATGAGAAAGCAAATTAGAGTCAAAATCTGCAGCATATAAAGTTTTCATGAGAATAGGCCGCCTAAATATCCATGCCAGTAATGCTAGAATTCCCACACCACTTAAAATGGCATAGATAAATTTTCTTCTGGATTGTTTTGTCATGATGGTTTGATTTTTTGGTTAGTTAGCACTCCACTTTTATCAGTAAAAGAATGGAGCATAACAAGATAGATAATTTATCTTAATTTAAAACTGTTCAATTTATCCTTTATGTGCTGTGATAATCGTAATGATAATGCTACTAAAGTCAATGTAGGATTTGGAGCTCCAGACGTTGTAAAGCAGGCAGATCCAGCAACAAATAAATTACTAATACCATGAATTTTGCAATTGGAATCCACAACCCCTTTTTTGGGGTCATTGCTCATTCTTGTGGCACCCATATGATGCCATCCAGCATTGGTACTATCTGGGAACGTATCATCATAGGGGTCTCTTAAGAACTCATTCAATTTAATTCGACCAATTCCGGCAATGCCCACTTGTCGTCCTAAAATATGATAAATGGTTCTAATGCTTCTTTTGTCCAAAGACGTCAGTTCCCAATGTAGTTGGGTTTTAGGTACCCCCAGGGTATCTTTTTCTTTTGAAAGCGTAACTCGGGAATTAGGATTGGGCGCTTGTTCTATGCGAGTATTTAATTGAAAAGCCTTTCTAATACTTCCTTTTTCTTCTTTTGATGCTTCTCCAGCATTGTCGTAACTCTCATTAAGTTTTTCCCTGCTTTTCCGTGGGTCTTCATTTTGCCAAGTTTCCATTTTAGGCTTAAGGTTTTTGGCAAGGGTAAGTCGACTTAAGGAAACTGTACCATTTAAAATCTTTTCTTTTGTTTGAACTTCTTCAGTCAAGGCCAATTCTGCACTGGACTTTGTTATTCCATAATGCCACCTATATAAGTCGGTCGGAAACCTTTTGAACAACCATAATTCTGCTGATGCTACCTCCAAATGCTCCATAAAATAACGACCTACTACATCATTGTCATTACCCAATCCTTGTGGTGCTTGGGAGTTGGATGCAAGTAGAAGTCGGGCATTTTGAATAGCGCCACATGCCAAAATAAAATGTGTAGCTCTTACTTTATGTGTTTTTCCTTGATGATTTTTTACGGTTACTTCTTTAACTTTAGATACATTTTCATGGGTCAAAATATCAACCACATTGGCATAAGTATATAGCTGTATATTTTTTGAATCGATAATCGTTTTATTGTACAATTGCCCAAAGCGAGCCTGACTAAATTGCCACATTTTATTCCAGACCACTTTTTTGTCCAATGGAAATGGGTTTAAATCTGGAAGTTCTTTGTTCCAATAATCATATTCATAGTTATATGGACCAAGTTGTAAAGGTTTATGTGCCTTTGCATAAAAGGGGCCCATGTCTTTTTTTGTAATGGGCCAACCACTATCTGGGACCCAATCCCTTTTTTTAAAATCCACATCATCAAAAGGAGAACACATTCCTGCCCAATGTCCAGTAGTACCTCCAAAATAATGTAATCTGCTAGATTTAAGTGGGTAGTATTTTTGCCCGGTAGTTTTGCCCGAATATAGCTCTTGGACTTTATCATCATATTCAAAACCACCACCTTCCAAGAGAATAACTTTATGGGGGGAATCCATCCAATCTAATGCAATGCTTATTCCTGCCGCTCCTGCACCAATAATACATATGTCACCTTCTATCACTGAATTGTTTTCAAGATGTCTGGCATCAATATGCATGGTTAGGAATTAGTTTGTTTTAAATAATAAAGAGCACATTGGCGAGCTTCGGTAATTGATAAAAACCAACCGTCAACCATAATCATTCTTCCAGAAGTATAATCATCCTGAATAACCTTATTCAAATCTGATTTATTTGAGGTAACACTATTGGATATTAATTTAGTGAGTGTCTGTTCCTTATTTTCCTCGGGATTTTGTTCTAAGTATAATTTTCCAATTTCTAATAGTGTAGTGTTATCCCATATGGATTTAAGTTGTTGAGGTTTAGAGAGTAAAGTATTATCAGCTTTATTTTTTTGTCTAAAATAATACCAACTAGGTATGGCTATAATAGTAGCTCCAGAAGCAGTTAAAAGGAAGAATTTTCTTCTTTTCATTTTAGATGGCTTGGTAAAGGCAAGATAATCAATTTATCTTATGATTATAAGCTAGTTTTTAGTCTTCGAACAATAAAAAATTCAGCTATTAAAATATTAGGAACCCAACATAACCAAGCAATAATTCTATAGGCAGGGATAAATTCCAATTTAAAACCTGCAAGAAATATAGGTAAATATATCCGCAATGTTACGGCAGCAAAACAAAGTGCATAACTGCGAATCATCCATCTTTGGTGTGAATTTATGTCTTTTCGTTTTATGGTTAGGTACGCCATCGCGGTGGTGTATAACCAAAGTATTGCCAAAATGCAAAACCCAAATACCGAAATGATACCTCCCGTGGCAAAAAAGGCAATAACCAATCCTGCAATACCACTTAGTAGTACTGAAAACACATAGATTTTACCCAGAACTCTATGTAGATTCAATCTTTTTTTTCTCAATTTTTTAAAGAACTGTGAAAATCCTGATAATAATGCCAATCCACCTAGAAAGATGTGGGTATAGAATGCAAAGAGGTAGGCATTGTTGGCAACTAGAGTTGCAGTCTTGGAGCTCAAAAGAGACTGGTCAGCCGGGAGCATGGTAAAAACAATTGGATACAAACCAATGAAAATGGCAAATACAGTCAAAAAAACATAACCAGTTGAAACCTGTAGTTTTTTTATACTCATAACGCAACCATACTTTTTATGTGCTTGTCAAAGTTTTTTAGGGTTTCTGCCAAAAGGGTAATTTGCTCTTGAGCTTCTTTCCAGTTTTTTTGTTCAATAGCTTCTCGTACTCCAGGTAATGTTTTTACACCATAACCTGTATAAAACCCAGGGGCATAAATTTGGTGCTTGTACCATGACCTTCTTGGAAGTCCAGTTTCACTAGTCAAAACATGTTCAGACTGCATGAGCAGTTTATTTAATTCCGTTAATTTATTTTTTGAAAGCTCTGTAAAATCTTTGGATGAAAATTGGTTAACAGTTGTTTTGATTTCATCCATAATATTTTGCAAGGGAGTAAAATCCAAATGTGGAATTCTCTCTTTTCTTTTTGGTTGAACAAAAGGCTTTGTTGGGTCAGCTGCTAATTCATAAGCGTTTTTATCCAACAATTTGTTATGTTTAGCTACATTAGTTCTCATAGTCTCACAGCCTTTCATTATCTGATCAAGATACATGTTGATAGTAGAGTGCCATTGTTTGAACTCAAGGGGCAGAACATCTGCATTGGCCATACGAAGAACAATACGACCTGCAGTTTTTGCTAAGGTTATTCCGTAAGCAAATTCGGGGTCTTTAAAGCGCTTGTAATGAGCATAAGTGTCATAAATGGTATGATATTCTCCACCTGCATTTTCTCCACCAAAACCTAGATTAAGGGCGGCTATGCCAGCATGTTGAATAAAAGGGGTATAATCTGAACCAGAACCTAAAGCATACAAATCAAATTTATCATTACCCCCATTTACCATATTTACTGCAATTCTTCTATCATGAATGGAAACTCCTTTTTGGGGGTCAGTTACTGCTTGCGCTACTTCACCTACCATAGCCTGTAAAGAGTGTGAACCACCAGCTCCTAAAAACCCTCTACCATTGCCATCGGTATTAATATATGCCACTACCTTGTTCTGTAATTCTTGTTTATGGTCCTCTACCCATTCTGTAGAACCAATAAGTCCTGGTTCCTCTGCATCCCAAGCACAGTAAACTATAGTTCTTTTGGGTTTGTTGCCAGTGTTGGCCAATTCACCAACGGCACGAGCTTCTTCCATAAGTGCAACCATCCCGCTTACTGGGTCTGCAGCACCATGCACCCATGCATCATGATGATTACCACGCATTACCCATTGGTCTGGAAACTCAGAACCTTTCATTGTTGCTATTACATTATATGCAGGTTTTAGCTGCCAATCAAATTCTAACTTTAAATGAACTTTTGCAGGTCCAGGTCCAATATGATAAGTTATGGGCAATCCACCTTTCCAAGAAGCTGGCGCAACCATACCATCCAAAGCCTCTAATAAGGGTTGAGCATCCTCATAAGAAATTGGCAAGACTGGTATTTTGGTAATTGTGGGAGCATCTTTTATTTCTAATCTTTTAGCATCTTTTGTAGCACCATAACCTGGTGTAAGTACATCTCCAGGGTAGGTGGGCATATCCATGACTGACCCTCTTTGAACACCAGTTTTATTTTTAAAGGCTCCTTTTGGGTATACATCTCCGCGTACGTAACCATCATCTTTTGGGTCAGAGTAAATAATACAACCAATGGCTCCTTTTTCTGCGGCTAATTTTGGTTTTATACCACGCCATGACCCAGCATATTTGGCTATAACAATTTTACCCTTAACATCAATTCCCAATTTTTCCAATTCCTCATAATCACTTGGAATACCATAGTTGACAAAAACCAATTCCGCTTCTACATCTCCATCGGTAGAAAAAGCATTGTAGCTTGGTAAAAGATCATCTCCTTGGGCAGTATAAGAATCGCCCTCAACAGGAACGGCTGTTAATTTTGCTGTATAGGTTGTGGGGGAAGTGAGTTCCAATACCCGAATTTTTGGATAAGGAAAGAGTACATGGTAGGTGTCTGTCTTGGTTTCATATCCCCAAGATTTAAATTGTTTGGCTATCCATTCTGCATTTTTCTTTCCATATTCTGTTCCAACATAGTGAGGTTTGGCAGCCATAAGTTTCATCCACTCTTCCAAATTTTCAGCAGAAAGCTTGGTATCAAATTTTGCTTCCAAAGCGAGCTGATTTTTTGCATTTTCAGTTGTAAAACCGATTAAAGTTTCTTGTGCTTTAATTTGATAAATAAAAAGAAGTGCTAAGAGGCTAAAAAAGAGATTTTTCATGAGTGCTGCTTTTATAAATGAAAGTTACCATTTTTTTTAAAGTGTTAAAGCTTTTTCACATTAAACTATTGGTATTATGAAGAGTCTAATTAAAGACCAATTACATTTTTGAATCAACAGGCTGAGATATTAATACAAATGGTATCTTAGTGGAAGAAACCAATTGAAAATGACCACATCCAAAACCAAAATGAAATTCCTATGGATTTTGTGTTTTCCATTGTTCTGTATAGGGCAAGGAACTACAGTTTCCATGAACACTACTAGACCAACAACAAATGCAGTAGCTATTGAAAATGAACCATCTATTGACGGAGATGTTTTAAACGATCCAGTTTGGCAAGCCATAATGCCTTTTGGGGATTTGGTACAAACACAGCCCAATTTTGGACTACCTGCCAGTGAGAAAACTGAAATACGAATTGCCTATACTTCACAAACTTTTTATCTATCTGTTGTTTGCTATGATACTCAGCCAAATGGATTGGTGGTTTCTGATGCACGCCGAGATGCGGATTTAGAAAATACAGATGCCTTTATTTTTATTATGGACACTTATAAGGATGGTCAAAACGGATTTATTTTTGGCACTAACTCTATTGGTGTGGAGTATGATGCGCAGGTAGATAATGAAGGACAGGGAAATTTTAATGTTAATAGACAGCAGGGTGGTACTATAGGAGGTTTTAATTTGAACTGGGATGGATCTTGGGAAGTAAAGACCAATGTAGGAGATTATGGTTGGAGTGCAGAATTTGCTATTCCATTACGTACACTTAGATTTCAAGCTGGGAAAGATTGGGGAATAAATTTTAGAAGAAATATAAGAAAGAGCAATGAAGTGGTTTATTGGTCGCAAATTCCAATTGGACTTAATTTAAATCGATTATCCTTAGCAGGTACGCTTACGGGATTGGATTTAAGAACTCCAGGAAATTTAAAAGTGATTCCATATGTGTTGGGGCAATTAGCTAAAGATTTTGAAGCTGTGGACCCTAAAACCGATTTTACTCCAGAAGTAGGTGGGGACATTAAATATAGTATCACTCCGAGTTTGACCTTGGATTTAACTTACAATACGGATTTTGCTCAGGTTGAGGTAGATGAGCAGCAAGTGAATCTTGATAGGTTCAATTTGTTTTTTCCAGAGAAGCGACCTTTCTTTTTGGAAAACGCTGGCCTTTTTAGTGTTGGTAGCCCTGGAGAGGTAGATTTATTTTTTAGTAGGCGTATTGGTATTGGGGAAGAGGGAAATATTGTTCCAATAATTGGTGGCGCACGTTTATCTGGCAAATTAAATAAAACCAATGTTGGTTTATTGACCATGTTTACTGATGATGTGGAAGAAGCTAATATTGCTAAGAATAACTTTACTGTGGCACGAGTAAACCATGAATTTAAAGGGCGTTCTGCATTAGGAGTTGCACTAGTGAATCGTTCTGGGATAGGAGATGGTACAGATGACGATTTTAATAGAACTTATGCTATAGATGGAAAACTGGGATTAGGAAGAAAAGCTAGGTTGTCTGGATTTTATGCACAAACTGCTGGTCCCAATGATACCATTAATGAACATGCATTTAAAATGCAGGCCAATTATGTATGGAACAATTGGGAAGTTAGTGGGGCTTACACAGAAGTGGGCGAGGGCTTTAATCCAGAAGTTGGGTTTTTGCTCCGTTCTTCTTTTAGAAAGCCAGAGGCTAGGGTTATGTACCATTATCGACCTAAAAATGAAGACTCCAAAATTTTAGAGTTACGGCCTCATGTATCTTACAATAGCTATTTTAATTTTGATGGATTTAAAGAAACCAGTTTTGTGCATTTGGACAATCATTGGGAGTTTAAGAGTGGTTTTGAAGTCCATACAGGGATGAACCTTAGAACCGAAGGTGTATTGGATGCCTTTGAAATATCGGACGGAATATTTGTGCAACCTGGAGTTTATGACCATGTAGAATCACAAATGGTTTTATTGACTAATGAGAGTAAAGCCATTTCTTTTAATCTAAGGTCTGTTATAGGAGGTTCTTTTGGGGGTAATAGATATGTGCACAGCGGTACACTTAGGTTAAGGTCTGGTGACAAGTTCAATGCTGCATTTACGTACATTAATAATGAATATCGTTTGCCAGTAGGAGATTTTACTGCCAATATTTTTAGAAGCCAGTTGTCCTATTCCTTTGCACCCAATATTTATTTACAGAGTTTGGTACAAAATAATACCACCGATAAACTATGGGCAATAAACATGCGTTTTGGGTGGTTGCAACGCGCCAATACAGGACTGTTTGTGGTATACAACTATAATTTACGAGATGGTGACCCTTTGAACAATAGCTTTATTATTAAGTATACCAGAATGTTCGATTTGGTTAAGTAAGATTTTTATCTCTGACCCCCATAATTAGAAGCCACAGACATGTGCCAATTTCCCCAATACTTGCTGGAATAAGAATGTAAGATGAAATTGCTAATTCATAATAATTAGGCAACATAGTCTTGCCAACAAAATCTATGAAGTACATAATACTACCTGCCATTAAAAAAGCTCCCAAAATTTTTGGTATTAAACCCGATTTATAAATTAAATAACCCAAGGGAAATAACCATAGTCCCCAAAATACTTGAGCGATTAAGTAGCCACTACTATGAGAGTTTAGTTTAAGCATTATTTGATTTTGTATTTGTGTTTTTCCAAATATATCAAGATACTCAGGATTTCCAATGAGAGATATTATTTCATAATAGTTGGCCATGTTAAGAAATGCTATGGGAACACCAAAGACAGCCAAAACAACCATTATTGTTGCCATAGTTTTGTCAACAGGAGAAAATATTTTGTACAGCACTATTGGCACGAAAAGGAAAAATAAGTAGCAAATTAAACTTAATATAATGCCTAATCTAAAAAGACTTTCATGCAATAATAAATTTGAATAAGTAGCAGAGGGATTATTCCATACAATTATTTTGGAAGGAATATACATTAAGGCAAATATCCCGGTTACTACAACTGCGAAATAAAGAAGGCCGGCAAGCCTTCCTGTTTTTTTGATTGTTTTCATTTTTTTAAATGATGGTTTTGAAGATAAGACGACCCTGCACCTAATTAGTTACCAAATTAAATTTAATTGTAGAATTAAGTTGGCCTATTCATTCCCTTATAAACTTAATTAAAGATGGGTAGTATGAGTCTCTACCTTTGTAAGCCGCAATACCTAATGCAATTGGAAATAATATGTTGATGAGCATCATAAGTACTACTATAAATAAGAGAAATGGTTTTTGGGTAATCATGGAAGTGATAAAAAAAATGAATATAAAGGCTGTCCATAATATTTGAAAATTTATAATATTGGCACCTAATGAGTTTACTCCAATTATTTTTTCCTTTTTAGAAACCCAAAGGGCTAAAGGAATTAGAATATTGCCCAAAGGAATAAACCCATAAGAAAGAACTGATAGGTGTAATAGTAAATGATATCCTTTGTCTTCTATTTTACCATAATCATAAATGGCATCTGCATTTATATCCAGAGCCTCGCAAATTAAATTTAAAGTTGCACCTCTAGGTTCACTTTCGTCATTTTCAATGCGCTGAATGGTTCTTAAATTAACTTTGGCATTCTCTGCTAACTCTTCTTGAGAAAACCCTTTACGCCTTCTTATTTCTTTTATTTTTTTTCCTATTCCGCTCATAACATTACCACCTTTAAAATTATAATACAAATGTATAAGTGATTCAGTTTTTTGATAACGGTTTGTTTACGACATTTATATGACATTTGTGTCGACACCTATATTTTTATAGTCTATCTCACTCCTTGAACATTCATTTCTAAGGTATATAAAGAATTCAAGGCTGTAATAAAAAGAGTTTTTTGGTTTTTACCACCAAAGGTTACATTGGCTGTCCAACCTTGGTCTATAGGAATATGAGAAATCTGTTGGCCATCCTTATTAAAAACAGTAACACCTTTCCCTGTTAGATATAAATTACCTTGGTTGTCCAGGGTAATTCCATCCGAGCCCATTTCTGTAAAAAGAGTTTTATTAGTAAGTGTTCCATTTTCTGTAATACTATATGTATAGGTTTTTTGGTCACCTATATCGGCCACATACAAAATTTTTCCATCTGGGCTTCCAATTATACCATTAGGTTGCACCAAATCATCGGCCACAACTACTGGTTCATTCTTGCCTGGTGCAAGATAAAATACTTGCTGTTTTTCCAGTTCTGGCTCGGTTCGGGACCAGTAGTCCCTTTGGTAATATGGGTCAGTAAAATAGATTCCTCCTTTAGGGTTTACCCATAAATCATTGGGCCCATTTAATTCTTTTCCCTCAAAATCATCAACCAAAATTGTAATGCTTTTATCAGGGTTAATTCGCCAGAGTTCATTTTTTTCATCGGCGCATGCCAAAAGGTTTCCTTCATTATCAAAATAGAGGCCATTAGCCCTACCAGCATTTTTCATGTAGGTAGAAATACTACCATCTACCGACCATTTTAATATTCTATTATTGGGTTGATCTGTAAAAAACACATTTCCCTCTTTGTCTACGGCTGGTCCTTCGGTAAATTTATAATCCGCTGCTACCAAGGTCACTTTTGCACCTTCAGCAATTACAGATGTATCTTGGGCTTTGCAAGAACTAAAAAAAACAAAAATTAAAACGAAGGAGAGTGAATTACAATGGAGTGATTTCATGATGGGTTATTTTATGGTCAATCCTATAAAAATACACAAAACCTACTTTTTTAAGAAGAAACACCTGTCATTTAAAATTGATTTTTAAATTTCTGGTGAATCTCAACGATTATAAGTTGTTCTTTTCTTGCAAAAGAGTTTCCTTTTTATACATTTACCGCAAAGTGAAAAGAACTGCTCTCATACTAATTTTATTTTTCTTCATGAGCCAAGTACAGGCTCAAGTAGAAAGAGATAAAGCCTTACATTTTGTAGGGGGAACACTTTATGGATTGGCTGGTGCGGGGATAGCCAAACAAATTTCTCATGGAGATAGATATTGGACATTTGCAGGTGCTGTTGGAGGGAGCTTGTTGATTGGATTGGCCAAAGAGAGTATTGATCAAAATCAATATGGAGGTTGGAGCAATGAAGATTTGCTAGCAACTGTTTTAGGAGGAATGAGTGTAGGCTTTACAATAGATATTTTTACCAAAAAAAAGCATAAAAAGAAGCTTTCTGATTATAGTAACAGATATAATACTGATTTTTGGAAAAAGATGAATTACAACTTATTAGCCACACAAATTAATGAAGAACCCCTAACGTTAAACCTTATCTCTCTTCCTCCTGAACTGCTGAACAAATAGGTTTATAATAGTCCTCTAGCTTTAATTTCTAAATATTTATTTATTGTGTTTACGGTCAAGTCTTTAGGTTTGGTTAAAATAGTTTGGATACCATACTTGCGAAGCTCGTTTACAATAAGTTTCTTCTCATAAATAAATTTCTCGGCAATAGTTTGTTCAAAAATTTGATGGGTCGTTTCTGCCTGTTTGTTTATAAATTGGGTAAGTTCCGTATTTTCAAAAAAGATAATCACTAATAAATGTTGTTTAGCAATTGCCAGTAAATATGGTAACTGCCGATGCAGTGCGTCCAAGGTTTCAAAATTTGTATAGAGCAGTATTAGGCTTCTGTGGGTAATGTTCCTTTTTATATCTACATAAAGCCTACTAAAATCACTTTCCACAAAATCTGTTTCCAAATTGTAAAGTGTTTCTAAAATGAGGTTCATTTGGGAGCTACGTCTTTCTGCTACCACCCTATTTTCAATTTTGTTGCTAAAAGCAAACATACCTGCCTTATCGTGTTTTTTAATAGCGATATTGCTTATGACCAAAGTGGCATTTATTGCATAATCCAGTAAACTCAACTCTTCAAAAGGCATTTTCATAACACGCCCCTTATCAATTACTGAGTAAATTGGTTGAGATTTTTCATCCTGAAATTGATTAACCATCACCTGGTTTTTCTTGGCCGTTGCTTTCCAATTTATGTTTCTAATGTCGTCACCTTGAACATATTCCTTAATTTGTTCAAACTCCATGGTGTGCCCTATACGGCGTATTTTTTTTAATCCATACTCAAACAACCTATTGGTAAAAGCCATTAAGTCATACTTTCGTAATTGTAAAAAGGATGGGTAGACCGGAACTTCCTGCTCATTGTTAAACGTATATTTTCTTGACACCAGCCCAATAGGGGAAGAGGAGAAAACATTTAAGTTTCCAAAAAAATACACCCCTCTTTCTACAGGACGAAGCGTATAATTAAATCTTTTGGTTTCTCCTTTTGCCAATTTGGTTGAGATTTCAAAATCCCTTTTTTGAAATTGATGTGGAATTTCATCTAATATTTTTATTGTGGACGAAAAAAGATATGAATTAGATAGTTGAATATTGATATCATTATCATCTCCATTAGATAGTTTTTCTGGAACCAATCTCATCCCATTAATTTTACCTTTGGAAGCAAAAATTAATAACACATCAACCAAGAATGTAATTAAGAAAAGAAAAAACAACAATTTTATCACTCCATAAACATCTGGAAAAATATAGGAGACTAGAAAACCAATAATAAGGCCTACCAGTACAATAAAAAATCGTTTTTGTAAATAAATATTTTTAAAAATGCGTTTCATTGATTCTATCTTGGAATCTCAATAGTTTCCATAATTTGTTGTACCACTTTTTTAGCAGTGTAACCTTCCATTTCCCTTTCAGGTGTTAAAATAATACGATGAGCAAGTATTGGACTTGCTACTTTTTTAATATCATCTGGTGTTACAAAATCCCTACCGTTAATAGCTGCTAAAGCTTTGGATGCATCCATAATTGCAATTGAAGCTCTTGGTGAAGCTCCTAAATATAAATTGGCATTGGTACGGGTATTATTTACAATGGATGCAATATATTTTAATAGATTGGCTTCCACTATAATTTCCTTTATAGTGTCTTGGTAGGCCGCAATTTGTTTAGCTGTCAATACAGATGTAATCATGCTTTCTACATCCTTGTTCTTTTGTTCGTGTTTACTTTCCAAAATTTGAATTTCTTCCTCCAATGAAGGGTAATCCACATTAATTTTAAAAAGAAACCGGTCTAGCTGTGCCTCGGGCAATCTGTATGTGCCCTCTTGTTCAACAGGATTTTGTGTTGCAAACACTAAAAATGGAGGCTGCATTTCATACTCCATATTGTCTATGGTAATTTGTCTTTCTGCCATAGCTTCAAACAATGCTGCCTGTGTTTTTGCTGGAGCACGATTTATTTCATCAATCAATATGATATTTGAAAATAAAGGACCTTTTTTAAATTCGAATTCAGAGGTTTTTACATTAAAAATTGAGGTTCCCAAAATATCACTTGGCATAAGGTCTGGAGTAAACTGTATTCGGCTAAAATCTACATTCATGGTTTTAGCCAATAGTTTTGCAGTAACAGTTTTTGCCACACCAGGAACACCCTCAATTAATGAATGACCATTGGCTAAAATGGAAATAATAAGGAGTTCTACCATATCCTGTTGACCGATAATTACTTTCCCCAATTCCAGTTTTATTTTTTCAACAGATTCTTGCAATTTGGTAAGATCTATTCTGCTGTTAAATTCTAATGGGTTGTTTTCCTGTTCTTGGTTTTGTTCGTCCATATATTTATTTCTTAAATGTGTCTATCTTTTTGTTTAATGTAATAACATTTTGTTCAGAATGCTGTGTTCTGTTTTTAAGGTAAATGATAAAATCTATCAATTCTTTTGTCTCTTTTATAGTTTTGCCAGACTTAGCGGCCAAATCCATGGCAGTTTTATCATTTATGGTTGAGGTGTCTATATAATAATGGCTTCTAATGTATTCTAAGAAATAATTCAATTTTTTGGATATTAGGTCTGTGTAATCTTTATGTTGATAATACAGACTGCCCACAGTGCGTGCAAACTCAACCGAAGAATTTTTTAAAGGCTCTATAACAGGAATTATGCGTTGTTCTCTTTTAGCCCTAAAAACAACAAATACCAATAAGCCCAATATGGTAAGATAGTATGCCCACTTTAAAGAAATTTGATTTAAAACAAACCGCATGGGAGAATCAATTATTCTTCGTCCAGATTTTTTATAATTATCCCAATAGGTAGTTTTGTTTTCCAAGTAGGACAAGGCATGGGCCGCATAATTTTCATTTCCCCGTAATAGATAGTAATTGGCAAATGCTTGAGGAGTGCTACTTAAATAAAAATTTCCTTTTCCAAATTCAACTTTAATGAAATTTACTTTTGGGTTGCCGTCATCTGTATTTTGCTGCAATGGATTTTTTGAAGTTTCGTAGTTTAAATGACCCAAAATAGTTGTGCTTGTTGAATCCACACTTGTAAAATGGGTTTTGTTTAGGCCCCTAGAGTATAAAAAGTCTTTCTTAGGGAAGCTATTGTTTGTTAGATTTATTGATAGCGTATCTTCTTTGATGAAATAATTTGAAAGGACTTCTATATTTAGCGTGTCAGCAATCTTCCCACCAAATTCAGTTGCAGCTATAAAAACAGAATTGCCATCACTTACATAATCTAATAGTTCTCTACTTTCCTCTTCATCAAAATAAATATAATTGTTTATGAATATATAATTGGATTCTTCCTCAGGGTCTCTATATGCCAAAATCTCATATGGACTTTCTTCAATAGATTTTATGGAATCGTTAGGGAACAAAAGGGGTAGCTCATTAAAAAGGACGTGGCAACCAAACGGAATTTTATCAGAAGCGTAATAAGAAGGTCTCCAATTTATAGGTTTTGGGCGTACAATTTCCGTTACAATAATCGTTAAGAGTACTGCAATGAAAATCCCTATGATGATTTTTGCACGTCTATCCAAAGCTAGTTGAGTATTTGGTTTTCCAAGGTCGCAAATTTTAAGTGTGCCGCTTCATATTTAATTTCGTCCATGGGTTGTTCCCCATACCAGATATAGTCATACAAATAAGATACTTCTTTAAAAACAGATTTAAGGTTTGGTGTTTTTATTTCTTTTTGATAATCCAAATTTGTTTTGTCATAATGCCATTCTATAAGTCCCTTTTGAGATAGATTTTTTAAAACTCTTAAATATTGGTAACGTACCGCAAGTCTATAATCTCTTTCCTTAAGTGCCCCTTTTATTAAGGCATCCAAATCTATATTTTCTATATGTTCTTCAGACAAGTTAATATCTATAATGGGATTGGATTTTTTGGTAAATACGGCAGACAAATTTTCCCCTACAATGAACTTTATAAGCAAATAAAGAGCTAATGCCCCCATAAGTACATAGATAAGATATTCTATTATTGTTAGCATGCTTGGGGGAAGGTTGATTCCAAAAGTGTTTCTCAGTCCCTTAAATATCCAATTTAAAAACCGAGCCAAGAGGTTTTGAGATTCCCCTGTAGCAACATCATAATTGAATTCTTCACCTACATACTTATCTTTTAAGCTCTCATTAAAAGAACGGGTTTCCACCGCTTGGTTTTTATCCTCGGGAATCGATATTGAATCTTGTGCCTGTTGGGAAAACCCAAAGAATGAGATGCTTACTATAAATAATGTAAAGTAAAATTTTACCACTACTCCAAATTTCCTATTTGCTCTATTTTACTTCTTGTATTGGTGTTGTATGTTTTTTCATGTAAGGAATAGTATAAGATTCCATTCACAAATTGGGAAAGGCATTGACCAAAAACACCTACAATTAAAAACATACAAGTTCCTAAAGTATAAATAATGGTTGGGACTATTGATGCTGATACATCTACATCGTTCTCTACTACATGAAAGGTATAAATACCTACTATAACCCCAGGAATTATCATGATAACCATAACCAAAATTCCATTTAAAAGCCCAAGTATAAAATTTACCCCAACCGTTTTCCAAAAACTTTTGGTGGTTAAAGCCCATCCTTCTCCATAGCTATCTGTAACTCCTTTGTTGTCTTTTAACATACTAAAGAAAGAAACTCCAAACCAACCCAAAACAAAGAAAATTAGAATGTAATAGGCAAAAACACCCAAAAAGGGAATAATCATGAGAATAAAACCAACGATAGAACACCCTATATAGATTAAAATAAGAAGTAGCACAAAAAGGACAATGCTTCCTAACCGCTGTTTTACAAAATTCCAGACATCTTTTTTCCCAAAATCATTGCCTTGATGTATTTCATAATTAATCATATACGCTCCTGCTAAACTATAATTTAGCACCCCCACCATTATTATGATAATAAAATATAGTATTCCGCCCGCAACCAAATAGCCCATATAGGAATCATCATATAAAGTATTAATATTTCCATTGCTTTGGGCGGTAAACATTCCTATAAAACCAGATACCAATAGGTAACTTACCACAAGCAGCCCTATTAAAAAAATGCCATTATAGTTTAAAAAAATGTTTGTGAATTTTTTCAGATTTTGCTTTATAAAATCAAAATAGGTGGTGACAATGTCGCCAAAATCACGATTTACTTTTAACTCTATATACTTACTCTGAGTATTGTTTTGCATGTTGTCTGTTTAAAATGATGGGGTAGAGGATATAATAAAAAAGTATTAGAGCCAATGAGCTACCAATAATAAGAAACGCCAACCACGTGGGCATATTGGAATAACGGGTAATAAAACCTTCAATAAACCCAGCAATAATAAAAAATGGGATGGTGCTTACGACTACTTTAAGCCCATCTTTGGCACCTCTCATAAATGAAACCCGTCTAGAAAAAGTTTTCGGAAATAGAATACCATTGCCCATAATAAGACCAGCACAGCCAGCAATAATGATGACAGAAATTTCTATGGCGCCATGTAGCCATATTTGTTTGTTAGCCTCAAAAAACACTCCTTTAGTATAGAAAAAAGTTATAAATGCACCCAACATTACGCCATTGCTAAAAAGAATGTATGCCGTTCCAATACTCGTTATCACCCCAAAAGCAAATGCAAAAAAAGCAACACGTATGTTGTTTATTGTAATGCCTAAAAAGCTTCCTATCTCACTGCCACCTTTATAAATGGCAGTTGGGTCACCCTCTGCAATATTATTAAGAGTAGTATTTACATAGGCATCCCCTAAAATTAACCGTACAAAGGTTGAATCATTGATGGCTGAAATACTGCCTATGGCAGATGCAACGGCAAAAATTAGAAAAGCAATTCCTAATGTCCTATGATATTGCCTAAAAAATAAAGGAAATTCTCTTAGCCAAAAATCAACAATCCGGTTTCTACTTTCTTTTTTGTTCTTATAAATTTTTTGATGCGCCTGCGAGGCCAAAGAATTTAAGTACAATAAAGTTTTACTTTCTGCGTAATATGTCTGTGCATATGCCAAATCATTGGTCAACTGAATGTAGCCATTGGCAAGTTCGTCTGGATTGATGTTGGAGTTAAGGGTGATGGCTTTTTCAAAAGCAATCCATTTTTCCTTATTTTGCTTCACAAAAGCGGCTTCGCGCATATAGGGAGTTTACTTATAGAGTTAAAAATAGTATTAATATGTCCAATCTTCAAATCAATACAACGCAAAATGTCAATTTAGATTATAAGATTGTCAGTATTGGTGAGCGCATAGTCTCTTTTTTTATTGATGCATTTATCTTGTATCTCTATTCTGTTTTGGTAAACCTTATAGGAGATGCCATTGGCTATGTTTTTGATGATTCATGGACACAGCGTGGACTCGTGGCATTAATTTTTTTACCAGCCATGTTTTATAGTTTATTAATGCACAGCTTGTTCAATGGCCGTACGGTAGGTAAAATGTTGTTGAAGATGCGGGTGGTGAAAGTTGATGGGTCACCTGTTGAATTCTCTAACTATTTTGTAAGGTGGATGCTGCGCTTGGTTGATATTTGGATTTTTGTTGGGTCTATTGGACTTTTGACTATTCTATTTTCTGAAAAAAGGCAACGTTTGGGAGATGCCGCAGCAGGAACAGTGGTAATAAGCACCAAAAACAAGGTCAAAGTATCTCACACTATTTTAGAAGAAGTAGAAGAAAAATATCTACCTAAGTTTAACAACGTTACATTATTGACTGACAAGGATGTACGCCTTATTAAAGAAACCTATCATATAGCCAAAAGAAGTAGTGATTATAAAACAATGAAAACCTTAAGAGATAAGGTTGAAAGTATTTTAAATACGAATTCTGAATTATACGACGTACAATATTTGGATACTGTATTAAAAGACTATAATTATTACACCCAAAAAATCTAGGGTTACTGTATAACCTCTGCCTTAATAATATAAATATTAGGTGAAGGCCAGTCGCCATCATCCACAGGTTGTTGGTTTATTATATCCACAACATCCATTCCTTGTATTACTTTGCCAAAAGGGGTATAGTCTCCATCTAAATGATACGAACCAGGGTTGGTAACTACAATAAAGAATTCATAAGGTGAAGCCAGCATATGTGGATTGTCTATTTCGCTACTGGGCATGGAAATAGTACCACGATGATGCTTATACCCTTTTCTTGTGTCAGGTGGTAGAAGATACTTGCCTATTTCCCTTCTCTTTTTTGCTGCCTCCATAGAATCGGAGTTGCCACCTTGGATGATAAAGTTTTTTACCACTCTATGGAACATGGTATTGTTAAAATATTCTTTTTTGGTTAGGTAAATAAAATTTGCTTTGTGGTAGGGAACATTATCATACAGCTCAACAATAAAACTACCAAGATTGGTAGTTATTTTTACTTTGCTCTCTACAAGCGTTTTTTGATAGTTAAAGAAAAAGTCAATCGCATTTTCCTCTGTTAAAACAAATTCCTCTTTTTCCTCTTCTTCAATCAAAGTAGCAATAGAATCCACTGCTTTCTGGCTTTGGAGTTTTGGGGTTACAGGCTTTTCCTTCGTAGTTTGTTTACAAGCGCCTAAAAAAAATAGTATTATTGTAATGTATGCTAATCTTTTAACCATCATGAACTTTACTGATTTCTCCCAACAGGTTTCAAAAATAGAAAATCTACCGCTTCCTGGGATAGATTCTCATTATAAAATGGCACCATTGGCAAGAGTTTTAGAATTAAAAGAAGAAGATGTTAAAAAAAGAAACCCAAGAAAAGCAGGGGTTATGGCCCTGTTTTATCCTGATGCAGTCGATAATACCCATTTGCTCCTTATTTTAAGAAGAACCTATGAAGGAATTCATAGCAACCAAATAAGTTTTCCTGGGGGTAAAATGGAGCATACTGATGAAGATTTGCTCTCTACGGCATTGAGAGAAACCCATGAAGAAGTAGGTGTGCATCCCAAAAATGTGAAAGTTATTAAAGAACTATCACAAGTATATATTCCTCCTAGCAATTTTAAAGTATTCCCTTATTTGGGGTTATATAATATGGATGCACCCTTTAGGCTGCAAGAAGACGAAGTAGAGGCATTGGTTGAAGTTTCTTTGATGGAATTTATGGATGAGAAGATGGTAATTAAAGAAAAAATAACAACTTCCTATGCTCAAGATTGGGAGGTACCTGCTTTTAAATTAAATGGTTATACCGTTTGGGGAGCAACAGCTATGATGTTGAGTGAGGTAAAGGAGCTGTTTAAACAAGTGTTATAAAACCATATTTTGTAGTTTTGCAATCTATGGGCATATTTAAAGAAAATCCTTTTGGGCATATACTGTTCTTGAAGAAATGGCTGATTCGCATTTTGGGAATCATGTCACATCAACGTTATAAAGGATTTAATAAACTGGAGGTTGAGGGTTCGGAAATAATAAGAAACCTTCCAGATACCAATGTACTTTTTGTAAGCAATCACCAAACTTATTTTGCGGACGTAGTAGCTATGTTCCATGTCTTTAATGCTAGTCTTAGTGGTAGGGACGATAGTATTAAAAATATTGGTTACATATGGCATCCTAAGCTAAATATGTACTATGTAGCTGCCGCGGAAACCATGAAAAAAAGTCTATTGACCAAAATATTAGCCTATGCAGGATCCATTAGTATACAGCGTACATGGCGGGCTGAAGGCAAGGATGTTAATAGACAAGTAAAAATGAGCGATATTTCTAATATTGGAACAGCATTAAATGATGGTTGGGTCATTACTTTTCCTCAAGGAACTACTACACCATGGAAACCTCTAAGAAAAGGAACAGCTCATATAATTAAAAAATATAAACCAGTCGTGGTACCTGTTGTCATAGATGGTTTTAGACGTTCTTTTGATAAAAAAGGACTTAGAGTAAAGAAAAAAGGGATTTTACAATCTATGGTGATAAAAGAACCTATAGAAATTGATTATGAAAATGAATCTATGGAGGTAATTATAGAAAAATTGGAATTTGCCATTGAACAACATCCTTCCTTTTTAAAAGTACTTTCAAAAGCAGAATTATTGGCCCTTGAAGAAGAAAATAAGGAGCGCCAGTGGCGGGCTTAAACTTCTAATTGCTTTAATTCCTTATAATTTCTGTTAAGTTTTTTTAGTAGAATTCCATAGAGTAGAAAATAGATTGCTCCCATGACCAAAACAATAACTACACTTAAGATACTCATCGTCCAAAGAAATATGCTTTTATATTTTTCTGGAGAAATGTCTTTATCTTCTGGGATTGGAAAAACATCAAAAATTGCATCACTTAAATAAATAGAAACTATAAACAGTATACAAGTAACAAATAATATGGAAAGGCAAAAAATTACATAATGCTTAACAGTTCTTCTAGTTTTAATTATTTTATCCATTAAATTTTTAGCACTATCCAATACGGAAATCTCTTTATATCTTTTATAGAATTGATAAATAAAATATATAACTACTGAATACTGTATAATGGATAAACCTATCATTAGGTTACTTAATCCAAGTTGGTTATATACATCTAGATTTTTCCTTAATGAAGGAAAAAGATAGGCAATGTGTGGTAACACAAATTCTAAAATGCTGATTATCATTATCCATTTTACTATAGATGATGACTTTTTCCATAGCATATTATGGATTTCGCTGTAGGACAATTTTGGAAGATGCTCTTCCTTTTTTTGCCAGTCTTTTTTTAATAATTCTAATTCGTCCATCATATCCTTAAGGATTAAGTATGGTTTTTAATTTATTTTTTATGCGGTTCATTTTAACACGAGTGTTTACTTCTGTAATACCCAATGTTTCCGCTATTTCTGTATAATTCTTATTCTCTAAATAAAGAAAAACCAATGCTTTGTCTATATCGCCTAATTGCTTTACAGCATTGTACATCAGTTTTAATTGTTCTTCTTGTGTATTGTCATATTCATCGGATTTTATTTTAAAAATAACCGATTCATAATCTTGTGTCTTAATAGTTCTTTTTGACTTTCTATATAGTGTTATTGCCGTGTTCAATGATACTCTGTACATCCATGTACTGAATTTTGAATCTCCCCTGAATTTAGGATATGCCTTCCATAATTGTATGGTTATTTCTTGAAACAAATCGTTATGGGAATCCCTATCATTTGTATACAGACTACAGACCTTGTGAACAATGTTTTGATTGCTCTCTAGTTCTGTTACAAATTTATGTTCCAGTTCTTTATCCAAATTTTATTAGAAGGTTGATTACTCTATAAGTAACACAGATTAAAGATTTGTTACAGGTAAAATAAAAATAAATGTATTTATTTCCTGTAATCCAATGCTGGTGGGCGGTCACCTAAGAGTGGAATATAGACAAAATCGGCACCTCGCTTTTCAGTAAGTTCTTCCTTTGCTTTTTTGATCAGGTTAGTATCTTTTAATATATCAATAGCAGTCAGTGTTAATGTTTTTGCAGCAATCATCATACCTTTTTGTCCAATAGAAGTCCCTCCGGCAGCCACTGCTTGCCAACTATGCGCTGGTGTTCCTGGCACCCAAGTTGCAGTTCCCATACCAGCTGTGGGAACGGTGAAACTAACGTCGCCTACATCTGTGGAACCATATGCCCTCGCTTCTGTTCTATACGGTTGAACCCCTCTTGCTGTTTCCAAGTCGGTTTTATCATAACCTAAAGTTTTGGAAATCTTATCAGCAAACTCTAGTTCTACATCAGTATAGGTGATGCCACCTACTTTTGATAAATTATCATGCATCACTTTTTGAATAGTAAGGTTGGGTAATAATTCATGGACCCCTCCAATCATTTCATAATCCATTGTCGTTCCAGTGCCTAAGGCCGCACCTTTTGCCGCTTTTACAATTCTGTCAAAGACATCGATTACAACATCCCTATTATTATGACGGGCATAATAATATACTTCGGCAAAATTTGGAACTACATTGGGAGCTTTACCACCGTCTGTTATTACATAATGAATTCTTGCCTCTTGCGGGATATGCTCGCGCATCATATTTACCATATTATTCATAGCCTCAACACCATCCAGGGCAGACCTCCCTTTTTCTGGAGCACCAGCAGCATGAGCTGAAACTCCATAAAATCTAAATTTAGCAGATTTGTTTGCCAGGGCTGCTCCAGCACTTGCATAGTTTTGAGAACTAGGGTGCCAATGCAAGGCTACATCTACATCATTAAAAAGGCCTTCACGAACCATATAAACTTTTCCTGATCCACCTTCTTCTGCTGGACATCCATAAAAACGAACTGTACCTTTTATTTTATTTGTTTTCATCCAATCTTTAACTGCAATTGCTGCTGCAGTAGAAGCGGTTCCAAACAAGTGATGCCCACAAGCATGCCCAGCCAGTTTGTTTGCTGTTTTCTTTTCGGGTACTGCTTGCTGAGACAATCCTGGCAAGGCATCATATTCACCAAGAATAGCAATTACAGGATAGCCACTACCATATTCAGCAATAAAAGCTGTTGGAATCCCTGCAACCCCTTTTTTAATAGAAAATTCTTCGTCTGCCAATGTTTTTTGAAGCAAAGCAGAACTTTTCTCCTCTAAATATCCCATTTCAGCAAGATTCCAAATAGTATGGGCAATTGTTCCATAGGCTTCACTTTTACTATCTAATTTTTTAAGTACATCATCAATTTTTTTTTGGCCAAAACCAACAACAAATGTTAAACAAGCAATGACGGATAGGAGTATTTTTTTCATAATTGGAAGAATAAATTAGCTATTAGATAAATATACTAAAAACAAGTTCATTCTTTTGTGCTGACAAGGGTCTAATGCTTAATTTTGCGACTTATTTATCAATTATGAATATTCCACAGTCTAGTTTTCCAAGAATAGTAATTATTGGCGGTGGTTTTGCAGGTGTTTCATTGGCTAAAAAGTTAAGTAAGAAAGAAGTTCAGGTAGTATTGTTGGATAAGCACAACTACCATAATTTTCAGCCATTGCTGTATCAAGTTTCAACAGGTGGACTAGAACCAGATTCAATTGCCTATCCTATTAGAAAGATTTTACAAGATTATCCTAACTTCTTTTTTAGACTTGCTGAGGTTGAAGAAATTTCTACAGAAAATAAGATAATTAAGACTGATATAGGAGATTTAAAATATGATTATTTAGTGCTTGCAACTGGATCTGAAACCAATTTTTTTGGTAATACCGAAATAGAGAAGAATAGTATGGCCATGAAAACCATACCACAGGCACTGAACCTTAGAAGCCTTATTCTAGAAAATTTTGAGCAGGCATTGCTAACAGATGCAATGCACGAAAGGGATGCTCTTATGAATTTTGTTATTGTAGGCGGTGGTCCTACAGGAGTTGAGTTGGCTGGTGCATTGGCGGAAATAAAAAAAGGAATCTTACCCAAGGATTACCCAGATTTGGACACAAGAAGGGCTCAAATAAATTTAATTCAATCTGGAGATTGTCTTTTAAAGGGAATGAGTGCCAAGGCATCTAAAAAAGCGGAAGATTTTTTAGAAAAATTGGGAGTGCAAGTATGGAAAGAAACTCGAGTTACGGGGTATGACGGAAAATTGGTTACTACTAAAACCGATCTTACTTTTGAATCCGCCACCTTGGTTTGGGCAGCAGGGGTAAAAGCGGTTAGTATTAAAGGGTTGGATGCCATAGATTTTCTTACTTATGGTAACCGACTAAAAGTGAACGAATTTAGTCAGGTCAAAGGATTTGTTGATGTTTTTGCTATCGGTGATGTGGCTTTTATGGAAACAAAAGATAGCCCTAATGGGCACCCAATGATGGCACAGCCAGCCATACAACAAGGAAAATGCTTGGGAGACAACTTGGTTAGGATATTGGAAAACAAGCCTTTAGAATCGTTTCAATACAAAGACAAAGGAAGTATGGCAACCATTGGCCGTAACAAAGCTGTGGTAGATTTGCCAAAATTTAAGTTCCAAGGTGTCTTTGCATGGTTTGTGTGGATGTTTGTACACCTGTTTTTTTTAATTGGTTTCCGCAATAGAATGGTGGTCTTTGTAAACTGGGTTTATAATTATATTCGTTTTGATCGGGAGGCACGTTTAATTATTAGACCATACAAGAAGAATTATACTCAATTTAAGGATTAATACCTTGGAGATGTTCTTTATGATTATATCAGTAAGTTTTAATCAGTTTCCGTAATTCCACCGTAAACAATTAATAATTGTGCTAAACCATATGTGAGCATAATTGCTACACCCGAAAAAGGAAAATCAGTATAAAATTTATTGAGGGCCAAAAGTGAATCTGAAATAATAAAAAAGAGTGCTCCAAAAAGCAAAAACAAATAGCTTGCTGAATTTACAAAAGACTTCCTTATCAAAGCAACTAACCCCAGTAACATAATTGCAAAAATATAGATTATGACATAGGGCAATAATGCTCCAAGATTGGGTCCAATAAAGAAAAGTATTAAAGCAGTATATAAAAGCAAACCAATTGAGGAAATTACAAGATACTTAGATTGTAGAAATGATTTCTTAAAAAACCCAGTGATATACATGAGGTGTGCCATTAAAAAAGCAAAAAGACCACCCATAAAGTAGAGTTCAGATTTATTGGTGAACATTAGCAAAACATCACCAAGTAATGAGAACAACAACCCAAGGGCTATAAACTTTTTAGTTCTACTATGTACCTTCTTTTGTAATAACAAAAAGACTAGTAGAGAAATAGTAATGGCTGGTTTTGTGGCGTAACGGATGGATTCATATTTGGCAAATGCACAGCCTATTAAATCCATTGACAAAATAATGCCAAAAATAATAGTGAATAACCTGTTCTTCATAACTGCTCTTAATTTTTTCTTGGATGAAATTTATTTAAAACATCAGCTAAATGACTGCGGTCTACATGCATATATACCTCAGTTGTAGTAATGCTTTCATGTCCTAACATTTGTTGTATTGCTCTTAAATCTGCGCCGTTTTCTAATAAATGGGTGGCAAAGGAGTGCCTAAACGTATGCGGACTAATATTCTTTTTCAACCCAATTTTTTCAGCTAATTGTTTTATAATGGTGAATACCATGGCTCTTGTCAATTGCTTCCCCCTTCTATTTAGGAACAACGTGTCCTCATAACCTTTTTGGATGGTCATGTGTACTCTAACTTCTTTTCTATAGATATTGATGTACTTTTTATTGACCTTGCTAATGGGTACAAAACGTTGTTTGTCTCCTTTGCCAGTTACTTTTATAAAATCTTCATCAAAGAATAGGTCAGATATTCTTAAACCTATTAGTTCTGATACTCGTAATCCACAGCCATACAATGTTTCTAACATAGCTCTATTGCGTTCACTTTCTGGCTTAGAAAGGTCAATAGCTTCTATAAGAGCGTTAATTTCCTCTTCTGAAAGTGTATCTGGAAGTTTTCTGCCAATTTTAGGGGACTCTATTAAATCTAAAGGATTGTCTTTTCTATAATCTTCAAAAACCAGATAATTAAAAAAACTTTTGAGACCAGAAATAATACGTGCCTGTGATCTTGGGTTTACGGCTGTAGCAACCTCATAGATAAATTGCTGAACAGTTTCTTTATTAATGGATAGGGGAGTTTCTGTTAGTTTATGTGATTCTAGAAACAATAGGAGTTTTTCAACATCAAACACATAATTTTTTATTGAATTGGCAGATAATCCACGTTCTATACTTAGATAATGTTGATAATCTTGTATGGCTTGTTTCCAATTCATTACTCCAAAGATAGTATCATATCATTCAAAAAAAATAGTGGCACACCATTTGATTTAAGTTTTTATATATTTGAGAAAACACAAACGAAACACTAATTATTATGAAAAAATTATTTATTGCTCTTATTGTAGCATCATTCTTGCACCTGGGCTTGCAAGCCCAAGGAAATGTAAAATTTGGGGTAACTGGTGGACTGCTTAACACCAATGCTGATATAAACGTATCTCTTTTAGGATTTAATTTGGCAAACCTTGATGCTGTTAACAAAACTGGTTTTTATGTTGGAGGCCTGTTGGATATTGCCGCTACCGATAAATTACATGTGCAACCAGAACTTACCTATGGTAGTGCTGGGGATTTGTCCTTTGTTTATTTACCTGTTATGGCAAAATATTATGTAGCGGATGGCTTTCATGTACAAGCAGGACCACAATTTAGTTTCTCATCTAATTTGGATGATATTAAACAGGCAATACAAGATGTAGAAGGCGTTTTGGGAACGAATGGTAATATTGATGATGTGTTGAATACTGTTGGGGTAGAACTTGGTTTTGGCGCTGGGTTTGATGTTAGTGAAAACTTTATGATTCAGGCACGATATGCATTTGCACTTACAGATTGGTATTCAGGACCTTTAGGAGGGTCATTAGATGTTAAAAGTGCAACATTAAATATCGGCGTAGCTTATTTCTTTAAATAGGGAAGAAAAAATATATTAAAAAGCGGAAGTTTATCTTCCGTTTTTTTTTGCATTTATTTTCATTTACTTTTACCATTATGAAGCTACTAATCATAAACGGACCAAATTTAAACCTTCTCGGTAAGCGCGAACCAGAGGTATACGGCAGTACTACTTTTGAAGATTATTTTAAAACGTTGCAAGCTAAATTTTCTGAAATTTCTCTGGAATATTACCAATCTAATATAGAGGGAGAAATCATAGATAAATTACATGAAGTTGGTTTTTCGTATGATGGAATTATACTCAATGCTGGCGCTTATACCCATACTTCAATTGGTATTGGAGATGCTATAAAAGGGATTGAAACTCCAGTTATAGAGGTTCATATATCTAATACCCATAAACGAGAGGAATTTAGACATGTGTCCTATATTTCCCCAGTGGCAAAAGGTGTTATTCTTGGTTTTGGATTACAAAGCTATGATTTGGCAATACAGAGTTTTTTGTAGTTTTTACGTCATTGCGAACATAGTAAAGCAATCTCCATATGAGCAATATATCTTAAAAAGTTATACCTGTATTTTTAAGGAATGTGTAGCAATTAAAAACCTTGGTATAAGGTTTCGATTCTGCTCAGCCAAACATTTTTTACTGTTCTCCTTTTAAATACTTTTTGTCTACATAAAAAGTAGCAAAAGGTAAAAGGGATGCAATTCCTAAAATAAAAAACTTTTTAAAGCCCCACTTTTTTTCAAAAGTCAGTATAACCAATAACACAACATAGGCAATAAAAAGTCCTCCATGTACATAACCTATCCATTTATTAGGTTCTGGAATATTTGCCCAATACTTTAAGGGCATACTAAATCCAAAAAGCATAAGGTAGGAGATGCCTTCTAGGATGGCTGTTCCTCTAAAGATTTTTAGCATTATAAGTGGATTACTTCATCATAAGCATGAGCTACAGCTTCCATAACTGCTTCACTCATGGTTGGGTGTGGGTGTACTGCTTTTAAAATCTCATGTCCAGTAGTTTCTAACTTACGTGCAACAACAGCTTCTGCAATCATATCTGTAACTCCAACACCGATCATATGACAACCTAACCATTCACCATATTTGGCATCAAAAATTACTTTAACAAACCCATCTGGATTTCCAGCAGCTTTTGCTTTACCACTAGCGGAGAAAGGAAATTTACCAATTTTAATATCCAATCCTTTTTCTTTTGCTTGTTTTTCAGTTAGACCTACAGATGCAATTTCGGGCATGCAATAAGTACAACCTGGTATGTTTCCATAATCCAATGGCTCAACATGCATTCCAGCAATTTTTTCTACACATATAATTCCCTCTGCCGAGGCAACATGAGCTAATGCAGGCCCAGGAGTTACATCACCAATGGCATAATATCCTGGAATGTTTGTTTGGTAAAAATCATTGACCAAAATCTTATCTCTATCGGTAGCAATACCAACATCCTCCAAACCTATGTTTTCTATATTGGTTTTTATACCCACTGCAGAAAGCACTATGTCTGCTTCCAAGATTTCTTCTCCTTTACTGGTTTTAACAGTCACTTTAACTCCTTCTCCAGATGTATCAACCTTTGTTACTTCAGAAGAAGTCATTATTTTAACTCCTGCTTTTTTAAAGCTGCGCTCCAATTGTTTGGAAACATCCTCATCTTCAACAGGAACAATATTTGGCAAATATTCAACAACAATTACTTCTGTACCCATTGCATTGTAGAAATACGCGAATTCAATCCCGATAGCACCACTACCAACTACAACCAATTTTTTAGGTTGCTTTTTTAGACTAAGGGCTTCACGATATCCAATGATTTTTTCACCATCTTGTGGCAAACTTGGTAATTCTCTACTACGGGCACCTGTAGCAATAATTATATGATTGGCGGAATATTCTGTTTCTTTTCCATCTTCAGCAGTTACTACTACTTTTTTGCCAGATTTTATTTTTCCAAATCCGTTAATGACTTCAATTTTATTTTTTTTCATTAAAAACTGAACGCCTTTGCTCATTCCATCAGCAACATTTCGGCTTCTTTTTACTACAGCATTAAAATCTTTGTCCACTCCATCAGCTATAAGTCCATAATCGCCAGCATGTTGCAAATACTCAAAAACTTGAGCAGATTTCAACAATGCTTTTGTTGGAATACAGCCCCAATTTAAGCAAATACCACCTAGGCTTTCCTTTTCTATAATGGCTACTTTTAAACCCAATTGAGAGGCTCTAATAGCCGTAACATAACCTCCAGGACCACTACCTAAAACAATAACATCAAAGTTGCTCATGAATATTTTTTTTGATATGCTTTTTTGCAGGTGCAAAGTTACAAAACCAAAACGGAAAGCCTATAAGGGGAGTAAAAATTAATAAACTAAAATTTCATTTTTTAATTTAACCTTTAGGAATAAATTTTAGTGCCGCACCATTAATACAATGTCTTTCTCCAGTGGTTTCTCTTGGACCGTCATTAAATACATGTCCTAAATGCCCACCACATGTAGCACAATGTTCCTCAGTACGCGCGTATCCTATTTTGTAGTCGGTGTCAAAAGCAACATTTCCTTCAATTTCACGGTCAAAACTTGGCCACCCTGTGCCAGATTTAAACTTATGATCGCTTTTGAACAATTCTGTGTTGCAACCTGCGCAGACATAGACCCCTTTTTCCTTATTGTTTAGTAAATCACTGGTAAAAGCATTTTCTGTTCCCGCTTTTCGAAGGATGTAGTATTGCAAATCAGTCAATTGGCTTCTCCACTCTGCATCTGTTTTTGTAACCGCATACTGTTCTTGTTTTGCAGATTCCTCTATTTTTTTTTCTTGAGAATTCCCTTTGCATCCAACTAGGACAAGAAATACAATAAAATATATTTTTTTGAACATGATGTATTTAAATGTTAAGGATTAAATATAATTCAAAATTAATATAACCATATCACAATTTTATCACGGAAACATAAAAGAAAACCCTATCCTCAAAATGAAGATAGGGTTCTGCTAAATTGTGTTGGGGATTAATCTAGCATAATTTTTTGTACATTCTTTTCTTCTACCCCTAAAGCCTTCATAACAGATGAGATATTAGACTTATCCATTTTACCAGATGTAAAGTCCGCAGGAATAACTGCAATTCTGAAAACCTGATTGTCTGTATCACCAGCCTGTAATGTTCCCAAATCAAAATCAGATTCCAAGAAAATATTCACATCCAAAAATGTGTGGTCATAATTGTACTGTAACAGTCCTTGGTCCAAAATTCTAGTTTGTGGTAATAGTCTCCATATATCCACTGCTTCTCCATTGTTATCTTCAGTTTGATCCCATAAGAGGTATACCAATACCACATCAGACTCAAATACCTCAATAGTTTGTGGAAACTCAAAGAAAATGGAATAATCATCCTCTGGAGTAAAACTTCCCTCTATATCTATAACTTGGCCTAAAATATTTATACCATCTTGTCCATTCTGGCCATCAATCCCATCAAAACCATCAAACCCTGGAGGTCCTGGAGGTCCTTCACATGATATGATGAATAGAGTTAAAAATGCGCCGAGTACTAATGTGATTTTTTTCATAATATCTAATTTTTAATTGTTTGTGTTTGGTTCTCAATAAACAGAAATAGACTGTTTAGAACACTTAGTTATTGGTTAAAAACAAAAAGCATTCCAAAAAAATGTTTTTAGCAAAAAAACTTATTTTAATGAAAATGTATAGTGTACTGTATAAGTAACTTTTCATTAGAAAAACATTACTTTTGGTGCCTGTTAACAATATTACTTCTTATGCAAATGGCCAAAGTAATTACACATAGTTTATTTACGGAATTTGATATAAATCTTTTTAAATCAGGTAAGCACTATAAACTTTATGAAAAGCTAGGTTCACATGCTATAAAAGTAGATGGGGTTGAAGGAACTTATTTTGCCGTTTGGGCCCCATCAGCAAAGCAAGTTTCTGTAGTAGGTGATTTTAACTATTGGACAGGTGGGGAGCATAATCTTTATGTAAGGTGGGATGAAAGTGGTATTTGGGAAGGTTTTATTCCAAATATAGGCCATGGCAGTAAGTACAAGTATAAAATAGAGTCTAATAATAATGGTATAATTACAGAAAAAGCTGATCCTTTTGGCAGGTATTGTGAGCATCCACCGAATACAGCTTCTGTAGTTTGGAATGCAGATTATAAATGGAACGATTCTGCTTGGATGGGCTACAGAGCAGATAAAAATGGGCTAGACAAACCCTATGCCGTTTACGAAGTTCATTTGGGTTCGTGGAAAAGGAAGAATGGCAATGAATTTATGTCTTACCTAGATTTGGCCGACGATTTAGTAAAATACCTTAAGGAAATGAACTTTACACACGTAGAGTTTATGCCTATTATGGAATATCCGTACGACCCTTCTTGGGGATATCAACTTACAGGATATTTTGCGCCTACATCTAGATTTGGAAAACCGGAGGAATTTAAAACGCTGGTTGATAAATTGCATCAAAACGATATTGGAGTTATTTTGGATTGGGTACCTTCTCATTTTCCAGAAGATGCGCACGGTCTAGGCTTTTTTGATGGATCTCATTTATATGAACACCCAGATTATAAAAAAGGATACCATCCAGATTGGAAAAGCTTGATTTTTAACTATGGAAGAAATGAAGTAAGGGCCTTTTTAATTAGTAACGCTTTGTTTTGGCTGGATCAATTTCATGCAGATGCCTTGCGAGTAGATGCTGTTGCTTCTATGCTTTATTTGGATTATTCTAGAGAAGAAGGTGAGTGGGAGCCTAATATGTACGGTAACAATGAAAATTTAGAAGCCATTTCTTTTATTAGAGAACTTAATGAAACCATATATACAACTTTTGATGGTGTACAGACCATTGCAGAAGAATCAACCGCTTTTACAGGAGTTTCCAAACCTGTAGAATATGGTGGGCTTGGTTTTGGAATGAAATGGATGATGGGTTGGATGCACGATACGTTGGAGTATTTTAAAAAAGAACCAATTTATAGAAAGCACCATCAGAATGATTTAACATTTAGTATGACCTATACGTTTACAGAGAATTTTATGCTTCCTTTTTCTCATGACGAGGTGGTTTATGGTAAGCAATCCCTCTTGTATAGAATGCCAGGAGATGAGTGGCAACGTTTTGCAAATCTTAGATTGTTGTTTGGGTATATGTATACCCATCCAGGTGCCAATCTTGTTTTTATGGGCGGTGAATTTGGGCAGTCCTCGGAATGGAATTTTCAACAAAGTTTGGATTGGCATTTGATTCAGTACGATTTTCATGCAGGGGTACAAAAAATGGTAAAGGATTTAAATGGCATTTATAAAAATTATCCTGCATTATATGAAAAACAGTTTAGCTCAGAAGGGTTCCAGTGGATAGATTATGGAGACCATGAAAATTCCGTTTTAACGTATATTAGAAAAGGGCATGATGAGAAAAATGATGTAATTGTGGCTTGTAATTTTACGCCAGTTCCTAGGGAAAATTATAGAGTGGGAGTACCTTTAAAAAAGAAGTTAAAAGAGATATTTAATAGTGATGATGTTGCCTATGGAGGTAGTGGAATGCTTAATAAAAATGTAAAAACTACCATGGAGCCTTGGCATGGATATAATAACTCTATTGAAATTGATATTCCACCGCTAGGTGTTGTCATTTTTCAATAAAAAATAGTATAAAAAAATCACATTATGCAAATACTTCGGTAATGTGCATTGTATAGTTTTAATATTATCGACCAAAGTATTTCTTTTGTTGGGGAATAAAATAAATAATTTATGATTACCAATACTGATGTTAATAAAAGAGGAAATCAATTTCCAAATTTTATCACTTCGTTTAAGCAAGAAAAAGATAAAGTATATTTTACAACCAAAAATGGAGTTATATTAGAAATAACCATTTTAAGAGATAGTGCTGTTCGTTTTAGATATGCTACAGAACATGTTTTTGAACCAGATTTTTCTTATGCTATAAGTGATGATGTAAGCACAGGATATAATCATTTAGAAGTAACCGAGGAAATTCCAGAATATGTTATAAAAACCTCTAAGATTATTATCTATGTAAAAAAGGATGACTTAAAAGTACAAATAGCAGATTTAGAGGGGAACATAATAAATGAGGACGAGCTTGGCTTTCATTGGGAAGAAAATTTTGATTACGGTGGTAACATTGTAAAAATGAGTAAAGTAACCCAGTCTGGTGAGAGCTATTATGGAATGGGTGATAAAGCTTCACATACTAATCTAAAAGGGAAAAGAGTAAACAATTGGGTCACTGACCAATATGCTTATGGAAAAGATCAAGAACCTTTATATAAATCTATTCCTTTTTATATTGGTTTGCATAACGAAGCTGCATATGGAATTTTCTTTGACAACTCTTTTAGCACTTATTTTGATTTTGCTCATGAAAAAAGGCATGTGACTAGTTTTTGGGCAGATGGAGGAGAAATGAATTACTATTTTTTCTATGGCCCCAAAATGTCGCAAGTTGTTGAAGCTTATACAGATTTAACTGGGGTACCAGAGTTGCCACCGATGTGGGCAATGGGCTTTCATCAATCCAAATGGAGTTATTTCCCTGAAAAAAATGTAAAGAAAATTGCATCTACTTTTAGGGAGAAAAATATACCCTGTGATGCCATTTATTTGGACATAGATTATATGGAAGGTTTTCGTTGTTTTACCTGGGACAACAAACGTTTTCCAAACCCTAAAAAAATGGTTGATGATTTAATGGAAATTGGCTTTAAGACAGTGACCATGATTGACCCAGGAATTAAAATTGACAATGAATATTGGGTATATCAACAGGCTATGGACAATGGTTTCTTTTGCCGTAGGGCAGATGGTCCACATTTTAAAGGAAAAGTATGGCCTGGAGAATGTAAATTTCCTGATTTTACAAATCCAGAGGTGAGAGAATGGTGGGCTGGTCTTTATAAAGAAATGATGGCAGATATTGGTGTTCATGGTGTTTGGAATGATATGAACGAACCAGCTATTATGGAAGTGCCCACAAAGACTGCCAACTTGGATATGAGACACGATTATGATGGTCACCCTTGCAGTCACCGTAAGGCTCATAACGTTTATGGTATGCAAATGGTTCGTGCAACTTATGACGGATTAAAAAAGTTTACTTATCCAAAAAGACCTTTTGTATTAACTAGAGCAGCCTATTCTGGAACACAAAGATATTGTGCTACTTGGACTGGGGACAATGTAGCTACCTGGGAACATCTTTGGATTGCCAATGTTCAGATTCAACGTATGTGCATAAGCGGGTATTCTTTTGTGGGAACAGATATTGGAGGTTTTGCCGAACAACCCAATGGGGAATTGTTTGCTAGATGGATTCAATTAGGAATTTTCCATCCTTTTTGCAGGGTACATTCCAGTGGCGACCATGGAGACCAAGAACCTTGGTCTTTTGGTGAAGAAATAACAGATATAGTTAGAAAGTTTATAGAGCTTAGGTATCAATTGTTACCGTATCTCTATACCATGTTCTATAAATATATTAAGGACGGTTTGCCAATGATACAGTCTTTGGTTTTCTATGATCAAGGTGATTCTCAAACCCATTTTAGGACAGATGAGTTCATTTTTGGGGAGAAAATTTTGGTTTGCCCAGTACAGGAACCAAATGCTCAAGGACGTAGGATGTATATACCTAGGGGAGAATGGTATAATTATTGGACAGACGAAATGGTAAAGGGTGGTGTGGAAAAATGGGTATCTGCAGACTTGGACAAAGTGCCAATGTTCATAAAAGCGGGAGCCATGATTCCAAAATACCCAATACAACAATATGTTGGTGAAAAGGAAATTGAGGAGTTAGTTCTAGATGTATATTATAAAGATGGTATAGAACATTCAGAAATTTATGAAGACCAACAAGACGGGTACGACTATAAAAAGGGAAGATATAGTTTGAGAAAATTTAGATTAAGAGGAAAACAAGATGAGCTTATTATTCAGCAATTTAAAGATGGTAGTTTTATTACACCTTACAAAACATTTAAATTGCAGTTTCATGGATTACCCTTTACAATTGAAACTATAGAAGTTGATAATGAGCAAGTTGAAACCAGTTCTGTAAAACTTAACCAAAATAATAGTATTATAGTAAGTAAAGACTTTACAGAATTACATATAACAGGGAATTAATTTTTTTGTAAATTACCTATGTTAAAATAAACACTAACATTATGAAAAAAGTAGTATTGGTAATGGCCATTTTTTTGGGCGTTGCCTCATGTAAAGTAAATCCCTTTACAGGGAAAAAAGTATTGAATTTTTACCCAAATAGTCAGATTTTTCCAATGGCTTTTGCGCAATACGATCAATTTTTAGGGGAGAACGAAACAGTGACTGGTACAGCAGAAGCCAACATGATTCGAAAAGTTGGTCAACGAATCTCATCTGCGGCAGAAAGATGGTTAACAGCAAATGGATATCCTGGATACCTTAAAGATTATCAATGGGAGTATAACCTGGTAAAGGATGAAACTGTAAATGCTTGGTGCATGCCTGGGGGTAAAATTGTATTCTATACAGGAATTTTACCTATTGCACAACAAGAAACAGGAGTGGCAGTAATTATGGGTCACGAGGTTGCCCATGCTTTGGCCGATCATGGAGCCCAACGTATGAGTGCTGGTACACTGCAACAAGTGGGAGCCGTTGCAGGAAATGTAGCCATTAAAGACCCACAGAAAAGGAATATGTTTAACCAAGCATATGGCATAGGTTCCCAATTGGGACTAATGCTTCCTTTTAGTAGAAGTCATGAAACTGAGGCTGATAGAATTGGTTTGCAAATTATGGCCATTGCAGGTTACAATCCAGATGAAGCTGCAGAACTTTGGAAAAGAATGAAGGCAAATAGTGGAGGAGAGGCTCCACCAGAGTTTATGAGTACGCATCCATCCAATGATACAAGAATTGCTAACCTTACTGCTTGGGCACCATTGGCTAAAGAAGAAGCTGCAAAGTATGGTGTTGTATCTTATTATTAATTAAAAGAAATTATTAATTGTATATTAGAAGCTGCTCTTTTTAGAGCAGCTTTTTTATTTTTAGCATATGGTAAAAGCATTGGCAATCAAAGGGAGTAAAAAACTTTTAAACGCATGGGCATTTTATGATTGGGCAAATTCGGTATATAGTTTGGTCATTGCATCGGCTATTTTTCCCATCTTTTATGGAGCTCTTTTTAGAACTGCGGAAATAGAGAAAGTAACGGTTTTTGGAGGTGAAATTGCTAGAGCTCCTCTTATTAGTTATGTGACCTCTTTGGCTTTTGTGTTTATTGCATTGATTATTCCGTTGTTATCAGGAATTGCTGATTACTTGGGGAACAAAAAAATATTCATGAAATTCTTTTGCTATTTGGGTGGAATTTCTTGTATAGGACTCTATTGGTTCTCTTTAGAAAATATTTATATAGGTTTAATCTGTTATTTCTTTGGTTTGGTAGGTTTTTGGGTAAGTTTTGCTATCAATAATTCATACCTGCCAGATATAGCCTTTCCAGAACAGCAGGACCGCATTAGTGCCAAAGGTTTTTCTATGGGTTATGTAGGTAGTGTTATTTTACTTCTTTTTAATTTGGCCATGGTGATGAAACCCGCTTTTTTCGGAATTCAAGGTGATGCGGGTGAAGCGGCAGAGATAAAAGCCATGAAGTATTCCTTTATTACAGTGGGTGTTTGGTGGATTTTATTTAGTCAATACACATTTAAGCATTTGCCAAAAGGAAACAAAAGGGAAGGGGAACGCAAGAATATTATTCTAAACGGTTTTAAAGAATTAAAAGGGGTATGGCATCAATTAGGAACTGAAACCAAGTTAAAACGGTACTTGGGTGCTTTTTTTGTTTACAGTATGGCAGTACAGACCATTATGTTGATAGCTGCTTATTTTGGCGAAGAAGAAATTATGTGGGGTTCGGATAGTGAACGTACAACTGGATTGATTATCAGTATTCTTGTGATACAAGTTGTGGCTATTTTAGGAGCCACTTTAACGGCCTTGGCCTCTAAAACATTTGGAAATGTAAAGACCCTTATTTTTGTTAATATTTTATGGGTGATTATATGTATATATGCCTATTTTATGGTAACTCCCATGGATTTTTATATAGCTGCCGGGTGTGTAGGTATGGTAATGGGCGGTATACAAGCCTTATCTAGATCTACATATTCAAAATTTTTACCTGAGACAACAGATACTACTTCCTTTTTTAGTTTTTATGATGTAGCGGAGAAAATAGGAATCATTATTGGCACATTTCTTTATGGTTTTGTGGCACAAGTGAGTAGTATGCGCAACGCCACCATATTTCTTGGGCTGTTTTTTATAATAGGGGCTGTTTTGCTTACAAGGGTTAATATTCAAAAGAAGCAATAATATTTTTTTAACTTTTTAAAGTTTGATTTTTTACTTTTTTACCTGAACTTTAGTAAGTTACAAATAGAAGTAAGTTGAAATTTATTCTGCAAACTTAGGTATTATGAAAAAACTTAAAAAGGAAGATATAAATCAAGAGGTATTTGATTTATACGATGATTATGCACACAATAAAATTGATAGAAAACAATTTCTTAAAAAGTTGTCACTTTATGCCGTTGGGGGAATAACAATTCCATCTCTTCTTAGTTTTATAATGCCCAACTATAAAGATTCTATTTTGGTAAAACCAAATGATTCTAGATTAGAATCGGGGTTTATTAATTATGATTCTCCAGATGGTGGAGGAAATATAAAGGCTCTTTTTTCTAAACCTGTTGAATCTAAAGGTAAATTACCAGGGATTGTTGTTGTGCATGAGAATCGTGGGCTTAATCCATACATAGAAGACGTTGGAAGAAGGGCTGCTTTAGAGGGTTTTATGACATTGGCACCAGATGCACTATCTCCACTTGGGGGATATCCTGGAAATGACGATGAAGGAAGAGCAATGCAAAGAAAAAGAGACCGAAACAAAATGCTGGAAGATTTTATTGCTGCATATGAATACCTTATTAACCATAAAGATTGCAATGGAAAAGTTGGTGTTGTTGGATTTTGTTTTGGAGGGTGGATTTCAAATATGATGGCTGTAAGAATACCTTCTTTATCTGCCTCAGTCCCATTTTATGGAGGACAACCATCAGAAGAAGAAGCTGCAATGATAAAAGCACCTTTAATGCTTCAGTTTGCAGGGTTGGATCAAAGAGTAAATGCTGGGTGGCCGGCTTATGAAAAAGTGCTAAAGGAACATGATATTGAACATTCGGCTTATTTTTATCCAGATGTGAATCATGGTTTCCATAATAATACTACACCAAGATATGATGATTCTGCAGCTATACTGGCTTGGAATCGCACTATGTCTTTTTTTAAAACAAAGCTTAGTTCATAATAATATATAAAGAATACCAATAAAAAAGCCCCATAATTGGGGCTTTCTTGATGAATAAACTCAAGTTGTCTTAACTTTTGGAAATATCTCCAGATCCGGAAGATTTAGAATCGATTTTTTTAGGATTTCCCCTGTAGTGAATGTCACCTGATCCCGCAACACGGGCTTTCAATTCTTCATTTACGGTAACTTTAATATCAGCCGAACCAGATACTCGCGCATCCACATAATCGGCTTCCATATCATATGCCTTAATATCCCCAGAACCAGAAATACTTACATCAAAATTTGATGCTTTACCACTTAAGGTAATGTCCCCAGAACCAGACATGTTTGCTTTTATTGTCTTGGCTTCAACAGTGAGAGAAATATCTCCAGAACCAGAAATGGAAGTTCTAAAATTATCGGTTCTAATAGTTGTTTTACCTACAATGTCACCAGACCCAGATAAAGTTGCCGAATCAATACTTTCTATTGGTACAGTAATATGTATACCCTCCTTCCAAAGAGATGGCCTAAGATTAACTCCTTTTTCTACTTTAATGACCAGTTTACCATCTTTAACTTCCGTCTTAATGTACTCCAATAAATTTTCTTCTCCTTTTAATATAAGTTCGCCCTCATTGCCTGCAACTAAATCTACATCAAACCATCCAGCGAGTGCAACGTCATCATAATCGCCTACTGATCGCTCAATGGTTACAACGTTTCCGTTTCCTTTTATTTTTCGGCCCCATTGTGCAGTAACGGTAGCTACCATACATAGTGCTAATCCAAATGTTGTTAATTTTTTCATGATTGATTAATTTAAGATTGATTAATTTTTATAAAATGATACACTTCCATATTCACTATCCACAGAAACCTGGTTACCACTGTTTTTCTTTCCATGATAGCCTTTGTAATGTTTCTCTTGTGATTTTTCTATACTAATATTGATTTCAAATTCATCCTTACCACTTACACCAGCATATTCAGTTGTAATATCAAAGTCAAAATAATATTGAGCGTCATAGCCAATTTTAATTCCTGTATAGTCAGTTCTAATATTTATATTTCCAGCGTCGGCTGCCATATTGTTGATTTTTACCGAACCATAATCTGCAGAAATATCAACATTGCCATGTATAGTTCCTAACTTTATACCCACATAATCTCCAGTTCCATGTACGTTGTTGGCTTCTCCAATTTCCATACTTCCATAATCATTGGAATATTCCAAGTCTTCCATATGCTCAACGGTGGCATTGGTATAATCAGCTTTTATGGTTAAATCTCCTGCTTTTTCAACTGTAAAACCAGAATAATCTGCTATAATTTCTCCACTGTTTATATAGCCAATGGTAGAACGGGATGTGTAATCAAAATTTAGTTGATTGTTGCGTCCTCGTAATTCTCCAAGCTCTAACCTACCATAATCACAGTTTATTTTTGCATGGCCATCTACACGATCCAATATTATATTACCGTAATCGTTGTTAAGGTTTACACTATTTTTAATAGGGAGTTTAATAGTATAGTTAATTTGCATATTTACATTATTGTTACCCCAGTTCCATCCCCAACTGCTTTTATTTTTGTTGAAAATAGTTCTTGCGGATACCATACTATTACTGGCTTCAAAATCTACTGAAATATTATCCAATTTACGTTGTACTTTCTCTTCGTTGTTGCCATTGGTCTTTATATGGACCTCAATAACAATTCTATCCTCGTTCCAAGAGGTAATGTTTAGATTGCCATAACTGTTGTTTACTTTAAGTAAGGCATCAGCATTTACATTATACTCTTTTTTAATGGTTTTTTCTTTGGTATACTTTCCTTTAAGTTTCCCGTTGTTCGCCATAAGGGCGGTAGGAAGAGCAAATAGCATTACGGCTACATATTTAAATAGTAAAGTTTTCATCATTATAATTCTTTAAATTCTTAATTGTTTCTACTTGGTTTAAAACCTCTTGTAATAAATCTATCCTTGTTTGGAAGTTGGTGATCATTGCACTTAAGATGAGTTTGCTGTTACCACCATTTAAAAGGTCCAGCTCCAAAACCTGATAATTAGTCTCCAACTTTTTAAGTTGAATCATGGTATCATCTATCATCTTTTTTGTCTCTGGAGTACTTTCGCTCTCCAATTGTTTTACCTGCTCATTTATTAAATTGACAAAGTAAAATTCTGTTTGTGATGCTTCTGGTGATATCTCTGCCACTTGCTCCTCAATGGAGGACGTGTTGCCAAAAAAAAGATTTGCGCCAATTGCACATAACAATGCTATAGATGCCGCTATGGACAAAGGCTTCCACCAAGACTTTCTTTGGTGTATACTAACTGCTCCGTTATCGGTATTTAGCTTTTCCAAAAATCTGGTCTCATGCCCAGTCATTGGTTCTTCAATATCAAAAGAACCTTGTAGGCTTTTAAATAGGTCTTCTAAATTTTCTTCCTTCATAATTAAGCAGTTATCATTTTTTGTCTGAGGCTTTCTTTAGCCCTGGAAATGGTGGTTCTGCAATTTGCATAACTCATATCCATTATATTGCTAATTTCCTCATAGTCATACCCTTCTATTAAATGTAAGGTCAAAGAAATTCTGTAATTATCTTTTAACCGTTTCATGGTCTCCATCACTTTTTGAGCCTTCAGTTCTGTTGCGCCATAATCCGAAACAATCGCTTCATTATCTTCGACCTTATACAGAATATCATCCAGACCAACTTCCTTGTTCTTTTGTTGTTTTCTGTAATGATAAATACTGTTGTTTATTACAATCCGTTTTAACCAGGATCCAAAAGTTACATCACCTTTAAATGTTTGCAGTTTGGTGAACGCGTTCAAAAATGATTCCTGCATTACATCCTCGGCTTCGGCACTATTCTTAACAATTCTAAAAGCAGTGTTGTACATTGCTTTGTAGTACCGGTTGTAAATTTCCAATTGCGCTGTTTGTTTTCCTTTTAAACACAATTGCAATAATTCATCAATATCAGTATGTCCTTTAGTTTGGCTCAAAAAGTTCAAGGTTTGTATTAGAGATGATTCAATTTAAGGATTGTTACAGTTTTTTTAAGTTTTTTCTTCTTTGTTGGCATAAGAATTGAATTATTATGATGAAAGATAAAGCTATATACTTGTATTCTGTTAGTATTTAAGCTTTTACAAAATATATTTTAACAATAAAGAATTTAGATTTCTGTTTTATTATGACAGAATGACGCAGATATATAGATATGGGAGATGCTAAGTTTTCAAATTTTGACAATATGTCGTTACAGGGGATTGATGAGGATTCAGAGTTAATACCGCTTTTGACTGCCGAGGATGAAGAGGAAATGACAAAAGAAGGATTACCAGAAACGTTGCCTATTTTGCCTCTGAGAAATACAGTTTTGTTTCCGGGAGTTGTTATTCCGATTACTGCAGGGCGAGATTCATCTATCAATCTAATAAAAGATGCTAATAAAGGTTCTAAGGTTATAGGTGTGGTTTCGCAAAAGGACGAAAGTGTTGAAAATCCTGGAATTAAGGATATCAATACCCTAGGGACTGTAGCAAGAATTTTAAGAGTTTTAAAAATGCCTGATGGAAATACAACAGTTATTATCCAAGGTAAAAAACGTTTTGAAGTGGCGGAGGTTTTAACTGAAAAGCCATACATGACTGCTACTATAAGAGAAACAAAAGAAGAAAGGCCAGACCAAACCAATGAAGAGTTTTTGGCTATTATAGATTCTATTAAAGAACTTTCATTACAAATTATAAGAGACAACCCTAACATTCCAAGCGAAGCGTCTTTTGCTATAAAAAATATACAGAGCAATTCCTTTTTAATCAATTTTGTTTCCTCTAATCTTAACCTTCATGTTAAGGAAAAACAAGAGCTTTTAGAAATCCCCAATTTGCAGGAGCGAGCTATGGCAACTCTTAAATACATGAATGTTGAGCTCCAAAAACTGGAGCTAAAAAATGATATTCAGTCTAAGGTTCGTAGTGATTTAGATCAGCAACAACGGGAGTATTTTCTTCACCAGCAAATGAAAACCATTCAAGAAGAATTGGGAGGCATTTCTTATGAGGAAGAAGTGGATGATATGGCTGTAAAAGCCAAGGAGAAGAAATGGAGTGAAAAGGTGCAGGAGCATTTTGAAAGAGAACTAGCAAAAATGCGTCGCATGAATCCACAGGTTGCTGAATATTCCATTCAAAGAAATTATTTGGATTTGTTTTTGGACTTGCCGTGGAATGAATTTTCCAAAGATAAATTCGATTTAAAAAGAGCCCAAAAAATATTGGACAGAGACCATTATGGTCTCGAAGATGTAAAAAAGAGAATTATAGAGTATTTGGCAGTATTAAAGCTAAGGAACGATATGAAATCTCCAATTTTATGTTTGTATGGACCTCCTGGAACAGGAAAAACATCACTTGGAAAATCGGTTGCAGAAGCTCTTGGTAGAGAATATGTTAGAATTTCTTTAGGAGGATTGCGTGATGAAGCTGAGATACGTGGCCATAGAAAAACTTATATAGGCGCCATGCCGGGGAGAATAATACAAAGCCTTAAAAAGGCAGGAACATCAAATCCTGTTTTTATTTTGGACGAAATAGACAAATTATCCAACAGTCATCAAGGAGACCCATCATCAGCCATGCTAGAAGTTTTGGACCCCGAGCAAAATAGTGAGTTTTATGATAATTTCTTGGAAATGGGATATAATCTCTCCAAAGTAATGTTCATTGCAACGGCCAATAATTTATCTACCATTCAACCTGCATTAAGGGACAGAATGGAGATTATTAACGTTACTGGCTATACTATTGAGGAAAAGGTAGAAATTGCCAAAAGACACTTACTTCCCAAACAATTAAAAGAGCATGGTCTTGAAACAAAACATTTAAAAATTGGGAAACCTCAGTTAGAAAAAATAGTTGAAGGATATACTCGGGAATCTGGTGTGCGATCTTTGGAAAAGCAAATTGCTAAAATGGTACGTTATGCAGCTAAATCTATTGCTATAGATGAGGAGTATAATGTGAAAATTTCTAATGAGGATGTAGAAAAAGTATTAGGCCCAGCAAGGTTGGAGCGCGATAAATATGAAAATAATGATGTTGCAGGTGTTGTTACTGGTCTTGCATGGACAAGTGTTGGAGGGGATATTCTTTTTATAGAATCTATTTTATCTAAAGGAAAGGGAACCTTAAATATAACAGGGAATCTAGGCAAAGTGATGAAAGAGTCTGCCACTATTGCGATGGAATACATAAAATCCAATGCTGATATCTTTGGGATAGATTCAGAGGTTTTTGATAAATACAATGTACATATTCATGTTCCAGAAGGTGCAACCCCAAAAGATGGGCCAAGCGCAGGTATTACTATGTTAACATCTCTAGTTTCTTTATTTACTCAGAAAAAAGTAAAGAGAAGTTTGGCGATGACAGGTGAAATTACGCTGAGAGGAAAGGTATTACCAGTTGGTGGCATCAAAGAAAAAATATTAGCTGCCAAAAGAGCTAGAATAAAAGAAATTATTCTTTGTGAAGAAAATCGAAAAGATATTCTTGATATTAAGGAGGATTATTTAAAAGGACTTACATTTCATTATGTTTCTGAAATGAGTGAGGTTATAAATATTGCTATTTTAAATCAGAAAGTAAAGAATCCCAAAAAGCTTTAGAAAAACATTTCTTACTATTTTTGTGGTATGAATAAAATCACCATAGCCATAGATGGTTATTCCTCAACAGGGAAAAGTACCATTGCCAAGCAATTGGCAAAGGCATTGGGCTATGTGTATGTGGATACCGGGGCTATGTATAGGGCGGTTACTCTTTTTGCCATTAAGAACGATTTTATTGGAGGTAAAAGGGATAATATTGATGCACTTGTGAAGCTTTTGCCTAAAGTAAATCTAAAGTTTGTTTTTAATGAAGAACTGGGATATGCAGAAATGTATCTCAATGATGTAAATGTTGAAAAGGAAATACGAGGAATGGATGTTTCCAGACAAGTAAGTAAAATATCTACTATAGAGCAAGTAAGGCACAAGCTAGTGAATATGCAAAAGAAAATGGGAGAGGAAAAAGGCATTGTGATGGATGGTAGGGATATAGGAACTGTAGTTTTTCCTAATGCAGAACTTAAAATTTTTATGACAGCTTCTCCAGAGGCAAGAGCATCTAGGCGTTATAAAGAATTATTGGATAGAGGTGAAAAAGTAAGTTATGCCGAAGTTCTCCAAAATGTGGAAGATAGGGACTATAGGGATTCCCATAGAGAAATATCTCCTCTTAGGAAGGCAGATAATGCTATTGAGTTTGATAATAGCGATATGGGACTAAAAGAACAATTTGAACGCATACATAATTATGCGCTTAGGGTCATTAAAAAACAAGTATAAAAAAAGGAGCGTTTAAAACGCTCCTTGTTTAATTTCAATAAAACTGTTTTTAAAGATTTGGTATTACCAAAACTTGATCTGGATGTATTACATCAGGATTCTTTAAAATGTCTGTATTCGCAGCAAAGATTTCCTTATACTTCATAAGGTCACCATAATAATGCTTGGCAATTAAACTTAAAGATTCTCCACTTTTTACAGTATGTCTTGCATAAACAGATTCATCTTCAACAGCGATGTTTGCTTTTATATCAGAAAGGTCCCCACTGGATATTTCTTTAATTTTATCCCAAAGAAGGTTCTTTTCATATTGAGTACCTGCCATGCCTTTTACTTTAAGGACACCATCTTCAACGGTAACTTTACCATCTTTGATGCCTAGTTCTTCTCCCAAATCCAAAACTGGCTGGTATTTTTCTTTAACGCTCATTTTTACTTTATTTTAATGGTTAATAATAAGGGTTTCAAGATAGCAATTATTGCCCTATTTTACTAAAAAAAGCAAAGATTTATAAAAAGGTTACTAACCTTCTAAAAATAAGGTTTGTAAAACAATATTTTAATTGTATTTTTGCACTCCTTTTTAGCAAATACACAAGAGAAAAAAGGGAAATAAGTAAAATTAATTAATCCTTCTATAAGTATTGTTAACTCTTGTAACCTTATAGAATACAAATTTAATCAGCAAATGGCTGAAGAAAAAACTCCAGCAGTTGAAGAAACTGCAGCAGTAGTTGAGGAAACTACAGAAACAGTACAAGAAGCAAAAGTTGAAGCTCCTGTACAAGATCCAAAAGAATTTCTAGAAAACTTTAACTGGGATAAATACGAGCAAGGAATTGAGCGTGTTGATGATTCCAAACTTGAAGAATTTGAAAAACTGGTAACAGAAAATTTTGTTGATACAGCTGATGAAGAAGTTGTAGAAGGAAAAGTTGTTTACCTAACGGATCGTGAGGCAATTATTGATATTAATGCTAAATCTGAAGGTGTAATCTCATTAAATGAATTTCGTTACAACCCAGACTTAAAAGTAGGGGATAAAGTAGAAGTTCTTATTGATATCCGTGAAGATAAAAGTGGGCAGTTAGTATTATCTCATAGAAAAGCCAGAACAATTAAGGCTTGGGAAAGAGTTAATACTGCTCATGATAAAGAAGAAATAGTACAAGGTTTTGTTAAGTGTAGAACTAAAGGTGGTATGATTGTAGATGTTTTTGGCATTGAAGCATTCCTTCCAGGTTCTCAGATTGATGTGAAGCCAATTCGTGATTATGATCAGTATGTTAACAAAACAATGGAATTCAAGGTGGTGAAAATCAACCATGAATTTAAGAATGTTGTTGTTTCACATAAAGCATTGATTGAAGCTGATATTGAAGAACAGAAAAAAGAAATCATTGGTCAACTAGAAAAAGGACAAGTATTAGAAGGTGTTGTTAAGAACATTACTTCTTATGGTGTCTTTATTGACCTTGGTGGTGTTGACGGACTTGTACATATCACGGACCTTTCTTGGAGCAGAATCAACCATCCAAATGAGGTGGTAGAATTGGATCAGAAATTAAATGTTGTTATTCTTGATTTTGATGACAATAAATCTAGAATCCAATTAGGTCTTAAACAATTAGAAAAACATCCTTGGGAAGCACTAAGTGATGAAATTAAAATTGGTGACAAAGTAAAAGGTAAAGTTGTTGTTATTGCAGATTACGGTGCATTTATAGAGGTTGTAGAAGGCGTAGAAGGATTAATCCACGTTTCTGAAATGTCTTGGTCAACACATTTACGTTCCGCACAGGATTTTGTAAAAGTAGGTGATGAGGTAGAGGCTGTAGTATTGACCTTGGATAGAGATGATCGTAAAATGTCTTTAGGCATTAAGCAAATGACTCCAGACCCTTGGACAGATATTACAACTAAATACCCTGTAGGTTCTAAACATAGTGGAATTGTTAGAAACTTTACCAATTTTGGTGTGTTTGTAGAATTGGAAGAAGGTATAGATGGTCTTATTTATATTTCTGACCTTTCTTGGACTAAGAAAATCAAGCATCCATCAGAGTTTGTTGCCGTTGGCGATAAATTGGAAGTGGAAGTATTAGAATTAGATGTTGAAGGACGTAAACTAAGTTTAGGTCACAAACAGACTACTGAAAATCCATGGGATAAATACGAGGCTGATTTCGCATTGGGAACTGTACATAAAGCTGCCATTGGGGAAATAGTTGACAAAGGTGCTACTATTGATTTTAATGAGGATATTGTTGCTTTTGTACCTTCTCGTCATTTAGAAAAAGAAGATGGTAAAAAATTAGCTAAAGGTGAAGAGGCAGAATTCAAGATTATTGAGTTCAACAAAGAATTCAAAAGAGTTGTTGCCAGCCATACTGCTATTTTTAGAGAAGAAGAGCAACGTAATGTAAAGCAAGCGGTTAAGAAAGCGGCTGCGGCTGCGGATGAAGCCAAACCTACTTTAGGTGATGCTAATGAGGCACTACAAGCGTTGAAGGATAAAATGGAAGGTAAAACTACTAAGGCGAAAGCCAAGAAATAGTAGAATTTCATTCCAATAGAGTATTAAAGACCCAGACATATGTTTGGGTCTTTTTTGTTTATTGAAGTTCTAAGAAGAGAGAGCTAAACTCTAATAATATAAATGCCCTCAACTAAATTGACTAGAAATTCCTATTTTTGTACTTCTAAAGTGTTGGTTAATTAGCCCATGAGTCAAAAAGTACTGCTTTCCTCAAAAGAAATACACATCATCTTACATCGTTTGGCTTGCCAATTATTAGAAACCCATTTAGATTTTAAGAATACTGTTTTAATAGGAATACAACCTAGAGGAACTTTTTTGGCCCAACGTTTGGCAAAGTTGCTTGCTACTGACTATAATGTCAAAGATATTAGCTTGGGATTATTAGATATTACTTTTTACAGAGATGATTTTAGAAGGGGAGACAAAACATTGGAAGCCAATAAAACAAACATTGATTTCTTAGTGGAAGGCAAGAATGTGGTGCTCATAGACGATGTATTGTATACTGGGCGTAGCATAAATGCGGCATTAACAGCTTTACAATCTTTTGGTAGACCAAAGGAAGTTGAATTGTTAACACTTATTGATCGGAGATTCAGCAGACATTTACCCATTCAACCAAATTATAGAGGAAGACAGGTTGATGCTATAAACAATGAAAAAGTAAAAGTAATGTGGGAAGAAAATGAAGGAAAGGACATAATATATTTGGTAAATAATTAAATATGAGCGAATTAAGTGTAAAACACTTGCTAGGAATTAAATATCTAAATGAAAAAGATATTCAGCTTATTTTTGAAACTGCCGATCATTTTAAAGAAGTTATCAATCGTTCCATTAAAAAAGTTCCTTCTTTAAGAGATATTACAATAGCCAATATATTTTTTGAAAACAGCACACGAACAAAGCTTTCTTTTGAATTGGCGGAGAAACGTTTATCGGCCGATGTACTTAATTTTTCTGCCTCTCAATCTTCAGTTAAGAAAGGGGAAACACTTATAGATACGGTAAACAATATTTTATCCATGAAAGTGGATATGGTAGTAATGCGGCACCCAAATCCAGGGGCAGGTATTTTTTTGTCCAAGCATGTAAATGCATCCATTGTAAATGCTGGTGATGGAGCTCATGAGCACCCAACCCAAGCATTATTAGATTCTTATTCCATAAGAGAAAAATTGGGAGATGTAGCGGGGAAAAATGTGGTAATCGTAGGTGATATTCTTCACTCTAGAGTAGCATTGTCCAATATTTTTGCTCTTAAATTACAGGGAGCAAGTGTAAAAGTATGTGGCCCAAAAACATTGATACCCAAACATATAGAATCGTTGGGTGTTGAAGTGGAAACTAATTTGGAAAAAGCATTACAATGGTGCGATGTTGCCAATATGCTTCGCATACAGAATGAACGGATGGATATTAGTTATTTTCCAACCACAAGAGAGTATACCCAGCAATTTGGCATAAACAAATCTAAACTAGACAAATTAGATAAAGAAATTGTGATTATGCACCCTGGACCAATTAACAGGGGAGTAGAAATAACCAGCGACGTAGCAGATTCTAAACAATCCATTATTTTGAATCAAGTTGAAAATGGCGTAGCCATTCGCATGGCGGTGATATATTTATTAGCATCAAAAATAAAATAAACAGTATGATTTTTGATAAAGAAGGATCTACAACTACAGTTTTACAAGAGAATATTTCTCTAAATGAGTTTTTGCATAACTTAAATGGAGCATATCAAAGAATAAAGAACGATCATCTTATAATTAACCTCTTCTCATTTTCTAAATTAACCTCCAATGATATTTTGGAGTTTTTAACGCTTTCCAATACACACAGGTCTTCAAAAAAATCTTTTGTTTTAGTGACCAATAAAGTTTCTTATGATGAGGTTCCAGAAGAAATATTGGTAGTACCAACCATACAAGAAGCAAAAGACATCATTGAAATGGAAGAAATAGAGAGAGATTTGGATATATGAAGAATTTTTATTTAGCTCAAGTCAATATTGCTAAAATGTTGGCGCCTTTGGATAGCCCAGTTATGGCAGATTTTGTAAATAATCTTGACAGAATAAATGCAATTGCTGACCAAAGTGAGGGCTTTGTTTGGAGATTAACTGGTGAAGAGGATAACGCCACGGCTATTTCAGTGTTTGAAGATGAATATCTTATTATAAATATGTCAGTTTGGGAATCAATCGATGCTTTGTTTAAGTATGTTTATAAATCTGACCATGTAGAAATTTTCAAAAGAAAAAAAGAATGGTTTAGTAGCATGAAGGAAATGCATATGGCCTTTTGGTATGTGGAAGAGGGTGTTGTTCCAACACCAGAAGATGCAAAGGAAAGATTGCAGTATCTAAATGTACATGGAGAAACACCTTATGCATTTACGTTTAAAAGTAAATTTACAATAGAAGATTTATTGAAATATAAGACTAATAACTAGGGATTATAATATGAAATTACACATCCTAGGTTGTTATGCTGCTACTCCAAGAACGTTGACCAATCCCACCTCACAAGTATTGGAAATTAAGAATCATTTGTTTTTAATTGATTGTGCAGAAGGGACACAAGTACAGCTTAGGAAAAACAAAATAAAATTTTCTAGAATAAACCACATTTTTATTTCCCATTTGCATGGAGACCATTTTTTTGGATTACCGGGTCTTATTTCAACTTTTAGACTATTAGGAAGAGAAAAGGAAATGCATATCTATGGCCCAAAAGGAATAAAGGAAGCTATAACCTTACTCTTAAAACTTGGAGATTCTTGGACCAATTATCATTTGCATTTTCATGAATTGAGCTCTAATGAATCTGAATTAGTTTTTGAAGATGATAAAGTAACTGTGCACACGATTCCTTTAAATCATAGGGTATATACCAATGGTTTTTTGTTTAGGGAAAAGTTGGATGATAGAAAATTAAATGTTGATGCATTGGCTAAGTATAAGATTGATAAAAGCCAATTTAGAAATATTAAAAAAGGAAGTGATGTAGTTTTGGACAATGGCAATATTGTTTCAAATTCTGAAATTACCCTCGACCCCAAAAAACCTAAAAGCTATGCTTACTGTAGCGATACGGCATATTTGCCGGAAATTGTTGAACAAATTAGAAATGTGAATGTGTTGTATCACGAGTCAACTTTTTTAGAGTCAGAAATGCAATTGGCAACTAAAACCAAACATTCTACGGCAAAGGAAGCGGCTTCCATTGCAAAGCAAGCAAATGTGGGGCAAGTAATATTGGGGCACTATTCTACGAGATATAAATCAATTAACTTGTTTAAGGAAGAAGCCAAAGAAATTTTCCCAAATGTTGAGTTGGCTGACGATGGCAAAGTGTTTGAAATATAGTAGTGCTACTACCTTAAATAACTAAAATTTAACTCGGCCTTTAAATAAAAGGCTAAACTCTTTTCTTCTTTTCCTATCTTTTGTGCAACTTTGTTAACATAGCGTGCTATAATCCACTATAATGGAAAAGGACTTAGGAAAATATAGAAAAGTGTACGAGAAAAGCTCCTTAATTGAGGGAGCTATTTCGGATAATCCCATGGAGCTTTTTCAAAAGTGGTTCTATGAAGTGGAAGTATCAGATGGTATAGATGAGACTAATGCTATGACATTGTCTACTATTGGCTTGGATGGTTACCCAAAAAATAGAGTGGTGTTATTAAAGAAATACACATTTGAGGGGTTTATTTTTTATACCAATTATAAAAGTGAAAAAGGGAAGGCCATTCTAAAAAATTCCAATGTTTGCCTATCATTTTTCTGGCCTAATATGGAACGGCAGATAATCGTAAAAGGGAAAGCTGAGAAGGTTTCTGAGAATTTGTCCGATGGTTATTTTGAATCCCGACCAGAAGGCAGCAAATTGGGAGCGATAGTCTCAAATCAAAGCGAGGTTATTCCCTCAAGAAAAGAAATAGAAGAAAAATTAAAGGAGGCTGAATCTAAATATGCCAATATGGAAATTGAGCGCCCTAAACATTGGGGAGGATATATAGTAAAGCCTATTTCGATTGAGTTTTGGCAGGGTAGGCCAAATAGATTGCATGACCGTATACGCTATACATTGCAAGAAAATTATAGTTGGAAAATAGAAAGACTGGCTCCTTAAAAATAGAAAATGAAAAACCTGATACTAGTAAGGCACGGCAAATCTTCTTGGGAATATAATGTAGATGATAAGGACCGGTCCTTATTGAAAAGAGGTATTGATGATGGTCATCTGGTTGCATCAAAATTTTCTGAACAGAATATGAATTTGGATGCTGTTTTCTCTAGCCCAGCTAACAGGGCATTACACACTTGTATGATTTTTTTACGCACATTAAAACTTCCTTTTTCTGAGTTTAGATTAGAGAATGAATTGTATGATTTTTCTGGGGATGGAGTTTCTTCATTTATTAAAAACTTGCCAGAAAGTGTGGATAGTGTAATGATATTTGGTCATAATAATGCATTTACCAATTTGGCAAATTTATGGGGGAATGAGTATATTGATAATGTACCAACATCTGGGCTCGTACATTTAGTTTTTAATGTAGATAATTGGAGAAATATTTCAAAAGGAGTTACAAAGCAGATTTTGTTCCCAAAACAATTGAAGTAATGGTAAAGAAAGAAAAAAATCAATATATAAATAGGGAAATTAGTTGGTTGCGGTTTAATGAAAGGGTACTCCAAGAGAGTATGGATAAGAAAGTCCCCCTAATTGAGAGATTAAGATTTTTAGGAATTTTCTCCAATAACCTAGATGAATTTTTTAAGGTTCGCTATGCCACTGTAAAGAGGATTGTTGAAGCAGGAAAAAAGGGAAAGAGTGCCTTGGGAGGAGAAAAAGCAAAAGATTTGCTAGAGGAAATCACCAAAATTGTAATTACGCTACAAACAAAAAGCGAAAAGATATTACGGGAAATTGAAAATGAACTGGAAGCACAGAATATTTTCCTAATTACCGAGACAGAGGTTAAGGAAAGTCAAGTGGACTTCATAAAGGATTACTTTGTAAATAAAGTAAGTCCAGAACTCATGACAATTATTTTGAATGATTTGGCAGAGTTTCCAACTCTTAAGGATACGGCTGCTTATTTGGCTGTTAAACTGGTGCTTATAGATGAAAACAGAAGGAAAGAGGAGAAAGAAATCAGGTATGCCTTGATTGAAATTCCTAAGGGAATAGACCGTTTTGTAGTACTTCCTAAAGAAGGGAATAAGAATTATATCATTATGCTGGATGATTTAATCAGATATTGCCTTAGAAGTATTTTTACGATGTTTGATTATGAGTCTATAACTGCACATATGATTAAGATTACTCGAGATGCCGAGTTGGATATGGACAATGATCTTAGTAAAAGTTTTATTGAAAAAATATCATCCAGTGTTGAGCACAGAAAAATTAGTGACCCTGTACGTTTTGTATATGACAAAAATATAGAAAAGGACACCTTACTTTTTTTAAAGGAAAAAATGGGTATAGAAGGTACGGATAGCGTTATTCCTGGTGGCCGTTATCATAATAGACGAGATTATATGGGTTTCCCAAGTTTGGGAAGAACAGATTTAATGTATGATAAAATAAACCCTTTGCCAGTAAAAGGGTTTAGCTTGGAAGGAAGTTTGTTTGAGCAAATTGCGAAAAAGGACTATTTAATTTATACACCCTATCACACATATGCTTACCTAATTAAATTTCTTAGAGAAGCAGCCTTAGACCCAAAAGTCAGGAATATAAAAATCACAGTATATCGTTTAGCAAATAACTCCCAAGTAGCAGCATCTTTAATAAATGCAGCTAAAAATGGAAAACAGGTAACAGTACAAATAGAATTACAGGCTCGTTTTGATGAAAGAGCTAATATAGAATATGCAGAGCAACTGCAGGAAGAAGGTATTAAGCTTATTTTTGGAGTACCTGGACTAAAAGTGCATAGTAAAATATGTGTTATAGAGAGAGAAGAGAATAACGAGATTAAACGGTATGGATTTATTAGTACTGGTAATTTTAATGAATCTACGGCCAAAATCTATACAGATTTTACCTTGTTTACGTCACATGTGCCTATCTTAAAAGAGTTGAATAAAGTTTTTAATTTCTTTGAGACTACATATAAAATAAATAAGTACAAGCATCTTATTGTTTCACCACATTATACCCAATCGGTTTTTGAAAAACTCATTGATAATGAAATCTCCAATGCTATTGTAGGTAAGGAAGCTTACATAAAAATTAAAATGAACAGCTTTACTTCCTATAAGATGATAGATAAGTTATATGAAGCTAGTAGGGCAGGAGTAAAAATTAAGTTAATAATTAGAGGTATTTGCTGTTTAGTTCCGGGAGTAAAAGGGATGAGCGAAAATATTGAAGCCATTAGTGTAGTGGACAAATTTTTAGAGCATCCAAGAGTGTTTATTTTTGGAAATGAAGGGAATCCAAAAGTATATATTTCATCTGCTGATTGGATGACCAGAAATATTGATTTTAGGGTTGAAGTAGGCTGCCCTATTTATGATGAGAATATTAAGCAGGAATTATTGGACACGTTCAATATTTCTTGGAATGACAATTTAAAAGCAAGAATATTCAATGAAAAACAGGATAATAGGTATAGAAAAATTGTAAAACCAGAAATAAGGTCACAATTTGAGCTTTATTTCTATTATCAAAAAAAATTAAAAACTTAACCGTGAATAGTTTCTTTATTCCCTAAACTTTTCATGATATTGGCTTCATGGGTCAATAAATCTTGCCACTTTTTATCCACTTCTTCTCGGTTTCCGTATTGTCTGGCAAATTGAAGAAACATTGTATAATGTCCGGCCTCACTAACCATTAGTTTGTTGTAGAATTCTGCCAACTCTTTGTCTTGTAATTCTTCTGATAGCAATCTAAAACGTTCACAACTGCGAGCTTCAATAAGAGCAGCATATAAAAGTCTGTGAACCAATTGAGTGGTTCTGCTGCCTCCTTTTGGGAAAAACTTCAGTAAATCTACTACATAATGATCTTTACGATCCCTTCCAAGAACATTGCCACGAGCAATAATTCGGTCATGAACCATTTTAAAATGAGCCATTTCTTCGCGAACCAAAGCCGTCATTTCTTCAACCAATTCTGTATATTCAGGAAAACTAACTATAAGTGACATTGCAGTGGCAGCAGCTTTTTGTTCACAAAAGGCATGGTCCGTTAAGATTTCGTCAATATTTTTTTCTACAATGTTTACCCAGCGCGGGTCAGTTGGCAGTTTTAGTCCTAACATAGAATTGTTTTTTTTCAAAATTATAAAAGAAAACTCAAATTGGATAAGAATTATTTTTATATAAATATCCTAATGATATTGCCTTTAAAACTATTATAACTAGCTTTGTTATAGGTAGGCAAATGGGGTGGTTAAAATATGGGCGCAAAATTTAATTTTTAATGCAGTTTATAGGAGTTGGACAACAATTAGAGGAAGTTTTAAAAAATAATCTTGATGAAGAAACTTGGAAATGGGTTCTGAGTAAAATTAATCTGATTGTTGAAACTAAATCTACTAAGGATTTGTATCTCACATACAGTTTATTACCCTCTAAAATTTCATCAGCTACTTTAGATTTTTCATCTACAGGGTCAGATTTAAAAAATTATTTAGGGCACCACAAAGCTAGTACGGTTGAATTGGTAAGAATTTATCTTTTAATAAAAGTACTAGAGGCAGATGCTAACTTTTTTGAAAGTAAGGTGGCTAACCTTATTCAAATAGCAGACACAACGGAATTAGAAACTTTTTTAAAGTATTTAATTTTGTTACCAAAACCAGAAGCATTTAAAAATGTTGCAGTAGATGCTTTACGAACCAATATTGGTTCTGTTTTCAATGCAATTGCGTTAAATAACCCTTATCCGGCCATTTATTTTAGCGATAAACAATGGAGTCAGATGTATTTAAAAACCATTTTCATTGAAAGTGATCTAAGCGGAATTTTAAATGTAGATGAAAGAGCCAATGAAGATTTAACTCGAATCATATCGGATTATGCTCATGAACGCTGGGCAGCAGGCCGAAAAATTGACCCTTTGTTTTGGAGGCCAGTAGCTAAATTTTTAAATGAAACTCTTTTGGTTGATATGAAGCGATTGTTAGAAAGTGATGATGAGTTAGAAAATATAGCGGGTGTTCTTTGTTGTAAGGCTTCAAACAATAATAAAGCTATAGAATTGGTAAATAAGTACCCTGAACTAGTAAGCAAAGTTGAAAACAAAAATAGTAGTTGGAAGAATCTCAACGGATAATTATGGAAGAAAATATAAAATTTATTGACCCGCATATTCATATGACATCCCGTACTACGGATGATTACCAAGCCATGGCCGCCGCAGGTATTGTGGCAATTGTAGAACCTGCATTTTGGTTGGGACAACCAAGAACTCAAGTGGGTTCTTTTCAAGATTATTACAGTAGTTTGGTGGGTTGGGAGGCCTTTAGGTCTAGTCAATTTGGAATTAAGCATTATTGTACAATAGGCCTTAACTCAAAGGAGGCTAATAATGAAGCTTTGGCAGAGCAGGTAGTAGAATTGTTGCCTTTGTACCTGCATAAAGAAAATGTTGTAGGTATTGGTGAAATAGGTTATGATGATATTACTGAGGCGGAAGATAAATACTTTAGAATGCAATTAGATTTGGCCAAAGAAATGGATATGCTCGTACAGGTGCATACGCCACATAGAGATAAAAAGGCTGGTACTATTCGTAGTATGGAAGTTTGTATTGAGCATGGTATTGATCCATCTAGAGTAATTATCGACCATAATAATGAAGAAACGGTAAAAGAAGTACTAGATCGTGGTTTTTGGGCTGCTTTTACCATTTACCCAAGAACAAAAATGGGAAATGAGCGTATGGCGGCAGTTGTTGAGCAATACGGAAGTAAGAACATTATTGTTAATAGTTCGGCAGATTGGGGAGTAAGTGACCCACTTTCAGTACCAAAAACAGCGGCTTTAATGTTGAAAAAAGGAATAGCAAGAGAAGACGTTGTAAAAACCTGCTATGGTAATGCTTTGGAGGCTTTTGGACAAACAGGACGTATGAAAGAATCGGACTGGTCTGATGCCAAAGGTGTTGATCAAAGAGAATTATTTCATGATAATAGTGTACTACGTGGCCAGAAACCCCAAATTGATGATGATAAAATAGTATAATGGGTAAAACCTTAATGGGATATTTGCAGCTTACTCGGCCTGCTAATTTACCTACTGCTGCAGCCGATGCTTTAGCAGGTATGGTTGTTGCCGGGGTTGTTGCTAAAACCAATTCTTCATTTTCTTGGAATCCAGATTTTTTGGTAGAATCTGTCTGCCTAGTTTTAGCTTCAGTTTTTTTATATGCTGGTGGTGTTGTTCTTAATGATGTTTTTGATTTTAAACTTGATGCAATTGAGCGGCCAGAACGACCTATTCCTAGCGGTGTTGTATCATTAAAATCAGCCGCATTTTTTGGTGGCGTATTAATGTTGTTAGGCATAATTTTCGCTTTTTTGGTTTCAATACTGAGTGGAGTACTAGCTGTAATTTTGGCCATAGCAATAGTATTGTATGATGCTTTTTCAAAAGAACATACGCTAATTGGGCCATTAAACATGGGCTTATGTAGAGGTTTAAATCTGCTTATGGGTATGTCCATTTTTGGAGTTTTACTCTATTGGGAATATGCCTTTATTCCCGTAGTTTATATTGCGGCAATAACTTTAATAAGTAGAGGTGAAGTTCATGGAAAAAATAAAAGCCATATTGTGTTGTCAGGGTTTTTATATGCCTTGGTAATTATATGTATTTATGGTTATCATTATATTAACGGTGGCAATACTTTACAGGCAATTCCGTTTATTTTAATATTTGGAATTTTAATTTACAGACCATTGTTTAAAGCATATAGAGACAATTCTCCAAAGAATATTAAAAAAGCGGTTATAGCAGGTGTAATATCTATTGTACTTTTAGATGCTGCTTTAGCTGTTGGTTTCTCTAATTGGGTAGTTGGTATAGGTATTGCTTTACTTATGCCGCTTTCTATTTTTCTTTCCAAACTCTTTGCAGTTACCTAAATTTGATTTTTAATGAAGCATCCAAAAACAATAGAACAATCTTTTAAAGTGTCGTATGATTATAAATTATACTTCACGGAGCAATTGTTTGCTATAGATAATGAGTTGTTTAGAGAGGTGCTGTCTCAATATGGAAAAGGCAAGCCCGTAAAAGTTTTGTTTGTTGTAGATGATGGTGTTAAAGCAAAACATCCACTTCTTTTAAATGAAATTAAAACATATTGTGAAACTTTTAAGGAGGTTGTAATCTTAAAAGATATTTTAGTAGTAAAAGGAGGAGAGGCTTGTAAAAATAATCATGATTATGTTACTGAAATTCTTAGTAGTGTAAATGATGAAGGTATTTGTAGACATTCATTTGTGGTCGTCATAGGTGGTGGAGCAGTTATAGATATGGCAGGTTATGCTACAGCTATTGCACATAGAGGTGTAAAATTAATACGAATACCTACAACGGTACTTTCCCAAAACGATTCCGCAGTTGGTGTTAAAAATAGTATCAATGAATTTGGTAAAAAGAATTTTCTTGGCACTTTTGCACCACCATTTGCTATTATTAATGACTCCCGTTTTTTAACCACTTTAGAACAGCGAGACTGGATTTCTGGCATTGCTGAGGCCGTAAAAGTGGCATTAATAAAAGATGCAGCGTTCTTTAGTTTTATTTCTGATAATGCCAGTAAATTGGCAAGCAGAGATATGGAAACAATGGATTATTTAATCTTTAAATGTGCAGAAATGCATATGCATCATATAGCTCAAGGCGGAGACCCGTTTGAAAGCGGTTCTTCCAGACCCCTAGATTTTGGACATTGGGCGGCTCATAAATTAGAGCATATGACCCATTATAATATACGTCATGGTGAGGCTGTTGCAATTGGCATTGCTCTAGATGTAACCTATGCATTTTTAATCGATTTAATTGATGAAAAGGCCTTAAATGAAATTCTTCTTGTGTTAGAAGAAATAGGATTTAGTCTTCAGATTCCTGTGGAAGGAGAAGAGCAAATAAATGAACTTTTAAATGGTATTGAAGAGTTTAGAGAGCATCTGGGAGGTAAACTTACGATTACGCTTATCTCGGCAATAGGAAAGAAGCATGATGTTCACGAAATTGATTTAAATAAAATGAAGAAGGCAGTGTCAATGAGAAGTGCAATTGGCAAACAAAAATTATCTTGCTAGTATGTTTTTAAACGATTACTTCCATTTAACCTATTGCACGAATATACACCCAGGAGAGAACTGGAAAATCACTTTTGAAAATATTGAAAAATTTGTTCCAATTATTAAAAAAGAGGTTTCTAAAGAAAAGTCTTTTGGCTTGGGATTGCGGTTGTCTAATACTGCTAGTGAGGAATTAGGATTAGAGGAAAATTTGTCCCAGTTTAAAAAATGGTTAGACGATAATGATATTTACGTTTTTACCATGAATGGATTTCCTTATGGTAATTTTCACAATGAGAAGGTGAAAGATATGGTTCATGCTCCAGATTGGACAACGAGAGAACGTTTGGACTACACCAAAAGGATATTCGACCAATTATCTTATTTAATTCCTAATGGTATAGAGGGAGGTATTTCTACAAATCCCATTAGTTATAAATATTGGTACAATACTGAAGAAAAGACAAACAATGCTTTTTCGATAGGAGCCACTCATATGGCCGAAATTGTTTTACATTTATCTGACATTGAGAATGTAACTGGCAAATATCTGCATTTAGATATTGAACCAGAGCCAGATGGAATGATAGAGAATAGCGATGAAGTGCTTATGTATTATCAAAAGTATCTAATCCCAATTGCCTCAAAAATTATAATGGAGGCTTTGCGTTGTAATAAAGAAAAAGCTAAAGAATTAATTCTAAGATACATTACTATTTGTTATGACATTTGCCATTTTGCATTGGCTTTTGAAGAACCTGAATTTACAATGAACAAACTCGAGGTCGCTGGGATTAAGATTGGTAAAATTCAGGTGAGCGCTGCTTTAAGGATTCTTTTTGATGGTAAGAATGATGAGAAAATCTGGGACTCATTAAATAGGTTTAATGAGCCTACTTACTTACATCAGGTAACGCAAAAAATTGGAAATAAGGTAAAAACCTATTGTGATTTGCCAGATTTATTAAAGAATAAAAAGGAATTTACTGAGCTTAGAGCTCATTTTCATGTTCCCATTTTCTTAGATAGGTTTGATGAATTACACTCAACTCAAGACCATATTTTAAAGTTTTTAAAATATTTAAAAAAAGATAAAGTTTCCAATCATTTGGAAATTGAAACGTATACATGGGATGTGCTTCCAAAGTCTTTAAAACTAGAACTTTCGGATTCTATTGTTAGAGAAATAGACTGGTTAAAAAATAACCTTTAGACAAATGAAAAAAACGGTGGTGCTTAATGTGGTTGGTTTATCAGTTAGATTAATTGGAGAACATACACCATTCATTAAATCGTTTTTGGAAAAAGGAAAGGCAACTAGTATAACTCCAGTAGTGCCTGCGGTGACCTGTAGTGCTCAATCAACCTATTTAACTGGTAAATGGCCACAAGAGCATGGTATTGTTGGTAATGGCTGGTATTTTAAAGAAGAACACGAGGTAAAGTTTTGGAGGCAGTCCAATACATTGGTACAAAGTGAAAAGATTTGGGACAATCTTAAAAAGATAGATGCCAATTTTACATGTGCTAATCTTTTTTGGTGGTATAATATGTACTCTACGGCAGATTTTAGTGTTACTCCAAGACCTAATTACTTGGCTGATGGGAGAAAGATTCCGGACATTTACTCGTATCCCTCAGAATTACGAGATACACTTCAAAAGGAATTGGGTACATTTCCCTTGTTTCATTTTTGGGGTCCAAAGACGTCCATAAAGTCTAGCCAATGGATTGCGGATTCGGCTATAAAAACAGATGAGTTACATAACCCAACTCTGACCTTGGTCTACTTACCACATTTGGATTATAATATTCAACGTCACGGAGTTAACTTTGATAAAATAGCAAAGGATTTGCAGGAGGTGGATGATGAGGTTAAAAAGCTAGTGGCTCATTATGAAAAACAAGATGCTCATATTATTTTGTTGTCAGAATATGGGATTACGAACGTGAGCAACCCTGTTCACTTAAATAGAATACTTCGTTCAGAAGGGTATTTAGGAATACGAATGGAACGTGGTTTAGAACTTTTAGATGCGGGAAATAGCAAAGCTTTTGCTGTGGCGGACCACCAAATTGCTCATGTGTATCTGCATGATAAATCAATAAAAGAAGTTGTTAAAGGGCTGCTTCAAGGGGTTAAAGGGGTTGAAAAAGTATTGTCTGATGATGAAATAGTAGATGCTAAGCTTAACCATGAACGTTGTGGAGATTTAGTGGTATTGGCAGATAAAGATTCTTGGTTTACCTACTATTTTTGGATGGATGATAAAAAAGCCCCGGATTATGCCAGGATGGTAGATATTCATAAAAAACCAGGATATGACCCTGTAGAAATGCTAACAGACCCGAAAGATAGATTGGTAATGTTTAAAGTCATTTGGAAACTTTTCAAAAAGAAACTAGGTTTTAGAACCCTAATGAATGTAATACCTTTAAAAGCTGAATTAATAAAAGGGTCTCATGGTAGAATTCCTGATGAAAAGGATGATTACCCTATTTTGATTAGCAATAATCCTAATTTAATTGACAAATCTGATGTTGAGGCCATTGATGTATTTTCAATTATTAAAAAACATGTTCTAACTAATTAAATTTTCTAACTTAAAACCACATGAGTATGAAAGCACTTTTTAAAATTATAGGATTCATTTTTACTGCATTGTTTGCTTATGCAGTAGTTGTTCAACATAACGACCCAGATGCAGTAAAATGGTATGTTATTTATGGTTTGGCCGCTTTGGCATCATTGCTTTTTGCTCTGGATAAATTGAAGTTTTTATGGGCTGCATTCCTTTTTGGGTTTTATATAGGTTTCACCATTTTTGTTTGGCCAGAGAAGTTTGAAGGTGTTACCATTGGTGAAGGTGATATTGTGAATATCGAAAGAGGTCGTGAAGCTTTGGGCTTATTAATTGCAGCTTTATTAATGCTGGTATATGCCTTTAGAATTAGATATGTTAGTAAATCAAAGGTCTAAATCAAATTCCTTTCTAAGAATATCTATTGCTGGGTTTTTCTCCCGTAATTTTTCATACTTTTCTTCTGGAGTAAAAGCAAATTTCTTGGCAGTTGCCTCATTGACTGTAATTTGAAGTTCAATGAAATAATTGCTCAGTTTTTGTTTGAGGTATTCCATAAGGTCATATTGCTCCCGCTCAATTTCCTTTTTCATGGTACTATTTGGGAGTTCTATCCAAATGGTAGTATTATCACTTTTAAGTTTTGGAATATCAGCAGATAAATTTGATGCTAATATTTTCTGCCCTTGTTTATCAATTACTTCAACAAAATTATTCCAATGTTTTTGCATGTCTTCCTCTGTAAAAACTTCTTTTGGTAACTGAGTTTTATCTAGTACTTCTCCTTTCTTTTGAAGTTCATGCTCCTTTTTTGCCTTTAGGCTAGAAATTGATAATCCTGATACTCTTTTAGCTGGTACTTTGATATTTATTTTTGGAACAGTTGATTGTTCTACTTCTTCAATCACAGGCTCTTTTAAAACAACTGAAACATTGGAATTTTCATTTTGAATAACAGGAATAGTTTCTGCCTTAGAAGATTCAACTATTTGATTTTCATTAGTTTCTACAACTACTTTAGTTTGCGATTTGTTTAATGATGGACTTTTTAATCTAAAGAAAGAAGCCGGTACAATAAAATCAATCGTTTTTCCGTCAAGTGCTACGGATTCAGGATTTTTTTTTTCTCCATCATAAGTGATAGAGGCCAATTTCATTAGAGCAAGCTCAACCAACAATCTTTGGTTTCTACTTGTTTTATACTTTAAGTCAGTATCGTTAGCAATATCAATGGCTTTGAGCAAGAAATCGCTTGAAGCTTTTTTTGCCTGCTCTCCATAGCTTTTTTTAGCATCGTCTCCTACTTCCAAAAGAGCAATGGTGGCCTCATGTTGGCATACCATTAAATCTCTAAAGTGGGATGCCAATCCAGAAATAAAATGATGCCCATCAAAACCTCTTGCCAATGTATTATTAAACAAGATCAGTAAATCTGGGATATCATTTTGTAATATTAAATCTGTAGCTGAAAAGTAGGTGTCATAGTCCAGCACATTTAGATTTTCCGTAACCGATTTTCTCGTCAACTCCTTTCCAGAAAAGCTTACCACTCGGTCAAAAATAGAAAGAGCATCACGCATAGCTCCATCTGCCTTTTGGGCAATAATATGCAACGCACTGTCCTCAGCTTCTATACCTTGTTGTTCAGCTATATATTTTAAATAATTGGCAGCATCTTTAACAGTAATTCGTTTAAAATCGAATATTTGACATCTGGAAAGGATGGTGGGAATTATTTTGTGTTTTTCAGTGGTTGCTAAAATAAAGATAACATGTTTTGGCGGTTCTTCCAGTGTCTTTAAAAAGGCATTAAAGGCCGATTGGGACAACATATGTACTTCATCAATAATGTACACTTTGTATTTTCCTATTTGTGGAGGAATACGTACCTGATCGGTTAAACTTCTAATATCATCTACAGAATTGTTTGAAGCAGCATCTAACTCAAAAATATTGAAAGCAAAATCCTCATCGGTATGTTCCTTACCATCTTCGTTGATTTTTTTGGCCAAAATACGGGCGCATGTAGTCTTACCAACACCCCTTGGTCCAGTAAATAAAAGAGCCTGTGCCAAATGATTGTTCTCAATGGCATTAAGCAAGGTATTTGTAATGGCTTCTTGCCCTACAACATCCTTAAATGTTTGAGGTCTGTACTTACGTGCCGATACTACAAAGGGTTCCAAAAACTATAATTTAGATGGTATTTTTCAATACCGAGGGGTTCTATACAAATATAAAAATAGGAATGTATTATAGTGTTCATTTGGATAGGTTAAAACCATTTTTTATTAACAATTGATTTACCTTTGCCAGCAGCAGGTCACCTTATCGCTCCAAGTAATTGGGGAGGAAAGTCCGGACACCATAGTGTAGCATAGCGGGTAATGCCCGTCCACCGAAAGGTGAGGACAAGTGCAGCAGAAAGTATGTACAGGTAAGGCTGTAGTGAAACCAGGTAAACTCTATGCGGTGCAACGCCATGTAAATCAGTGTTTAAGGGTGCACGCCCGAGCTGAAGGGTAGGCGGTTTGAGCTTTTGGGCAACCAAAAGCCTAGATAAATGATAAGGCTAGACAGAATCCGGCTTATGACCTGCTATTTTTTTAAATCTGCATTGCATTCCATGGCCATTGTACCGGACCTACTGACCTGAGAAACAATTTTTAATTTTGCATTTTCATTTTCATTATACCAAATATTTTCACCAATATTCTCCAATGGTATAATTGGCAATGCAACCGGGACATCTTGAATTTCTGATTGATTTTCAAAACCGTTAAAAAATATTATTTCATAGGATTCACCAACGGATATCCCCCCTTCTATGTCATCAAAATATACTTTTGTATTACCTTCCGTATTATTGGATAGATTTTTAGATCGGGCACTATGGGTATAGAAGGTTAGGGTAGAGTCATCTAAAGGCATATAGTTTGGGTATTGAAGTTGAAATTCTGATAAATCCACACTAACATTTTGCCCATCACCTTCTATTCTAACAGAATTGAACATGAGTAAATCAAAGTTGGCTTCAATGGTCATTTTATACCATATTTTTGGTTTTAAATTAAACCCAATATTTTTTATTTCCCAATTATCTCTATTGACAGTTCCATTTAAGTTTTCTGGAATACCTGTAGGAATCCAAAGATCTCCGTTTCTATTGAGTGCCGCATATGCCATCCAATCTACACCTTCAAAACGGATAGGGTTTGTTGTGCCTTCCATTAACTCTATATCTAGCCCAAAAAGCACATCATTGGGTAAAGTATCTTCAAAATAAAAATACCCACTTACATAGGCGTTTCCAGGCTCCTTTAAAAAAGATTGTAAATTGCTTCCGCTATAGGAGAATGCCACCGAAGCACTTAAAATACTTTCAAATAAATCTGGTTCATCTACATTTTCTTTCTTACAGAATATGAAGGATAGAGATGTTAAAATAATGAATATTTTTTTCAAAGCTAAATACCGTTTAATACAATCTAGTACAATGATTTATATTATTTAGAATTTTCTAAATCTAATCTTTGGTTTAAAAACGGAGCTTTTAGCAAAAAAATTATATTTCAAAGAAACTAAATACACTGCTACCGTATTTTTTTTGTTTGCAAAAGTGAGGCTGCAGGGATAAGTCGGTATCTTTAAAGTGCTCAATAATTAGTACTCCATCTTCTAAAAGTATATTGTTGGCAAAAACCAGCTCTGGCAGTTTACAAAAATCTTCTAAAGGCATATCATAGGGTGGGTCCGCAAAAACAACATCAAACTTTCCTTTTGCTCTTTCTAAGTATTTAAAAACATCGCTTTTTATAACAGAAATACCAAAATCTAATTCATCAGATATTTTTCCAATAAAGTTTGCACAGCCGTAATCGGCATCCACTGCCACTACTTCTGTGGTACCTCTAGAGGCAAATTCATAACTAATGTTTCCAGTCCCTGCAAAAAGATCTAAAACTGCTAGATTTTCAAAATAATAAGTGTTGTTCAATATATTGAAGAGCCCTTCCTTTGCCATATCTGTCGTAGGGCGTACGGGTAATTTTTTTGGCGCCGTAATTCGCCTGCTCTTGTGTTTACCAGAAATAATCCGCATTAGAGAGTATTTATTAAAGTAAAGTCAATAGTTTCTTTGTCTAGCTGCGTAGTTAAATAGGGTAGATTCTCTGGAACGTATATAGAAATGTTTTTTATATAGGAACTGCATAAGGTGTGTAAATCATCATGCTCATCAATAGAACCAAACAAACGCAAAGTAACTGTTTCAGTATCAAATTTTAATTGTTCTAGAGTGAAAAGTAAATAATAAATAAAATCTTCTTTAGTATAGTATGTAAAGTTATTGTAGAACAATAATTTCTTTTGTGAAATTATTATAACCTCCATTTGTTGCTTGGCAACATGTACATAACATATTGGCTCCTTGGCATTTGTATGATTGTTTAAAAGTGTTTGGATTAAAACTGTGCCACTATGTACAAACTCAAACTCTCCGAAGAGTTCATATACATAATTATTAATGTTCACAAAAGGGACGAAGGTATTTATAATTTCATAGGGTTCAATTTCATCATAGGCAAAATGATCAGTCTCTAAAATCTTCGCATTAAATTTTAAATAATTCGCGATGTCTTCTTTATTAAAAAGGGATTTAGGTACTAAACTGAACAGGTTGTTTTTATGGATAACCACCACTTCAGAAAATTTGGCATTATGTATGTTATGTCTTTCCAAAAAAACCTTAAGTTCTTCTTGAAGTTTATAGGCATTGATTTCCTTTTCAAAAACAATACTCTCAGATAATAATAAAGTATTGTCAATGGTATCCATCACACAAAAAGAAAGTCCATTCAAGCTAGCTTGAATGGACAATTTTTTATAATCCGATGACGAACTGTCTACTTTATTATTGGTCGTCTTTTCTATCATATATTGGTGGCCAGTTTCCATTGGTGCTAACATCTACCAATGAACCAACTTTAATTTCACTTCCATTTACTTCTTCAACGCTGTTGTGTGTAACTTCCCTTGCCAATAAATCTTTGGGTTGGTCATATAAAACAACTTCTTTTTTAATTTTCGCCTCAAATACAGATGTTCTAAATCCACTTTTATCAATAACGTCTGATTTCATTTCAAACTTTTCACCGTTTGCTGCTCCAGGTACATTCATCATTGTTTTAAAACGATCATCACTTTTAAACAAAGAATCTTTTACAGAAACAAAACCTAATGTATCTATAATTACTGAATCTTTTTGCATATCAATTTGATACGTTTTATCATAACGCATAAAAGAAGTATCTCTTTGTTGTGTAATGGTATATTTTCCAGAATCAACAAATGCAACCAAAGTATTAAAGTCTTTGGCAAATTTTCCATTTACTGTTTTATAGGCTTCTTGTGAATTTCTAATATCCTTTAATGAGGAAACTACTTTAGCATATCTTTCTTGCTTAACTTTTTTAAATTCAATTGGACCGCTAACCGATTTATAAATCAAGTATCCTAGTAAGATACATACTATCCAAAGTGCTATTTGTAATATGGTCTTCATTTTATAAGTGTTAATTAGATTTAGTGGTTGTCACAAATTTACATTTTTATTTTAAACACAAAAGTATTTGCCCTTAAAAATCATGATTATATTTGATGCTTATGAAAGAGCTTTCTGCCGACGCATTTTATCAAATTTTAAAGGAGAAGTACCCTCATGTTCCAACTCTTAAGCAGGATATTGGTCTTGATAAGATGGCTTCTTTTATTCTATCAAAAGAGAAAGCAGGCTTATTTTTGTTAAAGGGGTATGCAGGTACTGGCAAAACTTCAATTATTGGAACCATTGTAAGTAATTTATGGAAAACTACCATGAAGGCTGTATTAATGGCCCCAACAGGAAGGGCGGCCAAAGTAATGTCTAATTACTCTAAAACACAGGCATTTACCATTCATAAAAAAATATATTTTCCCAAAAAGGAAAGTGGCGGTGGAGTAAAATTTATTCTCGCTCCAAACAAACATAGGAACACTATTTTTATTGTTGATGAGGCATCCATGATACCCGATACCCCTGCGGATTCCAAACTGTTTGAGAATGGCTCTTTGTTAGACGATTTACTTATGTATGTCTATTCTGGTCATAATTGTAAACTCATATTAATAGGAGATACAGCGCAGTTGCCACCAGTACATTTGGATCTGAGCCCGGCTTTAGATGAAAATAAACTTTCTTTAAATTACAATAAAGAGGTCACTAACTTGGAATTGGACGAAGTTGTAAGACAAGCTGAAGATTCTGGAATTTTGTTAAATGCTACCAATCTTCGGGAACAATTGCAGACTCAGTTTTTTGATGAATTTAAATTTGATGTAGGTGGTTATTCTGATATTGTTCGTTTGATTGATGGGCATGATATTCAGGAAGCCATAGATGAATCCTATAGTGAAAATGGAAAAGAAGAAACAGCAATAATCGTTCGTTCCAATAAAAGGGCCAATCTGTATAATGAGAATATTAGAAATAGGATTCTTTATTTGGAAAACGAGTTAGCAGTTGGGGACTATATGATGGTGGTTAAGAATAATTATTTTTGGTTGCCACCTACCTCTGAGGCTGGATTTATTGCCAATGGTGATATTATTGAAGTGCTAGAGATTTTTGCTATAAAAGAACTATATGGTTTTACCTTTGCAGAGGTAAAGGTAAAAATGGTGGATTATCCCAACCAAAAACCATTGGAGACGGTACTCTTATTAGATACAATTAAGGCTGAAACACCGTCATTACCTTATGAAGAGGGGAACAGGTTGTACCAAGAAGTGCAGAAAGATTATGCTCATGAAAAATCTAAGTACAAAAAGTTTTTGGCAGTAAAGAATAATAAATATTTTAACGCATTGCAGGTAAAATTCTCATATGCAATTACATGCCATAAATCTCAAGGAGGGCAATGGAATACTGTTTTTGTGGAGCAACCTTATCTACCCAATGGGGTAGATAAAGAATATCTACGCTGGTTGTATACAGCGGTGACCAGAGCACAAAAGAAATTATACCTTATAGGATTTAAGAACGATTTTTTTGTTGATTAAGAATACCATATTTTAGTAGGAAAGTAAAAAAATGACATCAGAAACCATCATTAGTATATTTTTAGGAATCGGACTTGCTGCCTCTGTTGGGTTTAGAGTGTTTTTACCCCTGTTTGCATTGAGTTTGGCGTCCTATTTTAATGTCTGGGATTTAAATGATAGCTGGCAATGGATAGGAAGTATAGCAGCTGTGGTAACTCTTGGTGTAGCTACGGTTATAGAAATCTTTGCATATTTTATTCCTTGGGTTGATAATCTTTTGGATACGGTAGCAATTCCTTTGGCAGCTATTGCTGGGACAGCGGTAATGGTGTCTACTGTTGCAAATCTAGACCCCGTAATTACATGGTCTTTGGCAATTATTGCAGGAGGAGGTACTGCAACGGCGATAAAAGGAGCAGGGGCTACAAGTAGGGTTGCTTCAACTGCAACTACTGGTGGTTTAGCCAATCCCATTGTGTCAACAGTGGAAACAGGAACAGCGGTAGTGGTATCAACGGCATCCATATTCGCTCCTGTATTGGCAATTGTAATGGTAATTATCATATTAATTATCATTTTTGCTGTTTATAGAAAATTAAGACCCAAGAAAAATAATTCATAAATCTGCCAAATTCAATGAAAATTATTGCCATGATACCTGCGCGCTACGCTGCATCTAGATTTCCTGCAAAATTGATGCAGGATTTGGCTGGAAAACCTGTCATTTTAAGAACGTATGAGGCAGCTGTGAGTACAAAGCTTTTTGATGAGGTATATGTAGTAACTGATAGTGATATTATTTATGAAGCCATTGTTAGCGTAGGAGGAAGTGCAATTATGAGTGAAAAAGAGCACGAATGTGGAAGTGATCGCATTGCTGAGGCGGTAATGGATATGGATGTTGATATTATTGTAAATGTACAAGGGGATGAACCTTTTACAGATAAAGAAAGTTTAAAAGGTGTTTTGGAGGTTTTTAATGATGACCCAAATAAAGAAATAGATTTAGCTTCTTTGATGACCAAAATAACCGATTGGGATGAAATTAATAATCCCAATGTAGTGAAGGTGGTGGTAGATAATAGGGATTTTGCTCTTTATTTTTCTAGGGCTCCCATTCCATTCCCTAGGGACAAGAATGCAGGGGCAACATATTATAAACATAAAGGAATCTATGCTTTTAGAAAAAGGGCTTTGATGGATTTTCAACGCCTTCCTATGAGACCTTTGGAAGGAACCGAAAAACAGGAGGCCTTGAGGTATTTGGAATATGGTAGAAAAATAAAAATGGTGGAAACCAATGTTACAGGAATAGAGATTGATACACCTGAGGATTTAGAAAGAGCAAAAGCAGCATGGAAGTAGATTTTAGCAACATAAAGGTAATTGGCTTTGATGCTGATGATACTCTTTGGGTAAATGAAACCTATTTTAGAGAAGCAGAAGAACAATTTGCGGAGCTTTTAGATGGGTATGAAACTAAGAATAAAATAGACCAAGAGCTTTTTAAAATGGAAATGAAGAACTTGGAGCTCTATGGTTATGGAATTAAAGGTTTTATGCTTTCTATGATAGAATCAGCCTTAGAATTGTCAAACAATAAAGTACCCCAAGAAACCATGTTAGATATTTTGGATTTAGGAAAGAAGATGATTTCCCATCCAGTGGAACTATTGGAAGATGTTAAAGAGGTGCTAGAAACTTTATCAAAAAAGTACCGATTAATTGTTTTAACAAAAGGTGATTTATTGGACCAAGAGCGTAAATTAGAAAGATCAAGTTTGTCACGGTACTTTCATCACGTGGAGGTTTTGAGTGATAAAAAAGAAGTCAATTATAAAAACCTTTTGGAACATCTAGAAATAGATGTTAATGAGTTTTTAATGATAGGAAATTCTTTAAAGTCAGATGTTTTGCCTATTATTAACATAGGAGCCCAAGCAGTACATGTACCCTTTCATACGACTTGGCAACATGAGGAAGTATCCAATGAAGAATATGATGATAATCACCTTACTTTAAATAAGTTGTCAGATGTTTTAGAGTATTTTAATTGAAATTAATGCAGATAAAGAAACAAGATAGAATTGCAGATAATGCCCCAAAGCTTATGAATACATACAGGAATTTTCCTATGGTGCCGAGAGTGATTTTTGGTAACGGTAGTTTTAACCAGCTAGGTGAAATACTATTACCCAAAAGAAAACACTCAGATGCCCCAATTATTTTTCTTATTGATGATGTTTTTGAAGGAAAAGTACTAGTAGATAGAATCCCATTGATTTTTAATGACCAAATTGTATTTATTTCAGCGGATGAAGAGCCAAAGACTCAACAAGTTGATACATTGGTAGAAAAAATAAAGAATGACTTTCAAGAATTACCTTCGGGAATTGTTGGGATTGGAGGAGGAACTGTGTTAGATTTGGCAAAAGCAGTTTCCATTTTGTTGACCAATGATGGTAGTTCTTCAAAATATCAGGGTTGGGATTTGGTGAACAAATCCGCCATATATCATGTAGGAATTCCCACCATAAGTGGAACAGGGGCAGAAGTCTCTAGAACCGCAGTTCTCTTAGGACCCGATAAAAAATTGGGCATCAACTCCGACTATACCACTTTTGACCAAGTAGTTTTGGATCCAGAACTTACGCAGGGTGTTGACAAAAAACAATGGTTTTATACTGGGATGGATTGTTTTATCCATTGTATAGAATCTTTGAACGGAACCTATTTAAATGCTTTTAGCCAGAGTTATGGAGAAAAGGCAATGGAACTGTGCAAAGAGGTTTATTTAGGCAGCCTTACTGATAATGAATCTAGGGAAAAATTAATGATGGCGTCTTGGCATGGAGGTATGAGTATTGCGTATTCCCAAGTTGGTGTGGCACATGCCATGAGTTATGGGTTGTCTTACCTTTTAGGTGTAAAGCATGGTATTGGTAATTGTTTAGTATTTCAACATTTAGAGGAATTTTATCCAGAAGGGGTTGTTCTTTTTAATAAGATGAAAGAGAAGCATAACATAGCACTTCCAATAGGAGTTTGTTCTAACCTTAGCGAGAGTGATTTTGATACCATGATTTCCGTAGCGCTTAGTTTGGAACCTTTATGGGAGAATGCCGTGGGCAAAGAGTGGAAGTGTAAAATTACACCTGAAAAATTAAAGAACATTTACCAAAAAATATAAACAGCCCTAGTTTACTAATTCATTCTCTTATGAATGCATAATTTCTCTAAGTTTCTTTACTATAAAATGCTTAAATGGAAGCTCGCAGGAAGTTTTCCCCAAGTAAATAAATGTGTGGTCATTGTTGTACCACATACCAGCTGGGTAGATTTCTTTTTAGGATTATTAGTTAGAAGGGTAATAAAGGAAGAGATTAATTTTATTGCAAAAAAGAGTTTGTTTAAACCTCCTTTTGGATGGTATGTAAAATGGGTGGGAGGTGCTCCCATTGACCGTTCAAAAAATAACAATACGGTTGAAGCTATTGCATCAATTTTTAAAGAACGCAAAAAGTTTAGATTGGCTCTTTCCCCAGAAGGTACCCGTAAAAAGGTAACCGAATGGAAAACAGGTTTTTATTTTATTGCAAAAGAGGCAAATGTCCCCATTGTCATGATTTCTTTTGACTATGAAAACAAACAGGTAAAAATATCTGATTTACAATACCCTACGGATAATAAGGAAGAGGATTTTAAAAAATATAAAAGCTTCTTTAAAGGTGTTAAGGGGAAGGTGCCTGAGTATAGTTTTTAAAAACTTTATTCTTGCATGGTATGATATACATTCTGTACATCATCATCCTCTTCAATTTTTTCCAAAAGCTTTTCTACATCGGCAACTTGCTCTTCAGTCAATTCTTTGGTTACTTGTGGAATACGCTCAAAACCTGATGAAAGTATTTCAATTCCTCTTTCTTCCAATTCTTTTTGGATGGAACCAAAACTTTCAAAAGGTGCATAAATCAATATTCCATCTTCATCAACAAAAACTTCTTCAGCACCAAAATCAATCATTTCCAATTCCAATTCTTCGGGGTCAATACCCTCCGCATTGATTCTAAAATTACAGGTATGGTCAAACATAAACTCAACAGAACCTTGTGTTCCCAAACTACCATTACACTTATTAAAATAGCTGCGAACATTGGCAACTGTTCTTGTATTGTTATCGGTTGCGGTTTCAATTAAAATGGCAATTCCGTGAGGAGCGTAGCCTTCAAACAACACTTCTTTATAATCGCCTAAACTTTTATCACTAGCTCTCTTTATTGCCCTTTCTACATTGTCTTTGGGCATGTTAACCGACTTGGCATTTTGGATAACCGCTCTAAGTCTTGAGTTGGAATCTGGATCTGGGCCACCCTCTTTTACCGTCATAACGATATCTTTTCCAATTCTTGTAAACGCTTTGGACATGGCAGACCAACGTTTCATTTTACGTGCTTTTCTAAATTCAAAAGCTCTTCCCATAGTATATGCGTATTTTATTGAATAAAGGCAAATTTAACAAAAAGAAGTAGTAATTCTCAAGGTTTGCCTTCTGGATTTAGCTAACTCCATTAGATTATAACATGGTGGTCAATGATTGCCTGATATTCTATTTGAAGATTTTTTGGCAACTTATTTGATTTTGGAAGTACGGCTAAATACCGGTCTTCATTAGTAGTAAATACTCTTTTGTAAACTGGTTTAATGATTCCTATCCGATTTACAATTTCTTGAATAAACTCTTCATGATGCACTAAATCTTTACTGCCCAAATGAAAAACACCACTTTTATTTCTATTAATGAGATAATGTATTTGTTGTGTTAACCTATCATCATTAGTGACATTGATGATGAGGTTTGGAAAAACCTCAATAGGCTCTTTATTGGATATTAAGGTCTTTATTTCTTTAATACGAGGAGATGAATTACCAAACACCATGGGCAATCTTAAAATACCCATTTTTTCCTTTGGAAGCCGCAATAGCATATTTTCAATTTTTATTTTGAAACGACCATAAATGCTCATAGAAAGTGTTTTGTCGTGCTCATAGGATGGATATTGACTATAGGCATCAAAAACATTGGCAGATGAAATAAAATAAAGCTTGCAATCAACTTTAGATATATATTCTACTATATGTTGATGTGCTTGGACTTGCGCAGGAAATTCTCCCCTTAAGGCAGAAATGATGAGATTGGGACGTACTTTTTCCAAAATGGTGAAAATATCATCCTCATTTAAATCATACGAATAAAACTGTTGGTTGTTCTTATATAATTTTCCTTTGGAAAAATAGGTTCCGTAGGTGTCAAAGTAAGAGTTCAGTTCTTTGTACAGTGCATTTCCAATAAAACCACTTGCACCAAGGATGAGTATCTTTATTCCTTTTTTCTTCAAATTTACCCCTTATAGAATGGAAGTTTAATTACTTTGGCTGGTATTGCGTTTTTTCTAATCTGTATGTGGATAGTACTACCCACTTCTGAAAAAACTTTAGGTACATAACCCAATCCAATACCTATTCCCAGTGATGGAGACATGGTTCCAGAGGTTACAATACCAATTTTTTTACCCTGTCCATCCACAATGTCATAATCATGTCTTGGAATACCTCTTTCAGTTAGTTCAAAAGCAATAAGTTTTCTTTCTGGAGTTCTTTTTTTCTCATCTTCTAAAGCTTCGCAATTCACAAAATTCTTGGTGAATTTGGTTACCCAGCCTAGCCCAGCTTCAAAAGGTGAAGTTGTGTCGTTAATATCATTTCCATAGAGGCAATACCCCATTTCCAATCTTAAAGTATCCCTAGCTGCCAATCCAATTGGTTTAATGCCAAAATCCGAACCAGCTTCCAGTACTTTGTTCCAAACCTGTTCAACCTCGGAATTTTTACAATAGATTTCAAAACCACCAGAACCAGTATAGCCCGTTGCGGAAATAATTACATGGTCAATTCCTGCAAAATCTGCTACTTCAAAATGGTAGAATTTAATGGCTGATAAGTTTATAGAGGTAAGAGATTGCATGGCCTCAACGGCTTTTGGTCCTTGTATAGCTAATAAAGAATAATTTTCAGACAAATCTCTTATATCGGCTCCTATTTCCTTATTGTAGTTAGAAATATGCTTCCAATCTTTCTCAATATTAGATGCATTCACCACCATTAAGTACGTTTCTTCTTTAACCTTATATACAATTAAATCATCTACAATGCCACCAGTTTCGTTGGGCATATAACCATATTGTGCCTTTCCAACGGTCAATTTTGATGCATCATTGGAAGTTACTTTTTGGACCAACTCCAATGCTTTTGGTCCTTCTATCAAAAATTCACCCATATGGGAGACATCAAACACTCCTACATTGTTTCTAACGGTTTCATGCTCTATGTTGACTCCTTCATATGAAACAGGCATATTATAACCAGCAAAAGGAACCATTTTAGCTCCAAGATTTTTATGAATTTCTGTTAATGCAGTATCTTTCATTAAAATAATTTTCTAGAGCAAATTTATTGAAATAAAGATGATTATTAGTGGTCATATAAAAAGAATAAAGTGGTAAATTGAAAGCCTAAAAATTTTATTTTAATGAGAAAGAGTATATATGTTTTTTTGATTTTAGTGGTTGTTTGCAAATCTTGGTCACAAGATACCCCAAGTGATTTTTTATCGTCCGAATTTCACAAAGAAAGAAGAGAAGCGGTACGGAGTAAAATGCCTGCCAATAGCGCAGCCGTATTTTTTGCCAATGCTGAACGCAATAGGGCCAACGATGTAGATTACATATATCACCAAGATCCCAATTTTTATTACCTAACGGGGTATAGGGAACCCAATGCGGTTTTAGTTATTTTATCTGAAAATAAAGTAGACCAAACAGGAGTTGAGTACAATGAAATTTTATTTGTTCAGGAAAGAAATGCAGCTGCCGAACAATGGACAGGAAAACGTTTGGGAGTAGAAGGGGCTAAAAAATTATTAGGGTTTAAGCAAGCGTTTAATGGAAGGGATTTTTCTGATTTTTCATTGGATTTTTTATCATTGGATGAAGTTTTATTCATTGATTTTAAAAATGATTATAGAGATGGAAGAGATAATGCAGATTTGTTTGATTTAATTAAAATATTTAAGGCGAAAACAAATTATCCTTCAGACTACAATTCAACTAAGCAGCAACTTTATAGTATGATTAAAGTTACTGAAGAAAAAAATAATACCAATGTGGTTAGGGCGATAGAGCGTTATTTAGAGCGTAATTCTAACCTTAAAGAGGACGAATTAATAGATGGTTTTGTAAATGCAAAAGATGATGAGGTTAGAAAGGAAATTAAAGAAAGAGTAGAATTAAAACTAAGCGCCAATAATCTTAATTCTTCAAAATTGCCACAAATTATGGGCGAACTACGAGAAGTTAAAACAGAAGAAGAAATGGTGCTGTTAAAAAAAGCGGTTGAAATTTCTTCAGTGGGCCAAATAGAAGTAATGAAAGCTATGCACCCAAATATGTCTGAAACTGAAATTCAGGGAGTACATGAGTTTGTGTATAAAAAATATGGAGCAGAGTATGAAGGTTACCCATCAATTGTTGGTGGGGGTAATAATGGCTGTATTCTTCATTATATTGAAAACAATAAGCCAATGGTAGGCAGTGATTTGGTGTTGATGGATTTAGGGGCAGAATACCATGGATATACGGCAGATGTTACTAGAACAATACCTGCCAATGGAAAATTCAGTGAGGAACAAAAATTAATCTATGACATAGTGTACAATGCGCAGGAGGCCGGTATTAATGCAAGTGTTGTAGGAGCAAAGTTCCAAGCTCCAGGAATAGCATCCAAGGAAGTGATTGCCGAAGGGTTGATAAAATTAGGAATCATTAAGAATGAATCAGAAGTAAGAACTTATTTTCCACACAGTACCTCGCATTATTTGGGACTCGATGTTCATGATGCGGGTACGCGTCAGCCTTTTAAGGCAAATACAGTGATTACTGTTGAACCAGGTATTTATATTCCAGAAGGAAGCCCATGTGACGAAAAGTGGTGGGGCATTGCAGTTAGAATTGAAGATGATATTTTGATTACAAATGAGGGACCTGTAAATTTATCTTACATGGCTCCTAGAACTACTGATGCCATTGAGGCAATGATGGCACAACCAAGTCCGCTGGATGATTTTATACTTCAAAAACTTTAAAAAAATAACCTCCATACTTTAGCTGGAGGTTATTTTTATTTATTACTGTTAGTCACTAAATACGTTTTTAACTCTGCGTAACTAGAAATAATGTTGGATACTTTTTTTCTGCCCATTACTTTTTGAATCTGTGGTGGAATTTTCGGAGATAGTTCAAGAGTTTCTTCTACCACATCTAAAAATTTTACAGGATGGGCTGTTTCCAGAAAAATCCCGAAAGTATTGGGATGTTTTTCTTGATATTTTTTTAGCCCTAGATATCCAACGGCACCATGTGGGTCCGCTACGTAATCAGATGTTTTATGGATGGATTTCATAGCATTTTTGGTTTCTTCATCTGTAAAAGAATATGAAGAAAGGTTTTTGGCCAGTTGAGTTAAATCATCCTGATATAAATGACGAATCCTAATAAAATTACTCGGGTCACCCACATCCATTGCATTGGAAATAGTTGCAATTGAAGGTTTTGGCTCATATTTGCCTTTTATCATGTAATTGGGAACTACATTATTAACATTGGTAGAGGCAATAAAATGTTTAACGGGCATACCAAGTTTTTGCGCTACCATACCGGCACAAATGTTTCCAAAATTCCCACTGGGAACAGAGAAAACAATTTCTTTCCTCTTGGATTTTGCCTGTTTATATGCAAAAAGAAAGTAAAACAATTGAGGCAACCAGCGTGCTACATTAATTGAATTCGCAGAAGTTAACTGCATAGTGCCGGTAATTTCAGAATCCAAAAAGGCTGTTTTAACCATTTTTTGACAATCATCAAAAGTACCATGAACTTCCATGGCGGTAATATTTTGCCCTAATGTGGTCAGTTGTTTCTCTTGGATATTGCTTACTTTTCCACTTGGATATAGAATAACAACTTTCACTCCGTCTACTCCTAAAAAACCATTGGCAACGGCACCACCAGTATCGCCAGATGTTGCAACCAAAACTGTTACGTCACTTTGTTTTTCTTTTGAGAAATATCCCATGCAACGAGCCATAAAACGTGCGCCAACATCTTTAAATGCCATAGTGGGACCGTGAAAAAGCTCCAAAGTGCTTACGTTTTCTTCAATCTGTACAACAGGAAAATCAAAATCCAGGACTTCTTCCAGAATTTCATATAATACATTGTCTGGAATTTCATCTCCTACAAATTGGTGTATTGCTTTAAAAGCTATTTCTTCATTGGAAAAAGTTTCAATTTCTTCAAAAAAAGAATCTGGTAGGGGTGTGATGCTTTCTGGAAAATACAATCCTTTATCTGGTGCAATTCCTTTTATGACGGCTTCTCTAAAAGAGACTTTTGGCGCATTATTGTTTAAACTGTAAAAGTTCATCTAGTCAATTATTTTTATTCCAGTAGGGTTTATTTTGGAAACATGTATATCAAAATCTATTCCTATAGGTTCGTATACTTTTCTCATGGCCTCTGCCACTTTTTTTGCAGTAGCTTCTCCTTTACTCAATGCAAAAATAGAAGGCCCAGAACCTGAAATACCGCCACCCAAAGCACCAGCTTTTAAAGACTCTGATTTTACTTTGTCAAATTTGGGAATCAATATGGAACGAATGGGTTCAATAATATGGTCTTCTAATGACCGACCAATAAGGTCATAATCTTCAGTGAATAGCCCAGCAATTAAACCACCAACATTCCCCCATTGTTTTATACCATCTTTTAATGTGATACTGGTTTTAAGAATTTTTCTAGAATCTGAAGTTTTTACTTCTATCTGCGGATGGATAACCGTTGCGAACAATTCATTTGGGGTATTAATTTTAATAACATCCAAAGGCTCATAGCTTCTCACCAAAGTAAACCCGCCAAATAGGGCAGGGGCAACATTGTCCGCATGGCGAACATTACTGGCCAAATATTCACCTTCCATGGCAAATTTTACCAAATCTATTGTAGAAAATGGCCTTCCCAATAATTCATTTATGGCCCAAACAGCACCGGTAGAACTGGCGGCACTGCTACCAATACCACTACCGGCCTTAATATTCTTGTAGATTTCTATTTCAAATCCATTTTCATGCCCTATTTCATCTAGCAAAGCCAATGCCGCCACTCCTGCAACATTTTTATGAGTTTCTATTGGCAAATCTTGACCAACAAGCTTGGTGATTTTAATTCCTTTTTCATTGATTTTCCTTACAACCATTTCGTCACCAACTGAATCTAGAGCAACGCCAAGAACATCAAACCCACAGGAGACGTTTGCAATGGTAGCCGGACAGAATATTTTTATTTCATTCATGAACTAGAAATTACCAATTCGTATGATGTCTGCAAAAATACCAGAAGCAGTAACATCTGCACCAGCGCCAGCACCTTTAATAATCATTGGCTGGTTGGGATAACGCTCAGTATAGAACAGTACAATATTATCACTTCCTTCTAGGTTATAGAAATCGTGTCCTTTAGGAATTTCTTGCAGACCAACACTAGCTTTACCATCTTCAAATTGTGCCACATACTTTAACTTGCTGTCTTTTTTAACGGCATCATGGTATATTTTCTGAAAATCATCTTCGTACTTTTTCAATGATGAGAAAAAATCCTCATTGTTTTTGGTGCTCAAACTTTCTTGGGGAAGAAAAGGTTTATTTTCAATATCCTCTATATCTAACTTATTTCCACTTTCTCTGGCTAAAATCAGGATTTTCCTCATAACATCAATCCCACTTAAATCAATCTTTGGGTCTGGTTCTGTATATCCTTCTTCTTGGGCTTGTTTAACCACATCATGAAAAGTAGTCTTGTCATTAAAATTATTAAAAACAAAGTTTAGGCTTCCTGATAATACTGCCTGTATTTTAAGGATTCTATCCCCAGATACAATTAAATGTTTAAGCGTATCAATGATGGGTAGTCCTGCTCCTACATTGGTTTCAAACAAAAATGGAGCATTAAATTGCCTGGCCAATTCTTTTAAATTCTTATAATTTTGGTACTCGGATGAGCACGCAATTTTATTACAAGTGACAATAGAAATGCTGTTCTTTAAATAATTATTATAAGTCTCGGAAACCTCATGACTAGCCGTATTATCAACAAAAATACTGTTACGGTAATTTAAATTGTTGATTGTATTAAAAAACTTTCCCTTATCTGCTTTTTCTCCTGTAGGCAATAAAACTTCCCATTTATCCAATGGAATTCCATTTTCATCAAAATACATGGTACGTGAATTGGAAATTCCTATCACCCTGACATTTAATTTTAGGTTGTCCTTTAAATATTTCTTTTGCTGTTTTATTTGGTTCAAAAATTTAGAGCCCACGTTGCCAACCCCCATTACAAATAAGTTCAGTTGTTTTATGTTTTCTTCAAAAAACTCCTCGTGTAATGCATTTAGTGCTTTTTTAACATCATGTGTGTTGATTACTGCAGAGATATTCCTTTCAGATGCTCCCTGGGCAATTGCTCGGATGTTTACATTGTTTTTGCCAAGAGTACTGAACATTTTGCCACTTAAACCTTGATGATTTTTCATGTTATCACCAACCAATGCAATAATGCATAAATTTTCCTCAACAATAATTGGTTTTATTTTCCCTTGTGAAATTTCGTATTCAAAAGCGGTGTTTAGTACTTTCACGGCTCTAGCAGAATCTGAATTTGAAATACCTACACAAATGGAATGCTCAGATGATGCTTGGGTGATTAATACAACACTAATTTCTTCAATGGAAAGTACTTCAAAAAAACGTTTGGAAATCCCGTGAATTCCTACCATTCCAGGCCCTTCTATGGACAATAATGTAATATGCTCTACATGACTTATTCCACGAACTGACTCTTCTTTATTACTTGGATTTTTAGTTATAAATGTTCCTGATTGATTGGGCTCAAAAGTATTTTTTATGTTGATTGAAATGCCTTTTGAAAACACAGGTTGTATAGATGGTGGATATAAGACTTTTGCCCCAAAATGCGAGAGCTCCATTGCCTCTTCGTATGAGATAAGCGGAATTGGTTTTGCTTGTTTTACAATTTTTGGATTGGCCGTGAACATACCACTAACATCCGTCCAAATCTCTAATATTTCTGCATCGATGGCTCCAGCAATAATTGCCGCTGTGTAATCAGAACCTCCTCTACCCAAAGTGGTTGGGTTGCCCGCCTTGGACGAAGAAATAAACCCACCTAGTACAACAATTTTATTTAAACAATTTGTGAAGAAGTCATCGCAGTTAGCGTTTGTTAATTCAAAATCTACGGCAGCTTTACCATGAGATTCATCAGTTTTTATTAGCTCTCTACTATTTTTATGAATAGCATCCAGTTCTTCAGCAATAAAGAATTCGCTTATAATGTAGGAAGAAAGAGATTCACCATAACTAACAATTTTATCCAACAACTGAGGTGTAGTTTCTCCAATTAGAAATGCACCTTCTAGTAAAGCTTCTAAGGTATTCAATTCACTTTTCACCTTGCTTAATACCCTACTTTGTAATTGTACGGGAATAAGTTCTTTTATAGTATTCAAGTGCCTTTTCTCAATCTCTTTGAGGATTGTTTTATAATCTTTGTTTTGCGAAGATGCAAAATCGGCCGTTTGCAGCAATTGATCCGTGACACCGCCAAAGGCGGAAACTACGATGATAGTTTTGTCACTGTTGGTATTGACAACTATGTTTTTTACTAAATTAATATTTTGTGCGCTGGCTACGGAAGTACCACCGAATTTTAGAACTTTCATTATTTAAAGGCATTTAAAAGAAATTGTTGCAAAGCAAAAAATGTGAGGACGGACAAATATAATAGTTTACCCCAAAGGGGTAGTAGTACTAATGGTGAATGTGTTGAAACTACCATTGTTTGTGGAAGAAAAATTAGTTTTTATGTCCAATCTATGAGAATACATACTTCTTACAAAGCTCCAAATGTACTACTTTTGAAAGCCTAATCAAATAATTGTATTGAATTTTACAAAAACGCGAATGTTTATTAAATAATTGTATTGAATGAAAATTTTTACTGCTAAACAGATTTATGAAGCCGATGCCTTTACAATAGAAAAACAAGGTATTGCAAGCAATGAACTCATGGAGAGGGCAGCGGTTCAAATTTTTAATTGGATGCATCTAAGAATGCAGGGAGCTCCTGTTAAAATTCACTTGTTCTGCGGTATAGGAAACAATGGGGGAGATGGTATTGCTTTAGCTAGACACTTACAGGAACACGGTTATAATATTGAGGTGTTTGTTGTGAATTATAGTGATAAGCGTTCTAAAGATTTTTTATTGAATCTTGAACGATTAAAGGATAGGAAGGTTTGGCCGACTTTTTTAAATTCAGATTGTGAACTTCCAGAAATTGGAAAAGATGATATCATTGTAGATGCCATGTTTGGTATTGGCCTTAACCGAACACCAGATGATTGGGTTATAAATTTAATGCAACATTTAAACAATACAGGCACTTTTATTTTATCAATAGATATTCCTTCCGGACTGTATATTGATGTTGTTCCAGAAAACCAAAAAGGTATAGTTGAGGCTGACTATGTGTTAAGTTTTCAAGCACCAAAATTAATATTTTTTCTTCCTGAAACTGGCATTTATATTAAGCAATGGGAAGTATTGGATATTGGTCTGGACCCAGAATTTTTATTCAATACCAAAACAGATTATGAATTAATAGGTAAAAATGAAGTTTTACCTATATATATTCCTAGAGAGAAATTTTCTCATAAGGGAACTTATGGACATTCTCTTGTAATAGGTGGAAGTTATGGTAAAATAGGTGCGGTTACATTAGCGTCAAAAGCTAGTTTGTCTTCTGGTAGTGGTTTGGTTACCGCATATGTTCCTAAATGTGGTTATGTGCCTTTGCAAACAAGTTTTCCAGAGGCAATGGTGGTAACTGATAAAAATGAAGAATTTCTTTCTGAAATTAAGTATGATATTGCACCTACTGTAGTAGGTATTGGTATGGGAATGGGAACAGCAGATACAACAAAAGATACTTTTTCTGATTTTCTCAATGAGTATGAAGGAAAATTGGTTATTGATGCCGATGGACTGAATTTATTATCCAACTCAAAAGAGTTGTTAAAGAAATTACCACCAAAATCAATTTTAACACCACATCCAAAAGAATTAGAACGACTTATTGGGAAATGGAAAGATGATTTTGATAAATTGAAACGTGCCAAGAAGTTTTCAAAAACATACGATTGTATATTAGTCATTAAAGGAGCGCATACAATTGTAGTTCATGAAAATGTGGGATATATTAATTCCACGGGAAACCCGGGGATGGCAACAGCTGGCAGTGGTGATGTACTTGCGGGAATAATAACTGGATTGGTTGCTCAAGGTTATGAACCTTTAATTGCGTCAATCTTTGGAGTATATCTACATGGTAAAGCAGGAGATATTGCCATTGAAAAGTGTGGTTATCAAGCATTAATTGCCTCAAAAATTAGTGAGCACCTAGGTGAGGCCTATTTAAGTCTTTTTGAAGTTCCAGAAGCTCCTCAATCGGCAACTGAGGATGATGATTAACTGTATTTAACTCTTCTTTTTACCCATTGTAAAGCGTTTTCATATTTTATAAAAAACTTCATCTGTTTTTTATAAAATAGCTTTTCAATGTTAAAGTTGTGCATATCAATCTCTTTTACAGACACTATGGCAAAAGCTTTTAAATTATCTATTTGCCTTACATAATTATATACAGTTGGGTCTATAGCATAAGAATTTTGGCGTAAACTTATATATCCAAAATTTTTATCTCTAAAGTGTATTTCAGCTATTCCAATTATTTGGTAAGCTCTTTCTAAAGTAAGTGTAGCACCTTCATTTATTGTAGAAACCATGTAGTTGTTATATACTTGAACAATTCCAATGTCCAAATGATATTCCCTTACAATTACGGTCTTCTTCGTATTGCCAATATTCATTCCATCTATTTTATAGTGTCTCTGTACGAAAGTAGATGTATCTATATATATCTAAAAAAAAACTAGATTAAACACCTAAATATCGTTTATATGGAATTATTGGTATTTGAATGATTACTATTTCTTACTTGTTCCGTTTTATTGCAAAAAAAAGAGTCAGACATAGCTGACTCTTATATAGTTGTATTTTAATTGAAAATCTTATTCGGTTTTAGAAGATTTTGTTTTCTTTTTTATTTTAATAGTCAACTCCTCTTTTTTCTTATCCAAATCCATGAATATAGCATCTCCTTCTTCTAATTTTGAGTTAACGATTTCTTCAGCCAATGCATCTTCAATATACTTTTGAATGGCTCTTTTTAGAGGCCTGGCACCATATTGCTTGTCAAAACCTTTATCAGCAATATAATCCTTTGCCTGATCACTAAGACTTAAATTATACCCTATATCTTTGATTCTTGAAAAGAGCTTGCTTAGTTCAATATCAATAATTTTATGGATATGCTCTCTTTCTAGTGGATTAAAGACAATTACATCATCAATCCTATTTAAGAATTCTGGTGCGAAAGCTTTTTTCAAAGCATTTTCAATCACGCCTTTTTGATGTGTATCGGCTTGGGACTTCATGGCAGCAGTTCCAAAACCAACACCTTGACCAAAGTCTTTTAATTGTCTTGCCCCAATATTGGATGTCATTATAATAATACTATTTCTAAAATCGATTTTTCTACCAAGACTATCTGTTAAGAAACCATCATCCAATACCTGTAGTAACATATTAAAGACATCTGGATGTGCTTTTTCAACTTCATCCAAAAGAATTACAGAGTAGGGCTTGCGTCTTACTTTTTCAGTCAATTGACCACCCTCTTCATATCCAACATATCCTGGAGGTGCTCCCACTAATCTAGATATGGCAAATTTCTCCATGTATTCGCTCATATCAATTCTAATAAGAGCTTCTTCAGAATCAAACAATTCTTTGGCGAGTACTTTTGCAAGTTGTGTTTTACCAACTCCAGTTTGTCCTAAGAATATAAATGAACCTATAGGCTTGTTAGGGTCTTTAAGACCAGCCCTGTTTCTTTGTATTGCTTTAGAAACTTTGGCAACAGCTTCATCTTGCCCAATTACATTGCCTTTAATTAAGTTTGGTAGTTCTGCAAGTTTATTGCTTTCCGTCTGTGCAATTCTATTTACAGGTATGCCACTCATCATAGAAACTACGTCTGCAACATTATCCTCGCTTACTATTTCCCTATGCAACTTACTTTCCTCTTCCCACCTTTCCTGTGCTAGAGCAAGCTCTTTTTCTAGTCTTTTTTCATCATCCCTAAGCTTGGCAGCTTCTTCGTATTTCTGCTTTTTTACAACCGTATTTTTAAGGTCCCTTACATCTTCCAATTGTTTTTCCAATTCTAAGATTTGTTTAGGAACATCCATATTGATGATATGTACCCTTGAACCTGCTTCATCCATAGCATCAATGGCCTTGTCTGGAAGAAACCTGTCAGTCATATATCTATTGGTAAGCTTTACACAGGCAACAATGGCTTCATCTGTATAATTTACATTATGATGGTCCTCGTATTTGCCTTTTATGTTTTGTAAAATCTCTATTGTTTCTTCCACAGTAGTGGGTTCCACAATTACTTTTTGGAAACGACGCTCCAAAGCCCCGTCTTTTTCTATGTATTGACGGTATTCATCCAACGTTGTGGCACCAATACATTGAATCTCGCCTCTTGCCAAGGCTGGTTTAAACATATTGGATGCGTCCAAACTACCCGTAGCACCACCAGCGCCAACTATGGTATGGATCTCATCAATAAAAAGAATAATATCATCATTCTTCTCTAGCTCATTCATTACAGCTTTCATACGTTCTTCAAACTGACCACGGTACTTTGTGCCAGCAACCAATGAAGCTAAATCCAATGTAACAACTCGCTTATTATATAAAATTCTGGAAACCTTCTTATTAATAATTCTAAGAGCAAGTCCTTCAGCTATGGCGCTTTTACCAACACCAGGCTCACCAATTAATAATGGGTTGTTCTTTTTTCTTCTACTAAGAATTTGGGAAACTCTTTCTATTTCTTTTTCTCTACCAACAACTGGGTCTAGTTTATCATCTTCGGCTAATCTGGTTAAGTCCCTTCCAAAGTTATCCAGAACAGGAGTTTTAGACTTTTTATTTCCTTTTTGACCAGTGGTTGCACCAAACGTACCTTCCTTGCCTTCGTTGGTTTCATCAGAATCACTAGGGAAAGACTCAGAAGTTGGAGTGTCCAAATAATCATCATCGCTAGTAATCATGGACTTAAACTGCTCCTTAACCCCATCATAATCAACTTGCAATTTATGAAGCAATTTTGTTGTTGGATCATTCTCGTTTCTTAAAATACACAATAATAAATGTGCCGTATTGATTGATGAGCTTTGAAACAATTTAGCCTCTAAAAAAGTTGTCTTTAGAGCTCGTTCAGCTTGTCTTGTTAGGTGTAGGTTTTTTTTATCTTTCTGTATGTTATCAGAATTCGGATTTGCGGGACTTAATATTTCAACCTTTCTTCTTAGGTGATCTAAGTCTACATCCAAAGCATCTAAGATGCTTATTGCCTTTCCATTACCATCTCTAAGAAGTCCAAGCATAAGATGTTCAGTACCAATAAAATCATGCCCCAATCTAAGAGCTTCTTCCTTGCTGTACGCTATAACATCCTTTACCCGAGGGGAAAAATTATCATCCATAAAATTCTTTTTCAATATAAAAATAGTAAATCTTGCTTTATTAATGGCAAATACTGTACCCATATTCGTTAAACATGTCATAAATGCCGAAAAAAGCATAAAAGAATTGGGTTCAGGATAAAAAAAGCAATGAAATTTAGGTGTTGATAAATTGTTTAATAAACTCTTTTTAAATTAGTAAAAAAGGTAGCATTTTCCGTATATTGGCTTGATTTTTTAACATGTAAAATTCTTTAAATTAAGTATGGCGGAAGGAGAAAAGTTAATTCCTATTAATATAGAAGATGAAATGAAATCTGCCTACATTGATTATTCAATGTCGGTCATTGTGTCACGTGCATTACCAGATGTTCGGGACGGTTTTAAACCAGTTCATAGAAGGGTGTTGTACGGTATGCACGAATTAGGTGTAAGATCAGGAAGCGCCCATAAAAAATCTGCCCGTATTGTGGGTGAGGTTTTGGGTAAGTACCATCCTCATGGCGATACTTCTGTTTATGATTCTATGGTGCGTATGGCTCAAGAATGGAGCCTTCGTTACATGTTGGTAGATGGGCAAGGAAATTTTGGTTCTGTTGATGGTGATAGCCCTGCGGCAATGCGTTATACAGAGGCAAGAATGCAAAAGATTGCTGATGAAATGTTGGCAGATATTGATAAGGATACGGTAGATCATCAATTGAATTTTGATGATTCTTTGCAAGAGCCTACTGTGTTGCCTACTAGAATACCCAATTTATTGATTAATGGTGCATCTGGTATTGCTGTTGGTATGGCCACAAATATGCCACCGCACAACCTATCAGAAGTCGTGGATGGTACTGTTGCATATATTGATAATAATGAAATTGAAATTGATGAGTTGATCACCCATATAAAAGCCCCTGACTTTCCTACAGGAGGAGTAATTTATGGGTATGATGGTGTAAAAGAAGCATTCCATACTGGTAGAGGTAGGGTCGTTATGAGAGCCAAAGCCACTTTTGAAGAAGTACAGGGTAAGGAATGTATTATTGTTACAGAAATCCCTTATCAAATTAATAAGGCGGATATGATTAAAAAGACCGCTGATTTAATAAATGATAAAAAAATTGAAGGTATTTCTAGTATTCGTGATGAATCGGACAGAAAAGGGATGCGTATTGTATATATACTTAAGCGCGATGCTATTCCTAATATAGTATTAAATACCTTATATAAATATACTGCTTTACAATCCTCATTCAGTGTAAATAATATTGCACTGGTAAATGGCAGACCAGAATTGTTGAATCTTAAGCAGATGATTCATTACTTCGTGGAACACAGGCATGAAGTAGTTGTTAGAAGAACCAAGTATGAACTTAAGAAAGCTGAAGATAGAGCTCATATTCTTGAGGGTCTTATTATTGCTTCTGATAATATTGATGAGGTAATAGCTATTATTAGGGCATCTTCAAATGCTGATGAAGCACGTGAAAATTTGCAGGAAAGATTTAAGCTTTCTGAAATTCAGGCTAAGGCAATTGTTGAAATGCGACTAAGACAACTTACTGGTCTTGAGCAGGATAAATTAAGGTCTGAGTATGAAGAAATACTTAAAACTATAGAAGAGTTAAAAGACATTTTAGCTAATAAAGACCGAAGAATGCAAATCATAAAAGATGAGCTCCTAGAGGTGAAAGATAAATACGGTGATGCTAGAAGATCAGAAATTAATTTTGCAGGTGGAGATTTAAGCATTGAAGATATGATTCCTGATGAGCAAGTAGTAATTACTATTTCTCATGCCGGCTACATTAAAAGAACCCCGTTAACCGAATATAAAACTCAAAATAGAGGAGGAGTAGGGCAAAAGGCATCTTCAACTAGAAATGAAGATTTCCTTGAGCACTTATTTGTTGGTACCAACCACCAGTATATGTTGTTCTTTACTCAAAAAGGAAAATGTTTCTGGATGCGTGTATATGAAATTCCAGAAGGCAGTAAAACTTCCAAGGGTAGAGCTATTCAGAATCTTATTAATATAGAACAAGATGATAAGGTGAAAGCGTTTATATGTACTCAGGATTTAAAGGATGAGGAGTATGTAAATAGTCATTATGTAATTATGGCTACTAAAAAAGGAACTGTTAAGAAAACTTCTTTGGAGCAATATTCCAGACCAAGGCAGAATGGTATCAATGCAATAGGAATTAGAGAGAATGATGAGTTGTTAGAGGCTAAATTAACAACTGGTACAAGCCAAATATTCTTAGGTCTTAAATCTGGAAAAGCAATTAGGTTTGAGGAAGGCAAAACAAGGCCTATGGGTAGAAATGCATCTGGAGTGAGAGGTATTACGCTTGCACATGAAGAAGATGAAGTTATAGGAATGGTTTCAGTCCATGATTTTGATGAGGAAATTTTGGTAGTTTCGGAAAATGGATATGGTAAGCGCTCTAGTATAGATGATTACAGAATTACCAATAGAGGAGGTAAGGGAGTAAAAACAATTTCTATAACAGATAAAACAGGAGGACTTGTTGCTATTAAGAATGTTACAGATTCTGATGATCTTATGATTATAAATAAATCGGGTATCGCAATACGAATGAGCGTGGAAGATTTAAGAGTTATGGGTAGAGCTACGCAGGGTGTAAAACTTATCAATATTAAAGGTGATGATTCTATTGCTGCTGTGGCGAAAGTGATGAAATATGAAGAAGATATTAGTGAGACTGACATCTTGGATATTGAGGTAAATGAAGAAGATGGCACGGCTCTTGATACTGACAATGCGGAAACCAAAGAATAATTAATAAACACTAATACAAATAAATTGATTTTAAAGATGAAAACTAAAATTTTATTATTGGCGGCTATATCCTTCACGATAGTCGGATTTTCTCAAAAGGCAGAATTAAAAGCTGCTGATAAGGCTTTTAAAGGTGGAGATTCCATGGCGGCAAAATCTGCTTTGGAAAGTGCTGCTTCGTTGATTGATGCAGCTGATGAAAAAACAAAAGGGTTGTATTATTATCTACGTGGTAAAACCTATGCTGATTTAGCAAAGAAAGGTGATGCAACTGCTTTTAGCGAAGCTGCAACTTCTTTCAAAAAACTAATAGATATAGAAGCTGCAAGTGGAAAGTTGAAATATACAAACGAAGCCAATCAACATGTTGCAGCCTTGGTGGCGGATTTAGTTAATGCAGCAGTTGAGGATAATAACAATAACAAATACAAAGAGGCGGGTGAAAAGCTATATATGGGCTATAAATTAAGTCCAAAAGACACATCATACTTGTACTATGCTTCTAGTAGTGCTGTTAACGGTGGACATTATGAGGATGCCTTAAAATATTATGATGAACTTAAGGCAATAGGCTATGATGGCGGCGGCATTAAGTATACTGCTTTAAATGTTGCTTCTGGAGAAAGAGAAGAAATGGATCAAACACAGAGAGACCTATTTGTAAAAGCTGGTACTCACTCAGAGCCTTTAGACGAAAAAATACCTTCTAAAAAATCGGAGATTGTTAAGAATATGGCTCTTATCTACTCTCAATTAGGTCAAGATGATAAAGCAATGGATGCTTATAAAGTTGCTAGAGCTAATAATCCAGGTGATGTAAATTTAATATTGAATGAAGCTAATTTACATTATAAATTAGGGGACAAAGATATGTTTAAATCATTGATGGCAGAAGCAGCTGATCTTGCACCGGATAATGCAGATTTACATTATAATATTGGTGTAATTAATATGGAGCAGGGAAATATTGAAGAGGCTAGAGCTTCTTATAAAAGAGCTTTAGAAATTAAACCGGATTATGTTAATGCACAATTAAACCTTTCTACTACTTATGTTAATGAAGGAAATGGTTTAATTGATGAAATGAATGAACTATCTACCTCTAGAAAAAGAGCCGATTTAGACAAGTATGATGCGCTTAAGCAGCAAAAGGATGATTTATTTGTAGTTGCTTCCAAAGTGTTGGAAGATGCTTTGAAAGTTAGCACAGATAACCAAGCGATATTAAGCCAATTAAAAAATATATATGGTGCTTTGGGTGACAATGATAATTTTATGAGAATAAAAGGTTTGTTGGGAGAGTAACAAACCATCTATCTATAAAAAAAAAGCCTTCATATGTGAAGGCTTTTTTTTTTATATAATTTTTTTAATGACTCTTAATTTATGCGTGTAGGTCTTAATTTCATTGTTAAAAATACCTGTATGATCTATTCTATCAATTCTAACTTTCCCATCAGAATGGATGATGTAGTTGTTTTTCATAATAATACCTACATGGTCTATAATTCCTTCTTTATTATCAAAAAAGGCTAAATCCCCTTCTTCACTTTCTTCTATAAAACTTAGGGCATCTCCTTGAGTTGACTGCTGATTGGGGTTTCTTAATAATTTATAGCCGTTCATCTTGTATACCATTTGAGTAAATCCGCCAGAATCTATTCCAAAAGGGGTTTTTCCACCATATAGGTATGGAGTATTTAAATACAAAAGGGCGGTATTTATAAGATTGGATTTTGGCATTACTGTGTCAATTATACTACCCTCAAATAGATGTAATAAAACGTCTGTATGTAATACTGAAGAGCCTAAAAGTATGGGAACTAATACATTATTTTCTGATTCTACAAAAGAAACCAAGTCTGAGGAATTTTTAATATCCTCGGATGCGTCAAAATTTATATAATCTTCCTCCGAAATAAAAATGAACTGTTTATTACATACCCATCCTTCAAAACCATCAAAGGCAATTCGTATTTTACTCCAGTTTTTGCGATGCTCTATCACCTTAAAATAATCCCCATAAAGAAGTTGGGTAGTCATTTCTCCAGATTCTTCAGCATTAAACCTAACAGGGACAGCACTAAGGTGGCAAATACCGTATTGCATATATATTCTTTAATTCTTAATGCTTTTTCAAAACAATTGCAGATGCTCCACCACCGCCATTACAAATAGCAGCAGCACCTATTTTTCCATTATTTTGTTCCAAAACATTGAGCAAAGTAACTATTATTCTTGCACCAGAACAGCCTAAAGGATGTCCTAGGGAAACAGCTCCTCCATTTACATTTACATTGTCATCGTTTAGATTAAGAAGTTTCATGTTTGCCAACCCAACAACGGAAAAAGCCTCATTAAATTCGAAATAATCAATTTTATCTAAAGAGATACTGGCTTTCTTCAAAGCTTTTGGCAGGGCTTTAGCAGGAGCGGTAGTAAACCATTCCGGTTCATGAGCAGCGTCTGCATAGGATAGAATAGTAGCAATAGGCTCTATGTTTAATTCTTTTGCTTTTTCTTCACTCATGAGCACCAAAGCAGCTGCACCATCATTAATGGTCGATGCATTTGCGGCTGTCACAGTTCCATCTTTACTAAAAGCTGGTCTAAGAGTTGGTATTTTGTCCAGCTTAACATTTTTGTATTCCTCATCTTCATTAATTAAAATTGGTTCACCTCTTCTTTGGGGAACCTCCACAGGAACTATTTCGTTATTGAACTTTCCATTCTTCCATGCTTCAGCAGAGCGTAAATACGATTGTATGGCATAAGTATCTTGGTCTTTTCTACTAAAATCATATTTTTCGGCACAAGCATCTGCACAAACACCCATTGCATTTTGGTCATAGACATCAACTAAACCATCTTTCTGTAAACCATCAATTAAAGTGGCAGGTCCAAATTTTACACCATTTCTCATATGTACATAATGAGGTATAAGGCTCATATTCTCCATTCCGCCTGCGACTACAATTGAGTTGTCACCCAAGGCGATGGACTGGGCAGCTTGCATAACAGTTTTCATTCCAGAGGCACAAACTTTATTAATTGTTGTGCAGGGAACAGTGTTTGAAATTCCAGCAAAAATTGCAGCTTGTCTAGCTGGCGCTTGTCCTGTACCGGCCTGTACAACATTTCCCATCAAAACCTCTTCAACCATTTCTGGATTAAGATTTATTTTATTCAAAGCACCCTTTATTGCTATTGCCCCTAATTTGGGTGCTGGGATGGTAGATAATACACCCATAAAACTTCCTATAGGTGTACGTACTGCCGAAACGATGACTACTTTTTTCATTTTGCAAAAAATTATGTTGCGAAATTAATAAATAAAAAGCGCATCGAATAAAGAACCATAAATTATCAATACTGATGGTTTTGCCATAAAATTTTTATTCAACTTATATTTTCTATTTTTGAAATAGATATTTTCTGCATGAGCCAATCACTGGATAATTTATATAAGAACCAATCTAACATATATAAGTACTTACTTTATTTTGTATCTATATTTTTTATTGTGTTCTTTTTTCCTAAAGGAGGGAAGTTTAAATACGAGTTTCAAAAAGGAAAACCTTGGCAATATGAGAACTTATATGCTCCATTCGATTTTTCAATTAAGAAAAGTAATGAAGAAATTGAGGAAGAACGATTAGCAATTATAAACAATCAAATTGACTATTATACTTATAATGCTGAGGTTGTTAAAAAAGTGGAAAATGATTATGAAGCTTCATTCACTGCCATTTTTAATGACCAAGGATTAAATAATGCCCAGCAACAAATTTTAAGAAATATTGGAACAGATATTCTCCAGGAATTTTATAAGAATGGAGTATTAACAGTAGAAGCAAAAAAGGAAAACAGCAATCTATATATTGTTAGGCAACGTGAAGCCGAAAAATTTTCGTTTGACCAGATTTATGATATACAAGATATTCATAAGGTTGTAAAGGAGATATTACAACAGAAAAGACTTACGGAATATACCTCGCAATTCCAAAATCTTTTCTCTTCCATTGTTGAGCCAAATGTTACTTATGATGAGAACTTGTCTTTAAAAGCACAGGAAGAAGAACTATCACAAATATCTCATACAAGAGGAAATATTGATGAAGGGAAAATTATTATTGTCAAAGGAGAGGTTGTTGAGGCTGATAATTATAAAATTTTAAATTCCTTAAAAGGAGAATATGAATCAGAGCTTTGGAGCTCAAAGAACTATTATTTTATTCTTTTTGGCTATACCATTTTGGTTGCATTGGTCCTTATGATGCTGCTTCTTTTTTTAAAAAAATATAGAAGAGAAATTTTTGGAAACAATACAAAGGTTACGTTTATCTTTTTTAATATTTTACTTATGGTATTTATTACCACACTTATTGTAAAATATAAAGAAACTTATGTCTTTTTAGTACCATTATGTATTCTTCCTATTATTTTAAAAACATTTTTTGATGCCAGGTTAGGGCTCTTTGCTCACGTCCTAACGGTACTTATTTTAGGCTTTGTGGTTCCCAATAGTTTTGAATATATCTTTTTGCAAACCATTGCTGGGATTGTTACTATTTTAACGGTGTCAGAAATGCATAAGAGAACCAATCTTTTTGTTTCTGTAGGCCAAATTACCTTGATATATATTGTTGGTTATTTAGCATTTCATATTATCCATGAAGGTACTTTGGATAATATAGAATGGATGACATTGGTGGTTTTCTTATTGAATGGGGTAATTACTTTAGCCTTTGCCCAGCCTTTAATTTATATTTATGAAAAACTTTTTGGACTGGTTTCAGATGTTTCTCTTTTGGAGCTTTCTGATACGAATTCAAGATTACTAAAAGAACTTTCTAATAAGGCCCCAGGTACATTTCACCATTCCTTACAAGTTGCTAATTTAGCTGAAGCTGCTGCCAACGAAATTGGCGCCAATGCAATGATGGTTAGAGTAGGAGCTTTATATCATGATATTGGTAAAATGAACAACCCTACTTATTTTACGGAAAATCAAATTACAAATGTAAACCCTCATAATGAACTTAAACCTATGGATAGTGCCAAGATAATTATCAATCATGTTATTGAAGGTATAGAAATAGCGAGAAAAAATAACCTGCCAGATAGAATTATTGATTTTATAAGAACACACCATGGTACCAATGTGGTGTATTATTTTTATAAAAAACAACAAGAAGAAAATGAGAATGTAAATATTGCTGATTTCAGCTATCCAGGACCAATCCCTTTTTCCAAGGAAACAGCTATTTTAATGATGGCAGATTCTGTAGAGGCGGCATCAAAAAGTTTGAAAAACCCTACGTATCAAATAATAGATGAGTTTATTGATAAGATTATTAGTGGTCAAATGCAGGCAAATCAGTTTTTAAATGCCAACATTACCTTTAAAGAGATTGAAGCTGTGAAGAAGGTATTGAAGCAAAAATTGACCAACATCTACCATCTTAGAGTGGAATATCCTGAATAATAAAGCCTTGACTTTTTTTAATTAAAAAACTAAAAAAAAATTTTGCGTTCTAAGATATGAAGAGGTACATTTGCATCCGCATTTTATATGCGTGTTCTATAGAAAATATTGGAGAGGTGCCGGAGTGGTAACGGAGCAGATTGCTAATCTGTCGACGGGTAACTGTCGCATGGGTTCGAGTCCCATTCTCTCCGCAATTTTCTTTTAATATATAGATAACCTTCGGGGTGTAGCGTAGCCCGGTTATCGCGCCGCGTTTGGGACGCGGAGGTCGCA
>NZ_JBWFBN010000007.1:0-18987 GCF_056326165.1 Saonia sp.
TATCGCGCCGCGTTTGGGACGCGGAGGTCGCAGGTTCGAATCCTGCCACCCCGACTTAAAAAGGCCTGATGTTTCTGCATCAGGCTTTTTTGATATTTATACTTTTCTACATGAAATTGAGCTTGTTGTAAGTTATAGTCTAGTTATTCGACAGATTATATAGGAAATAAAAATATGTTTAATTATAGTATCTTAATCACTTAAATAAAGAAAGGAAAACAAATTATGCTAAATTGGAAAAATGTAATGCATTTTGCCGTAAAAGGAAATCCGGCGCCAGACCGTCGTGTGGAAAAAACGGAGGGTGAATGGAAAGAAATTTTAACCCCATCACAATTTAGAATTACAAGAAAAAAAGGCACTGAAGCTCCACATTCTGGAGAGTTGTGTAGTATTCATGATGCAGGAAAGTATAATTGTGTGTGTTGCGACGCCCCATTGTTCGATTCAACAATTAAATTTAATTCTGGTACGGGCTGGCCTAGCTTTACACAACCAATAAAGGAGAATGCCATTAAGTATGAAAAAGACAGCACTTTTGGTATGATTAGAGTAGAGGTTATGTGCAATACCTGCGATGGACATTTAGGACATGTTTTTCCAGATGGCCCAGAGCCAAGCGGATTGCGGTATTGTATAAATTCAGAATCAATGAAATTAAATAAGGAGGATTAAGAATGGGAAATAATAAATTAGAACTAGCAACAGTTGGTGGTGGATGTTTTTGGTGTGTAGAAGCCATATTTAGTCAATTAAAAGGAGTGGAAAAAGTGGTGTCTGGTTATACAGGAGGTACTGTGCCTGGTACACCTACATATAAAGAGGTTTGTTCTGGTTTAACAGGGCATGCTGAAGTTGTGCAAGTAACTTTTGACAATACTGTTATCTCTTATAATGATTTGTTAGAGGTTTTTATGACGAGTCATGACCCAACAACCTTAAACCGACAGGGCGCGGATGCAGGCACCCAATATCGCTCTGTAATCTATTATCATGATGAAGTTCAAAAGGAAATTGCAAAAGGTGTTTTAACGAATGTGACGGAGTACTATAATAATCCAATTGTGACGGAGCTAAGTCCTTTGGATAAGTTTCACGAGGCAGAAGATTACCACAAAGATTATTACGCCAATAATTCTGAACAAGGGTATTGTAGAGCAGTTATTGCACCCAAGTTGGCAAAACTTCGCCAAAAACATGCTGATAAAATAAAGTAGCATTAAAAATTAAGTTTAGTGTTTGTGCTGAGGGTTTTGCAATGCTAGAGAACTATCTAGTGTTGCAGAGCCTTTCAATGCCATTATTTCAACAAAAATTTAATTAAAAGAAAGGAAAAAGAATGACCAAAATAGAAGAGAAAACCGTTTTTAAAGCACCAGAGCTCAATGTAAAATTATGGGTAAATGCTGAAGGAAAAAGAACATCACCTATAAAACTAGCAGATTTTAAGGACAAATTTAAAGTGGTATATTGTTTTCAGAGTTGGTGCCCTGGTTGCCACAGTAAAGGATTGCCAGACTTAAAGAAAATGGTACATGCATTAGAAGATAATAGTAAGGTTGCCTTTTTTGCGATACAAACTGTTTTTGAGGGCAATGATGTTAATACTTATGAGAAAATGATAGAAACACAAAAACTGTACGATTTAAAAATTCCTTTTGGACATGATGCTGGAGGAATTGATTCTGGAGGAAAATCATATGTTATGAGAGATTTTCAAACAGGTGGCACTCCTTGGTTTATATTAATTGACCAATATAACAATGTGGTATTCAGTGATTTTCATTTGAACGTAGATGCTGCCATAAATGTATTAAAATCAATAAAATAGAATGTTGGCTATTCCTAAAATAAAGCTATATGGAGCAGAAGGTTGTCATAAAACGCGCTACTATCAATTGTTGTTAGAAGCGCGTAATCTTCCCTATGATTTTTTGGACGTAGAAGCTAATGAAGATTATGCGGAAGAATTACGGAGCTTGTATGAGAATAGAAAACTAAACTTTCCTACCATAACCATTGGCACAAAGAAATTAAGAAACCCTGCTAAAGACGACTTGTATAAGTGGATTAATAAATTGATACCACAAGTTTTAGAATTGGTTCATGATAAGGAAAACAATAGATTTACTTTAGATATAAATGGAGAACTGGGAAAAGTTGATTATTCAATAAAAAATAAAAAAATGTATTTGACACATTCAGAAGTACCCTATCAACTACGAGGAAAGGGTATTGGTAAAGTTTTGGTTGAAAAAGTGTTTGAGTATATTGAAGAAAATAAGATTAATGCGGTAGCCGTTTGTTCTTATATAAAAGCTGTGGCCAGTAGTAGTGAAAAATGGCGCAATATTATTGGCTAAAATGAATTGCAATTTGTAACTTTTAAAGAGTTAGGAGAATTTAAAATGAAACTTAATATAAACGACACATTTAATAAAGAACTACCAGCAGACCCTATTCTAGAAAATAGTAGAAGACAGGTAAAAGAAGCTTGTTATTCTTTTGTAACACCTAGAAAAACTGGAAACCCAGAAATGCTTCATGTTTCCCCTGAAATGCTTACTAATTTGGGGTTGACTAAAAATGATGCTGATTCTGAAGATTTTTTAAAGGTGTTTACAGGGAATGCAGTGCTACCCAATACAAAACCGTATGCCATGTGTTATGGAGGGCATCAATTTGGCAATTGGGCTGGGCAGTTAGGTGATGGTAGGGCCATTAATTTGGCGGAAGTTGAACATGATGGAAAACAATGGGCAATCCAGTTAAAAGGAGCGGGAGAGACCCCTTATTCTAGAACAGCAGATGGGTTGGCAGTCTTGCGTTCATCTATTAGAGAGTATTTATGTAGTGAAGCTATGTATCATTTGGGAGTGCCTACTACAAGAGCGTTATCGCTGGCTTTAACTGGTGATAAAGTATTAAGAGATGTTTTGTATGATGGGCATCCAGCTTATGAAAAAGGGGCCGTAGTATGTAGAGTTGCACCTTCTTTTATCCGATTTGGAAATTTTGAAATTCTTGCCTCAAGAGGAGATAGAAAAACATTGGAAACCTTACTTGGTTATACTTTAAAACATTTCTTTCCACATTTGGGAGCACCTTCAAAAGAAACTTATGTGCAATTTTTTAAAGAAGTGGTACAGCGAAGTTTAGAAATGGTAGTCCATTGGCAGCGTGTAGGCTTTGTACACGGGGTTATGAATACAGATAATATGTCTATCCTTGGACTTACTATAGATTATGGTCCTTATGGTTGGTTAGAAGGTTATGATAAGGGCTGGACACCTAATACAACCGATAGTCAGTATAAACGATATAAATATGGCAGTCAGCCTGAGATTGTATTGTGGAATTTATATCAACTTGCAAATGTTATATACTCTTTAATTGAAGAAGCAGATGAGTTAGAAGCCATTTTAGAAGCTTATAAAAAAGACTTTGCTGTGGCATATCACAAAATGATGAAGTCTAAATTGGGGTTGTTTGTTTATGACGATAAAGATGAACTATTAATTAGAGATTTGGAAGAGATTTTGTCATTGACAGAAACAGATATGACCTTGTTTTATAGAAATCTTGGTAAATTTGATAAGGAGAATCCTTTAGATGGATTAAATGTTGTTCAGGAAGCTTTTTATGTTTCTAAAGAGGTGGATGGAGAAATAAAGGAACGTTGGAATGAATGGTTCAATAGATATGCTATAAGATTAGGTAAAGATGCTTTAGAAGCTGATGAACGTTTAGAGAAAATGAATTTGGTAAACCCTAAATATGTGTTACGAAACTATATGGCACAATTGGCTATTGATGCTGCAGATAAGGGGGATTATTCAGTGATAGATGAGTTGTTTAATTTACTTAAAAAGCCTTATGACGAACAACCTAAAAATGAAGAATGGTTTGCTAAAAGACCAGAATGGGCAAGGCATAAGGTAGGTTGTTCCATGTTGTCCTGTAGTTCATAAATAACCGCTTTAGGAAAAATTCAAGAGTATTTATTTTTTTACTTCATAGAGCAATGGAAAAAATTTCCCGTTCATTTTTTTTCCTTTGGGGATTGCGGGGACCCCTTTTAAAAGCTCATCATTGGTATTGCTAATGGTGCCATCTGTAAATACATTTAAGACACAAGCTCTTCTGCTTTTTTCAGAAAGATTTTCATAAGATCCATGAACCATTAAAGGATGGTGAAATGTTGCATAGCCCTTTTTTAATTCTATGGGCACTGGTTTAAATTCTTCTTTTTGTTCTTTTGTTAAAGAGTCTAGCAAACCATTCATTTCGCCAGCAAGGACTGGTTTTTTTAGCAACCCCCACTTATGACTTTTAGGAATATAATGTAAACACCCATTCTCTTTGGATGAATCATCCAAACCTATCCAACAAGTTAAATGTTGCATGGCTATGGTTCTTGTCCAATAAGAATAATCTTGATGCCAAGCTACAACTCCTCCATGAAGTGCTGGTTTACAAAATAGTTGGTCATGCCAAAATCTTACCGACATATCTCCCAAAAGCTGACTTGCGGCCATAAGAAATGCAGGGTTCCAAAGTATATCATGAAAACCTTCTGTAATCCTCCAATGGCCAAGAGAATGAAAGAGCACTGAATTTTTATCGACAGATTCATTGGAATGAAATTCATAAAATAAATGGTTGGCAGGGTGCTTTGGGTCTTGTACCTCAGAAAGCTCTTTATTAAGTACATCTACCTGCCATTCCTCCAATAGTTTTATTCCAGATAAATGACCATATTCATTATAATAACTTATCTGTTCATCCGTCAATCGGTATTGCTCCCATTCTTCTTGAGTTTTAGGTTGATGAAAGATATTTGAAATAGGTGAATGTAGGTCTGCCAGGTCTTTTGCTTTATTCATAATGGTTGAATAATTGGTTGTTTCAATTTAAGAAATTCTATTGTAATCAACTTAAATATTTAAGATTTCTTTTAGATATGACTTTGTGCTAACATACTATTTTTACGTATCTTATGATGCTTAAATTATAACTCCTAAATAAATTATCCAACCAAAAACCATAGTACATGAAAAATGCTCTAAAAGAACTAATTGTTAAAAACAAACAGGAAGAAAGTCAATACAAAGCTAATAGACAAGCAGAAATTGATAATCCTAAAACGGAAAATAATCGTCGCCATTTTTTAAAGAAAACTGCTTTAGGAGGACTTGCCATGACCGGGATGATGGGTCTAACAATTGAAGACACTATGGCGCAAACCACTTCTAAGGTAAACAAATCGTCAGCACCTTCAGATTTAAAAATAACGGATATGCGTTATGCACTCACCAATGTTATGGGTGGTACGGCAATCATTCGTATTGACACCAATCAAGGAATCTACGGCTTGGGAGAAGTGCGTGATGCCGCCGATGTTCGCTATGCCTTGTTTTTGAAAAGTAGGATACTTGGAAAGAACCCATGTAACGTTGAGAAAATTTTTAAGAGCATAAAACAATTTGGAGGACCAGCAAGGCAAGCTGGTGGGGTTTGTGCTGTGGAAATGGCTTTGTGGGATTTATGTGGTAAAGCATACAATGTGCCAGCTTGGCAACTATTAGGAGGTAGATATAGAGATAAAATTAGATTGTACGCAGATACCCCAGAAGCTAGATCTCCCGAAGAGCAAAAAAAGTTAATTGAATTTAGAACCAAAGAGCAAGGTTATACATGGTTAAAAATGGATGTATCCATTGGTGAACTTAGAGGGAAACCTGGAACGGTTGTAAACGGAGAATTTTGGAAAGACTCCAATGGAAGATTATCTCAATGGGGAGACCAAGATAATTATATGTCTTATGCCAATACCATGCACCCTTTTACCCAAGTTCAAATTACAGATAAGGGGTTAGAGGAATTAGCGAACATTGTAGAAAATGTACGCAATATGGTTGGGTATGAAATTCCAATATCTACAGACCATTATGGTCATTTTGATTTGAATAATGGTATCCGATTGGCCAGAGCTTTAGAGAAGTATAGATTGGCATGGTTTGAGGATATGGTGCCATGGCAGTATACGGAACAGTGGAAAACAATTACCAACGCCATAGAAACACCCACTACTACTGGGGAAGATATTTACTTGCTTAAGGACTTTAAACCTTTGATACATGAAAGGGCAGTAGATATTATTCATCCAGATTTAGCATCATCTGGAGGATTGCTAGAGACCAAAAGAATAGCAGATTACGCAGAAGAGTTTGGAGTGGCTATGGCCATGCACCAAGCTGGTACCCCTGTTTCTTTTATGGCAAGTGTGCATTGTGCTGCCGCAACAGAAAATTTCTTGGCATTGGAACACCACTCGGTAGATTTGACCTGGTGGGAAGATTTGGTGACAATGGTTGATGGAAACAAGATGATAGACAAAGGTTTTGCACCAGTACCACTAACATCCCCTGGTTTGGGAATTGAGCTGAACGAAGATGTATTAAAAGAGCATTTAAGACCAAGTGATAAGAGCTATTTTAAGTCCACAGATGAATGGAACGAGAAACGCTCGCATGACAGAACATACAGCTAATCAACCTAAATAATAAATTAGAAAAAAATGAAAAAAGGATTAATACTTGCCGTGTTGACCATTCTGGTATGCGGTTTTTCTCAGGCTCAAAATGTAGGAGCCTCTCCAGATTATATTAAAACATTGACCTCTAATTGGGAAGGAGAACGTTTTCCCGATGGTAGACCCAAAGTTTCCGATGCTGTTTTAAAACGATTAAAAAAGATAAGAATCGAAGAGGCGTGGGGTTATTTACGACGAAAGGGATATCATAATCAATATGAAGGAAATTGGCAGATTATACATCCAGAAGAGGTTATGACAGGACGTGTGGTTACTGCCCAATACATGCCTTTAAGACCAGATTTTCAGCAAACAGTTAAACTTCAAGGAGCTAGCGAGAATAGAGATACAATTGGGGGAAGCAATTCTTGGCCCATAGAAATTTTAAAACCTGGGGATATTTATGTGGCTGATGGTTATGGTAGAATTATAGATGGGACTTTAATAGGCTCCAATTTGGGAAATGCAATCTATGCCAATTCGCAGAACGGAGTTATTTTTGATGGTGGTATACGAGATTTAGGTGGACTGTTGGAAATAGAAGGGTTTAATGGTTGGTATAGGGGAGAGGACCCATCTTACCTACAACAACAAATGTTGAGTTCCATCAATGCGCCTATACGAATTGGTAGGGCTACTGTTTTACCAGGAGATGTAGTACTTGCCAATAGGCACGGAATCATATTTATACCCGCTAACTTTGTGGATGAATTGGTGTTAGATTCTGAAGTTGTCGCTTTAAGAGATGAGTTTGGTTTTCAGCGTTTAAAGGAAAAGAAGTATACAGCTGGACAAATAGACACGAGATGGACAGATGAAATTAAGGCTGATTTTATGAATTGGATAAAAAATTATTCAGACAGTAAATTACCAATGACACGTGCTGAACTGGACAATTATTTAAAATCTCATAACTACTAAATTAAAAGGGTAAAAAAAGAGAGGGGTTTATGACCTCTAATCTGAAAGGTTTTTTTACTTTTGCGCAAGATTTTTAAAAATCATTTTTTTTCTGAAAAGGAAAATGGTCGCATAGCTCAGCTGGATAGAGCATCTGCCTTCTAAGCAGACGGTCGCAGGTTCGAATCCTGCTGCGATCACCACAATTATTAAGTCTACATTTTTATGTAGACTTTTTTTATTCCTAAAAATGTGCAAAAAGCAATGTGTAGCCTGCTTTCTTCCTAAGAATCAGATTCTTTATTCACTAACAACCATTTAAAGTTTTTTTTGACTAGCTCCCAGAACGTATAATGCAGTTGGAAGCATTTTAATACGATGAAAAGCTAAAAAAACAGATTATTGGTAAAAACTTAACATACAAGAAAGGTAATTACACATATAAATTAATCTTATCACACAATAAAAGTAAGAAAAAGAGCACTTATAGTTGGATATTGCTCTTAGTTATAACCATTAACTAAACAATTTTCTATTATGATAAGTATTTATTTTACAGATAAAACTACTGATAGATATGTATCTAAGTGTCAGAAATGGCACCTTATTTTATTAATTGTGCTTTTGCCGATGTTTTTCTTTGGCCAAAATTTAAATGAGGAAAAAGGAGATAAGAATTACAATGCTTTGGCTTATGTTGATGCAATAAGAATATATGAAAATAACATCTTAGAAGGCTCCAATTCAGTTGAATTGTATAAGAATTTAGGCAATGCTTATTATTTTAATGCTGATTTGGCAAAGGCATCCAGTGCCTATTCAGAATTACATAGGTTACAGGAGAATTTAGAGCCAGAGATTTTGTTTAGATATTCACATGCACTAAAATCTGTAGGTAATTATACTAAGGCAGATGAAATGATGACGCTTTTTAATAGAAGCATGGAGAATGATAAAAGAGCTTCAATCTTCAGGTCTAATAAGGACTACATGTCAAGAATAAAGGAGCAATCTGGTAGATATACAATTGAAAGCTTTTCTTTAAATTCTTCAACATCAGATTTTGCACCTTCATTTTATGACCATGATTTGGTTTTTTCCTCTGCTAGAGATACAGGATTGATTGCTAAAACAATTCATAAATGGGATGAAAGCATGTTTAATGACCTTTATCTGGTTCCTAATGATAAAGAAGGAGATGCTAATGGGGAAACATATAAAATTTCAAAAAAAATCAATTCTAAATATGAAGAATCTACCACTTCTTTTACCAATGATGGTAGAACAGTATATTTTACCAGGAGTAATTTTGTTAAAGGCAAATTAAGCAAGGATGGTGATGGTGTTGTGAGGCTTAAAATTTTAAGAGCTACCCTAAACAAAAAAGATAAATGGGATAATGTTGAAGAGTTACCTTTCAATAATAACAACTATTCAGTTGCACACCCAGCTTTAAGCACTGACAATACAAAACTATATTTTTCATCAGATATGCCTGGTTCTTATGGTATGTCAGATGTTTATGTAGTAGATATATTACCAGATGGCACTTTTGGTGAACCTCAAAATTTAGGGGAACAAATTAATACTCCTGGGCGAGAAACATTTCCATTTATAAGTAAAAATGGTGACTTCTACTTTGCCTCCGATGCCTATTTGGGATTGGGTGGCTTGGATGTATTTGTTGCCAAATTGGAATCTCATAATAAAGTGGGGGCTATCTATAACATTGGCGAACCTATAAATAGCAGGTTCGATGATTTCTCTTTTATCATTGATGATGATAGTAGTAAAGGATATTTTGCTTCTAATAGAGAAGGAGGTTTGGGAAGTGATGATATCTATGCTTTTGTACAAGAAAAGCCGTTGGTTGTTAAAGAAATAATAGCAGGAACAGTAATAGATGCCAAAACAAGAGAGCTAATAGAAAATGCAGAAGTTTTTGTCCTGTTGGATAACAATATTGTAAAACAGGTGAAAACCAATGACCAAGGTCATTTTTCTTTTGGTGGGTTAAATAATACAGAACTATTCAATATAAAGGCAGCAAAAAAGGCTTATGTAGAATCTATGCCCCAACTATTAGTTGATATGGAAAAGCCAATCACAATTTATTTAAACCGTGAAGCCCAAATTGTAAACAGCGAAGACAATCTTCCAAAGAAACTACAAATTAATCCTATCTATTTTGATTTGGATAAATGGTATATAAGACAAGATGCTAAAACGGAATTAAATAAGGTATTGACCTATTTAAAGGAACATCCAACAGTACATATAATAATAGAATCCCATACAGACAGTAGGGCAAGTAAAGAATACAATAAAAATTTATCGGAAAATAGAGCAAAAGCTACTTTGGAGTATTTGGTAAGCAAAGGTATTTCTAGAGATAGATTACAGGCCAAAGGATATGGAGAGTCCAGGCTTAAAAATCATTGTGAAGATGGTGTGGATTGTTCCAAAGAAGAACATCAACTAAATAGAAGGTCAGAATTTATTATCAACTCAACGCACTCAAAATAAGAACAAAACATATGTTACTCACAGAATTCCCCCAACATATTCATAATATACAAGAGAGAGTAAAAAAATACTCTTTACGTTTTTATATGCTTGCAATTACAAGCATCACTTTTGCATTTACCAATCCTTCTATTGAGGATGTAGTAGAAGAATCAAAAGAGGGCTATGTAGAAAAAATACTTAGTAGCAACATTGCTGCCGTTGAGTCGTGTATTACATATACGGTACAAGGAACGTCAGGGAGTACAGCTACACCAATTTCCGCAAGCCTTACAGGCTGGACTCAATGGGGGGATCAAATCGGCTCTTTCCCAGTACAAAATAACTCTGGCGTATTGCAAGCTTCAGGGCCCTCGTCAGGTTCTATTGCTTCAAGAATGAACGACCATATTATAGTCAATGACAATACTTTTCAACCACAAAATGGAGCGTATGAGATATACGGTTCAGCTACTAATGTAATAAATGGCAGATGGCACCTAGGATTCGACAACACGGCACCTGCTTCGTGGTTGCAAAATAGTGGTAACAACATTCCCTATAATGCCAGTACTGCAGATGCTCAAATTGATATTGTAAACGGTGGAGCTGTCTATTACAGCGAAGCTTTGGGTACAGGTAGTTATAGTATCAAGACAGGTATAACAACCTCAGATATATTTGGTATGAGAGCATTGCCAAATGGAGATATAGAGGTATTGCTTAATGGTGTTGTTGTCTATACAGATATAGGTTCACTAGATTCAACCGAAGACTTCTATGTATATTTCAACCCGTATATAACTGCTTCAAACGGTATAGGCAATGCAGCAGTAAGCCCTGAACCTACCCCCACAGTTGTGTATACTAAACAACTAGACGGCTCATGGTTAGGTGATGATAGCTCAACCTACGCAAACGAAGCAGCCTTACTTTTGGCTAATCCAGATGCCGAAATTGATATAGACAGTGATTGTGACGGAGTGTCGGATACTATAGATTTAGACCACGACAACGATGGAATTTTAAACACGGATGAAGGATGTGTTGTTTCAGATTTTATAAATGGAGATTTTAGTTCTGGAACAGCAGATTGGACCCTCGTAGATGCAGGGGATGGTTTTTCACCTAGTATATTTTCTGGTGGGATGGATTTTAATGGGGGTGATCATGCTGCAGAAGGGGATTATGTAGAACAAGATGTTTTAACCTCTTTAGGAAATAATACAATTGCTTTTGAAATATCCGAAGTAGGTGGTGGTGCCTTTAGCCATACCATGCTTTTTGAAGTTTTGGATGAATCAGACAATGTTGTTTTTACGACAACAGAGGTTGTTAATGATGGGGAAGTACTGCCAATATCAGAAACCTTTTACACAGCAACAGAAGGTTTGTTTACGTATCGATTTACAAACCCAACATCTACAGGTACAGCTAGTTCAGATTTACTTTTAAAAGATGTTTCTTTAATCACATCACCTATATGTACTGTAGATACGGATGGTGATGGAGTTACGAATAATTTAGATTTTGATAGTGATAACGACGGTATTTATGATCTTTTAGAAGCTGGGGGTACAGATGCAGATAATAATGGTATTGCAGATGACCTTACCGATTTAGATGGTGATGGTCTTGCAGATATTTATGATGATTCTTGTATTCAAGGAACAGTAACAACAGGCAATGCAACAAGCGCATCGGTTTTTTCAGGATCTTTCGCAAACCCTACAAATGCTGAAGGAGCAACAGGTCTATCAGATACAGATTATGCTATTTCTGATGCAGGAGGAACATCTCGTCTTTTGTTGAATTTAGGTGCTGTAATTCCATCTGGCACAAATTTTATCGTTTACGTTGGGCATTCCAGTGGTTCTCAAAGTGGGCAGTTTCATTATTCTAATGCAGCGGGTGATGAAGTAGGTTATGTAGGTGAATTCTCGGTAGATAGTAATGATGGTCCTTTAGGTATATCATTTACTTCTAGTCAAGCTACGCAATATATTAGGGTAGGAGTTTATGGTATTAATATGCGTATTTATGGTATTGAATATTCATATGGTGCTACAGATTGTTCAGGAACAGCCCTTTCTGTAACAGAAACAACTTCTGGAACACCAGACTTTTTAAATACAGATTCTGATGCCGATAGTTGTAATGATGTAAAAGAAGCAGGTTTTACAGACGACAATAATGATGGAGAGTTGGATGGCTCTGGTTATGATGCTAATGGAGTTGTAACAGGTGGTAGTGATGGATATACAGGAACTACTAGTGCAGTTACAAATGCCAGTGATGCAGTTGCTTGTGCAATAGATGTAGATATAGATAATGATGGCATAACGAATACAGATGAAAGTGGAGGAGTAGATCCATTTACTGATACAGATATTGATGGTGTATACCTTTATTTAGATGATGATGATAATGATAATGGTGTTGGTGATACCAATAATGCTGTTCAATCAGCTTTTGATTTTGATGGCGATGGTGTTGCCAATTTTGAAGATTTAGATAGCGACAATGATGGTATTTATGATTTAGTTGAAGCAGGTGGAACAGATTCTGATACCAATGGTATTGCAGATGATTTAAGCGATTTGGATGGTGATGGTTTGCCAGATATTTACGATGGTTCATGTTCTTTATCAGGAACAGTAAATGCCAGCAACACAATTGTAACAACAGGTTCTATTACTGATGCAAATAATGCAACGGGCGCAACGGGATTATCTGATACGCTTTATGCATTAACAGGATCGGGAACTTCTCATTTGGTTTTAGATTTAGGTAGTGTTGTGCTAAGTGGTACTTCTATTTCGGTTTATTTAGGAAAAGAAGGTGGAGGGTCTCAATCAGGTCAATTCCATCATTCAGATATAAGTGGAGGTGATTCAGGGCAAATAGGAGGAAATTATACAGTTTCATCAGCAGGCCCAACAGAAACAGTAATTATAACAACAGCGGATACCCAATATATAAGAATATCTGCTTGGGGAGATAATGTTAGTATATATGGTATTGAATTTTCAGGCACTGCAACATGTTCTGGAACTGCATTACCAGTAACAGAAACCACTACTGGAACACCAGATTTTTTAAACCTAGATTCAGATGGAGACGGTTGTAGTGATGTTTTGGAAGCAGGTTTTACAGATGCCAATACCGATGGAGAAATAGATGGATCGGGCTATGATGCTAATGGAGTAGTAACAGGAAGTGATGGATATTCTGGAACAGCGGCAGCAGTAACAAACTCTGGTGTAAACTTATGTGCGGACAATGATAATGACGGTGTTTCAGATTACCTTGATTTGGATGATGATAATGACGGTATTTTGGATGCTGTTGAAAATGGATCTTGTGGAACAGCAGGGACTTTAACAAATACCTTGTTTGATGAAAATTTTGGGCAACAAACCGCTACGGCCAATAGCTCAGACTTACCAAGTTTAGGCTCTGGAGCAACTACAAACTATAACTATTATAGTGCCATAGAAGGTACCGTTCCTACTGGAGCAGGAACAGGTGCTTCGTCTCCTAATTATTCATTGCAAGATGGGTATTACACGGTTTTTGATAATCCGCAGGAAACAGCATCATGGGCAAGTGGTGTATGGCATAGCGGTGTAGGAGACCATACAGATGGTGGGACTCCATCTGGAGGAAGAATGTTAATGGTCAATGCAGGGGATCCCACTATTGGTGGAGTAGATGCTGAATTTTATAGAAGAACCTTATCAGGAGTTATAATTAATGCTCCAATTAATGTCTCTTTATGGATAATGAACATGGATGTTCAAACAGGAAGAAATGAACCAAACATTACAGTTAGATTCGAACAAAATGGCTCAATGGTCTACGAATTTTCTACAGGTAATATTCCCATTACATCACCAGATGGAAACTTTGCCGCATGGCAAGAGCATGTTAATCCATCCCTTTTTATTCCAACATCAGCAGACCCAATAGATTTAATACTAATAAACAATAGCGTAGGTGGTAATGGAAATGATTTAGCAATAGATGATATTTTGGTGACACAATCATTTTGCGATTCCGATAATGATACTATTCCAGATTATTTGGATTTAGATAGTGATGGTGATGGTTGTGTCGATGCTTTAGAAGGTGCGGGTGGTTTTACAACTTCCGATTTGGTAAACCCAGGTACCGATGATAGTTTAGGCGATACTGTGGATGCCAATGGTGTTCCAACTATTGCTTCAGGAGGCCAAGCAACTACAGCAGCAGTAACAAACAGTGCAATAACAACAGCTTGTGATATTGATACCGATGAGGACGGAGTCAATGATAATGTAGATTTAGATGATGACAACGATGGTATTTTAGATGCTACTGAAAATCATTCAACTGTTTCTTTAGCAGGGACGCTAGATATTTCGGGAGAGTTTTTTGTAGGTTCTGGGGTCTCACCGTCTGGGATAGTATTTAGTCCAGATGGTACGCAAATGTTCGTATCGGCTTATAATCAACCTTCTGGGGACATTGTAAGTGCTTATACATTGACTACTCCTTTTGATATTACAGGTGGAGTAACACCAGGGGCTACATTGGCACTTGATGTTTCAATTGGGACGCCACAAGATTTAAATTTTAGTACGGATGGGATGAACTTATACATTCCTAATTCAAGTGATAGTGCAATTCACCAATATACCTTAACTACTGCTTTTGATTTAACCACAGCGGTTCATGCTGGTTCGCATAGTACAGATGTAGATGCCACCCCACAGGAGTTAGTTTTAACGCCGATGGTACGCGCATGTTTGTACTTGGTTATGGCTCTGATGATATTGAGCAGTTTGATCTGGCCACACCTTGGGACATTACCAGCGGGGTTACAAAAGACGCAGGGAGTTTAGTTTTTTCTGGAAGTGCAGAGGCTAATCCAATTGGCATTGAGTTCAGTTCAACAGGAGAATTTCTTTATGTGACTGGTCCAGGTAATAGTGAAATAGAGCTATATGCGCTGACCACGCCTTGGGATGTTAGTACGGCTATTTTCTTAGGTGGCATTGTAGATGTATCTACGCAAGATACTACCCCTCGTGGTCTCTATATTAGCCCCGATGACATGATGCTATATATTGTAGGTTTTAGCAATACAATTTCGCAATACAATCTAAATATGGATGTTGATGATGATGGTATTATCAATAGTCTTGACACAGATTCTGATGGTGATGGTTGTTCTGATGCATATGAAGCAGGTGCAACAACTGACACCACAACCGATTTTGAATTTACCGGTGCGGTCGGTGTCAATGGATTAGCAGATTCGGTAGAAACAGCTGTAGATAGTGGTATAATAAACTATACATCGACCTATAACACCTTAGCCTTGGATGGTATTGATAGTTGTACGGATACAGATGGCGATAGTATTCCAGATTCTGTTGACCTTGATAATGATAACGATGGTATTTTAGATACTGTTGAGGGCTACTGTGGTGAGTCTTGGGAAATAACTTTCGAAACTGGTAATGAGGGTTGGGTTGAAGATAATAATAATGGAGGAGCTTTAGGCGCCTCATTAATCCATTCTTCTGCGTCATTAACAAGTCAAAATTGTCCTATGAATACTATACCGAGTTCACCTTTAGGTAACTTTGTAATGATGGACGATAATGAAACATTTAACATGTTCTTTGAAAGTCCAGATGATTTAAATGTCGATGTTGGTTTTGCATTAAATTCAGATTTATCTTTCTTTTGGATAAATGGTACTTATGATGGTACTGGAGGAAATGGAACTTCTGGTATGAATGTTATATTAAATGGCGGTGGTACATCTGTATCGTCTACATTTAATGGTTCTGGATTAGCAAATAATGGAATTTGGAATGAAATCATATTAACATTAGATGATGCTACATGGAGTGGTTCATTAGCAGATTTAACTACAGTACTTTCTGATTTAGATAGAATAGAAATTAGAGTGGAATCAATCTCTGGACGCGATTTTCCAAGTGGAGCAACATGTTCAAATGGAGAATACTTTGGACTTGATAATATTGCATTTGGTTGCCGACAACAAGATACAGATTTTGACGATATTCCAGATTACCTTGAAACAGATAGTGATGGAGATGGTTGTGCAGATGTTATTGAAGCAGGTCATTTAGATGCAGATAATGATGGCGAAGTAGATGGTTCAGGATATGATGCAAACGGTCAAGTAACTGGAGCAGCTACAGCTTATACAGGTACTAATGCTAATGCAACTACGGCAACACAAGTAACAGTTACAACAGTACCAACAAACCAAACAGAAAGTATAGGAGATTCAGCTGCATTTAGTGTGGTAGCAAGCGCAGATGCAGCCACAAGCTACACAACGGGAACACCAAATTATGGCACACCGGGAAATGTCAATGCGGGCATTAATTACCAATGGTATATTGGTGACCCAAATGCTGGAGGCACATTAATAGATGGTACCGATACTAATTACACAAATTTCTCAACTGCCACACTTAATATAGCAGATGTTACAGGATTGGATGGAACGGTTTATTATTCGGTAATCACCCATGATGATAACAATTGTATTAATGAAACAGAATCGGCTACACTGACTGTTCTGTCAGCAGACAATGATAACGATGGCGTACCGGATAGTGTAGATTTAGACGATGATAACGATGGTATTTTAGATGTTGATGAAGGTTTCATTTCACCATGTGAAAGTACTTTAGATTGGAATGCGCAGGCCTATTATGAGGTTCCAACAGGTTCTCAAGTGGGCGTTACCTTAAACCAAGATGTAGTAACAAGCGGTACAGTAAGTGCCGGTCATGATGACTACAATATTACTCAAGTTCAAGTAACCGAACTTGTAGGGGACTGGGGCGTTTATCTTCATGCAAATAATTTGATAAACCCTGTAAATAGTAATAACCCTGCAATTAATGATAAACTAACACTTAGTTTTACATTCGATTCGGCTCACACATATTCCTTTACCCATAATGACACACAACTAAACCCAGGAGAGCAGTACACTATTAATTTTGGAGTTAGCGGTAGTGCTATTGTCAGCGACCCAGATACTCAATTAAATATAGTAAGCAATACAGGAGGAAGTATTACTTTCAATGCCGTTTCAAGTATATTACCATTTGCTTCAACATGGTCAATTACATTACCAGAAGCTGTAAGTACGTTTGATTTTACAAGGCTGGATACAGCTTTGTTGGCAGGTTCTACAGGTAATGCAGCAGGTCAAATAAAAATAAGTGTAGCAGATATACAATGTACTCTAGATACGGATAGTGATGGCACAGATGACCACTTAGACACTGATTCTGACAGCGATGGTTGCCCTGATGCTCTAGAGGGTGATGCTGTACTAGCCTATTCGAATATCGTAAACCCAGGTACCGACGATAGTTTGGGTGATACCGTGGATGCTAATGGAATACCCACAGTGGCTGGCACAGGTCAAGCCGATGTTTCTTCAACAAATATAAATGTACAGGCTGCGGCATGCAGTTCTTGTGATGCAAACCATCCATTGTACGTTGACACAGACGGAGATAACGTTGGAGACTATTGTGATTTGGACAATGATAATGATGGTATTTTAGATTCAGATGAATTGAATTGCTCATCCTCATTTGAATTAGATTTTTCTAGTATTACTTATGCTTCGCCTAATTTAACAAATGTTGCCATAGTGGGCTCGCAAGCATTATTTGATGCGACAATTAACTCAACATCTACAGAAACAAGTAGGCCTTTTGGCACCAACACAGGAGAACTAAGTTTTGCCACAAGTTTGCAGGAAAATGTGAATATAGAATATGTTGAGTATACAATTAATTTTACAACACCTGTTATAATCCAGTTTGATCAAGCTGCTGCAAGCGGAAGATTTGATAGTGCTGAGTTTTGGACAATCTCATCTCCAGATGCTAACTTTACAGTCTTAGCACCGGTAATCAGTGATTCATATATAAATGATATAAATAATTTAGATGGAGATGGTGATCCTGATACAGGTCCGGAGTTAAGACGTATTACGGGAAATCAAACGAATTCAGTTTTAATTCAGCCGAATGTTAATGGAGGACATATCGATCCATCTAATTCGCAATGGAGTATTACTTCTAATGATTTTGTATCAAGTATAACAATAAGATTTACACAATCGGATGACTATGATTTACCTCCAGGATCTCCTTCTATTGGGAACCCTCAAAGAAGTGTTATAGACATAAATGTACTATGTGTTGCTCCTGATACAGATGATGATGGCACACCAGATTATTTAGATACAGATAGTGATAATGATGGTTGTGCAGACGCCATAGAGGGTGCAGGTAGTTTTACAAGTTCTGATTTGGTAAACCCTGGTACGGATGATAGTTTAGGTGATACTGTAGATGCCAATGGAATACCCCAAGTAGCAGGAACTGGTCAAGCAACTACTACGGCTGTAACTATTGGCGAAAGCATTTCGATTGATTCCATTACTCCAGATGTAAGTTCAGGAGTATGTGAAGGAAGTGATGTTACTTTTACCGCCAATGCAAGTGGAACAAGAGTTACAGATTTTTCTACCGACCCCGATACTACCGTTGCACTGGATCCAGATGTTGATATTAATTACCAATGGTATCAAAGCACTGATGGTGGGTCAAACTTTACAATACTATCTGGTGAAACAGCAAAAACTTTGGCATTGACCAATGTTCCAGCCCCTGTAATAGATATACAATATAAAATTATAATCACTAGTGTAAATAACAGTTGTCCAGAAGAAGCAACAGTCACTTTGCCTGCGTTGGATGCACCCACAGTCACAGCGACAGCAACCGCAACCACAATATGTGCAGGAGAGAGTGTGACCTTAACAGGAGGTGGCGCAACAAGCTATGTATGGGACAATGGCGTAACAGATAATGTATCCTTTACTCCAAGTACCACAACAACCTATACCGTAACAGGCACCGATGCCA
>NZ_JBWFBN010000007.1:19087-20295 GCF_056326165.1 Saonia sp.
ATGGCTGTACGAGTTTATCCTCAACAGGATATACGGTAACCGTAAATGCATTACCAGTAGCAGCCGATATTACCGGTACAGATGAAGTCTGTATTGGAGGCACGACAGATTTAACCGAAGGCACCAGTGGTTCAAGCTATGTATGGACATCAAGTAACACCGCAGTAGCCACTGTAGACAATACGGGATTAGTAACAGGCGTAAGCGCAGGAACAACAGCTATCAGTTATACGGTAACCGATGCCAATGGCTGTACGAGTTTATCCTCAACAGGATATACGGTAACCGTAAATGCATTACCTACGGTCACAGCGACAGCAAGTGCAACAACAATCTGTGCAGGAGAAAGTGTAACCTTAACAGGAGGCGGCGCAACAAGTTATGTATGGGATAATAGTGTTACGGATGGTGTAGCCTTTACTCCAAGTGCCACAACGACCTATACGGTAACAGGTACCGATGCCAACGGCTGTGAAAATACAGCAAGTGTCACGGTAACGGTGAATCCATTACCAACAGTCACAGCAAGTGCAAGTGCAACCACAATCTGTGCAGGAGAAAGTGTAACCTTAACAGGAGGTGGCGCAACAAGTTATGTATGGGATAATAGTGTTACGGATGGTGTAGCCTTTACTCCAAGTGCCACAACGACCTATACGGTAACAGGTACCGATGCCAACGGATGTGAAAACACAGCAACGGTAACAGTAACGGTGAATGTATGCCTAACATTAAATACAATAGACGATACGGCTACAACAAATGAAGATGAAGCGGTAACTATATCAATTTTGAACAATGATAATAATGTTCCTATAATAGGTACATTGATTACAACTAATCCATCTAATGGAACAGTAATAATTAATAATGGTGGTACTCCAAATGACCCAAGCGATGATACCGTTACTTATACTCCAGATACTGGATTTAGTGGCATCGACACATTTACCTATACTTTATGTGATGATGACACACCGGCAAGCTGTGATACGGCAACGGTGACAATAACAATCGGAGATGCTGGTAACCCAGTAGCCGTAGATGATAGTGCAAGTACTAGTGAGAATACTTTGGTAACTACAGGAAATGTTTTAGCCAATGATACTGTAGTCGATGGAGCAACCATTACAAGTTTCGATGCAACAAGTGCTAATGGTGGAACTGTTGTAAACAATGGCGATGGTACATTTGATTACACACCACCA
>NZ_JBWFBN010000007.1:20395-181837 GCF_056326165.1 Saonia sp.
TTACCTATACCTTATGTGATGATGATACACCGGCAAGCTGTGATACGGCAACGGTGACAATAACAATCGGTGATGCAGGGAACCCAGTAGCCGTAGATGACAGTGCAAGTACTAGTGAAGATACTTTGGTCACTACCGGAAATGTATTGACCAACGATACCGTAGTCGATGGAGCAACCATTACAAGTTTTGATGCAACAAGTGTTAATGGTGGAACTGTTGTAAACAATGGCGATGGTACATTTGATTACACACCACCATCAGGTTATGTAGGTGCTGATACCTTTACCTATACCTTATGTGATGATGATACACCGGCAAGCTGTGATACGGCAACGGTAACTATTACTGTAGTTTCTGGAAATACAAGTGATAATGATAATGACGGAATAATTGACTCTATTGATATTGATGATGATAATGATGGAATTTTAGATGTGTTAGAAGGAACTGGGGATTTTGATGGAGATGGTATTATCGATTCATTTGATATTGATGCTGATAATGATGGTATTCCCGACAATGTTGAAGCTCAGACCACAAGTGGATATATCCCACCTTCTGGCAATGATTCTGATAATGATGGACTAGATGATGCCTATGAAGGAATTGGAGACGAGGGAATAGACCCTGTAAATACTGATGGTACAGATTTGCCAGATTTTCTTGATGATGATAGCGATAATGATGGTCTGTTCGATTTTGTTGAAGCATGGGATTTTAATGGAGATGGTGTGCCAGATGAAATGCCTATAGGTTCTGACAAGGATAATGATGGTTTAGATGATGCTTATGAAGGAGCTAATTTAAACGATGGATATGACAGCAATGATGAATTAAACATGGGTTCAAGTGATACTTATAATTCTGATGGTATGGATGAACCTAACTATAGAGATGTTGATGATGATAATGATGGCGTTTTAACAGAACACGAATTAGATTCTAATGATGATGGATTTGGACCAGATGATACAGATGGTAATGGTGTGCCCGACTATTTGGATACTGATGATGATGGAGATGAAATAGCAACCATGGATGAAAACCCTGACCCAAATGAAGATGGCAACCCAAGTGATGCCTTTGATAGTGATGGAAATGGGACACCAGATTATTTAGAAACAAATAATTCGGATGTCAGTTCAGAAGACGATATAGAAATATACCAATTATTAACTCCAGATGATGATGGCGTAAATGATATTCTAACTATCAGAAATATTGAAAATTTCCCTGACAATACAGTCAAAATATTCAATAGATGGGGAGTGCTGGTATGGCAAACTGAAGGGTATAACCCTGAATCTAATTACTTCACTGGAAAGTCCAATGGAAGAGTTACAATTAATGAAGATGAATTATTGCCAGTAGGAACTTATTTCTATGTTATTCAATTTGAAACAGGCAATGGAGCAAAAGATAAGGCAGGATTTATTTACATAAACAGATAAATTAAAAATGAAGAAATATTTTATAATTGTATTATTTTTTGTGTTGCTGGTACCAACTGTAAACTACGGACAACAAGACGCACAATACACTCAATACATGTATAATACTATTAGTGTAAACCCGGCATATGCGGGCTCAAGAGGGGTTTTAAGTATGTCTGGTTTGTACCGCGCGCAATGGATTGGTTTGGATGGAGCTCCAACGACACAAACATTTAGTGCAAATTCACCAGTAGGTAAAAATGTTGGCCTTGGATTTTCAATAGTAGATGATGAGATTGGACCAACAAAGGAAACATATTTTGATATTACATTCTCTTATACAGTTCCAGTATCAGATAATGGTAGGCTTTCATTTGGTATAAAAGGTGGTGGGCATTTATTGGATGTGAACTTTGCCAGCCTTACACAATATGTGAATCAACTTACTACTGCAAGTAATATTGATAATAAGTTTTCTCCAAATGTTGGGGCAGGGGTTTACTATAGAACAAATAAGTTCTATACAGGTTTATCCGCACCAAATCTTTTAAAAACTGAACATTTTGATGAATCATCAGATTCCAATGAGGCTTCAACTTTTATTGCAACAGAACGCATTAACCTTTATTTTATAACAGGATATGTTTTTGATTTAAACGAATCATGGAAATTTAAACCTGCACTGCTTAGTAAAATGGTACAAGGATCACCCTTACAGGTAGATCTTTCCGCTAATTTTTTGTTCAACGAAAAACTTACTTTAGGCGCCGCATATAGATGGAGTGCGGCATGGAGTGCTATGATAGGATTTCAGCTAACTGATGGAATGATGATAGGGATGGCATTTGATAAGGAAGTTACAGACTTAGGAAATACTTCCTTCAACGACGGATCCTATGAGGTTCTATTAAGGTTTGAATTGTTTAGTGGCAAAAAAAGAATCATTTCATCAAGATTTTTTTAAATACCTTTCTTAACCAAACTACCCAAAAAGCTTCTGAATTTTCTGAAGCTTTTTTATTTATCTACCCCATCCTAGTTTCATTTTTTATATTTTAGAAAAGAATTAAGACGACTACTAAATAATGAAGCGAATTACCATATATGCGTTTTTATTTGTTTTTACCCTTTTGTTCCAAGGATGTACAGCACAGTCTCAATTGGTGGAAGATGAATTAGAGACGGTAACTGTAGAGAACCTAAAATATTATCTCTATTACCCAAAGGATTATAAAGTAGATGGCAATGATAAATTTCCATTGCTTTTGTTCTTGCATGGAGGTGGCGAGTCTGGTGGAAATTTGAATGAGTTGAATGCAGGTGGTCCACCAAAACTAATTGCAGAAGGGAAACAGTTTCCATTTTTAATTCTTGCTCCTCAAAACCCACATATTAAACAATGGTGGAACACACGGGCGGTTATTCAACTGTTGGACAATGTAGTAGCTGATAATAATGTTGATAAAAATAGAATTTATTTAACGGGTATTAGTAGGGGAGGTGGAGCCGCTTGGGAATTAGCAGTGCAATACCCAAAGAAGTTTGCCGCTATGGCCGTTGTTTGTGGTATGACGCCCTTACCCTATGCTTCTTGGATAGACAAAGAGTTGGCTATTTGGGTTTTCCATGGAGAGGAAGATAAGTCCATACCAATATCAGAGTCCATTGATATGGTAGAGAAATTGAAAGCAGCGGGCCACAACGTTAAGTTTACCAAATATGAGGGAGTGGGGCACAACGCATGGGACCGGGCGTACACAACCCCAGAACTTTATGATTGGTTTGTGGAACAAAAAAGAATGGACCAATAAACATTGGTTTTTCTAGTATTTTCCTTATTTTTCAGATTCAACTAACTTAATAATAAATCATGCAAAAAAGTATTGTTTGTGTATTGCTTGCACTTGTTTTTATGGTAATGGGGTGTAAGGAGTCAGCACCACCAATGATAGGTGATTTCAGTGAAGAAATTAGATTAAACCAATTAGGATATTATCCCAATGCTACTAAAATAGCTGTTGCTGTAGCTGCTGAAGAAGGGGTTTTTCTTGTAGTAAAAGATTCTACCGAGGTTGTATATATAGGAACACTTTCAGAAAATAAAAACTGGGAATTGGCAGGGGAACATGTAAGAACAGCTGATTTTAGTGAAGTTATAGAAGAAGGTAATTATAATGTATATGTTCCGGGAAAAGGCTATTCGTACCCTTTTGAAATAAAGAAGAACTTATATCATGATGCCTTTTTGGGTTCAATTAAAGGATTGTATTATCAAAGAGCCGGAATGGTACTGGAAGAAAAGCACGCTGGAAAATGGCATAGACCGGCTGGCCACCCAGATGATAGTGTACTTTACCACCCTTCAAGTAAAATATCAAAAGATGTATTGGTTTCTCCAAAAGGATGGTATGATGCTGGGGATTATAACAAGTACATTGTAAATGCAAGTTATCCATTAGGTCAGTTTTTTCTTTTGGAAGAGCAGTACCCAGATATTGTAAAAGATGGTGATTTAAACATTCCTGAAAGCAATAATGGTGTGAGTGATTATTTGGATGAATTAAGATATGAAATGGAATGGGTGCTTACGATGCAAGATGATGATGGAGGGTTGTACCATAAATTAACTACCAAAAATTTTGAAGGAATGGTTATGCCACATTTGGCAACCGCGCAACGATATATTGTCGGGAAAGGAACAGCGGCAACTTTAGATTTTGCAGGAAGCGCTGCACAGGCACACCGTATTTTTAATGATATTGATAAGGCTTTTGCTCATAAATGCCTGGAAGCAGCTAAGAGTGCATATACTTGGGCGTTGGATAATCCTGATGCAGCTTTTGTGAATCCACCAGATGTGAGTACTGGTCAATATGGTGATTCTAATTTTGATGACGAATTTTTTTGGGCAAGTGCTGAGTTGTTTGTTTCCACTGAGGATGAAAAATATCTAAATAATTTAGATGATGCTACTAGCTATAAATTTAATCCAGGAGATAATTGGACTAGTTTTATGCGTTATACGGGAGTATTTACACTTCTAAACAATAAAGATTTGGTACCAGAGAAAATGTATGAAAGTTTAAAAATTGGAGTGCTTAAATTGGCTGATGAACTGGTAGCTAGGGGGAACAATACAGATTATTTTCAACCTATGGATGATTTTCAATGGGGTTCCAATAGTGATGTGTTGAATTCTGCACTTATAATGGCACAGGCATATAGACTAGACCCAAAACCTGAATATTTAAGGGGCGCACAACAAGCAACAGACTATATTTTTGGAAACAATGCAAATGGGTATAGTTATTTAACAGGATTCGGAGATAAAACGCCAATGTATATACACCACAGGCAAAGTGCTGGGGATGATGTAGTGGAACCAGTACCCGGATTGCTTTCAGGAGGACCAAATAGTAGATTGCAGGATGCTTCTAGTGGAGTTACTTACCCAGAAAACCCTTCTCCAATGAAAAGTTGGGTAGACCAAGAGCCAAGTTACGCAAGTAATGAAATTTGTTTAAACTGGAATTCTCCATTAACCTATGTGCTTGGGTTTTTAGAGCAAGAATCAAACTAAAGAATTTAATCTATGAAAACACATATAAGTCTATTCGGTTGTTTGTTGTTAATATGTTCTGTGTATGCTGCTGGTATTAAACCAAATCTTGATGTAAATCCAGAACCTACTAAAAAGAAGAAACCGCGGAATGTTATTTTTATTTTAACCGATGATCATAGATACGATTATATGGGTTTTACAGGAAAAGTCCCATGGCTAGAAACACCAAACATGGATAAACTTGCCAGTGAGGGTGCTTATCTGTCCAATGCTTTTGTAACCACTTCTTTGTGTTCACCAAGTAGGGCTTCAATTTTAACTGGACGGTTTTCGCACAGCCATACTATTGTTGATAATCAGGCACCAGACCCTGGGAACTTGACCTATTTTCCGCAGTATTTAGAAAAGGCAGGATACCAGACCGGTTTTTTTGGGAAATGGCATATGGGTGACCATGGGGATGAGCCTCAACCAGGTTTTACACATTGGGAGAGCTTTCCTGGACAAGGGGTATATTATAACCCTACCTTAAATATCAATGGAAAAAGGGTGGCTTATAAAGACTCGACCTATATTACTGACTTACTCACAGAGCATGCTTTGGATTGGCTAGAAAAGCGTGATGAAGACAAACCTTTTTTCATGTATTTATCACACAAGGCAGTGCATGCTGGTTTTCAACCAGCTAAAAGGCATAAAGGTAAATATAAGGGAAAACGTATTGCATTGCCATCTACTTATGATCAAACAAAGACAGGAAAATATAGAGACTTAAAATGGCCACAGTGGGTAGCCGACCAACGAACCAGTTGGCATGGTGTAGATTATATGTACCATGAAAATCGGGATTTGCACGAAATGGTAGTGGATTATTGTGAAACTCTTTTAGGTGTAGATGAAAGTGTGGGATCCGTAATGGAGTATCTTAAAAAGGAAGGCTTGGATGAATCTACTCTAGTCATTTATATGGGTGATAACGGTTTTAGTTGGGGAGAACATGGTTTGATTGATAAAAGACATTTTTATGAAGAATCAGTTAAAGTACCTTTATTAGTAAGATGTCCAGAACTTTTTGAGGGAGGAAAAAAACCGCTTCAAATGGTACAAAATATTGATATTGCACCAACTATTTTATCTGAAGCAGGAATTAAGCAGCCTGAAAATATGCCAGGAGTTTCTTTTATTCCTATTCTTACAGGAAACGAAGTAACCAAGGCTAGGGAAGAAGTTTTCTATGAATATTATTGGGAGTATGATTTCCCAATGACACCAACAGTTTTCGGCATGAGAACGGATAATTATAAATACATTAAATATCAGGGAATATGGGATAGAAATGAGTTGTATGACTTAAAAAATGACCCTGATGAAATGTACAATTTAATAGCCGACCCAAATAAACAAGAAATTGCAAAATCCATGTCCGAAGCTATTTATAAATGGTTAGAGGAAACAAACGGAATGAACATCCCGTTAAAACGGACCGTTAAATACCGTTTTGGAGACTACAAACATATGAATGAGTATTAGATGAGAAAGCTAAATTTTGTCAACCTAGTATTAGTATTTATAGCCTTATTGGTGGTTTCTTGTAAAACAGAAGTCAAAAACAATCTTTTTACGGCTGATAATAATGCTTTTCAATATACAGGCAGAATAGATGTTTTAGACAATAAAGAAGCAGTGCTCATAGGAGCGGCATCTTCCATAAAAATTCAAGTTATTGGAGATTCTACATCAATATATATAAGAGGAGGGCGTGCTCATAATTTTGTAACTCTCGTTGTGGATGGGGAGCATTTAGGACGATTTAAAATAGAAACTACAGAAGATTTCTCACTTCCTGTTAAATTTAAAAATCAGGCTGAGATTCATCAATTGGAAATAGTGAAGGCAACCGAAGCTTCTAGCGGCCCCGTTATTTTTAATAGTATAAAAGCTGATGATATACAAGCTGTCGCCAAAACCAATAGTAAGAAAATTGAATTTATTGGAGATTCTATTACATGTGGCGCAGCTATGGACGATTTGTTTGGCCCCTGTAACAAAGGGGATTACCATGACCACCATAATGCCTATTTAAGTTACGGCCCAAATGTGGCCAGAGCTTTGAATGCTGATTATATGTTATCTAGCATTTCGGGTTGGGGTATGTATCGTGGTTGGAATTCAGAGGAAGATGCAAAAAAGGCGGTACCTGTAGTTTATGCAAATACGTATTTAAATGATATAGGTTCTAAACCTTGGGATTTTAAATCTTTTGTGCCAGATGTTGTGAGTATCTGCTTAGGAACTAATGATTTATCCAATGGAGATGGTGTTAAAGAACGCCAACCTTTTAATCCAAATTTATACGTGGAACGGTATATTGCATTTGTGGAATCTATTTATGGGTATTATCCCAATGTTCAAATAGCGCTATTAACCAGCCCAATGGTTTCTGGTGATAATGATGTGCTTTTGGCTGATTGTTTAGAAAGGGTACAGGCTCATTTTAATGAAAAAAACTCAACGAAACCCATTGAAGTATATAAGTATGGAAAGCTTTATGTTAATGGCTGTTCATATCACCCAGGGATACAAGACCATAAAGAAATGGCAGAGGTTTTAACTCCTTTTTATAAAAAATTACTAGCTACTAATTAAAAATATAATCATGAAATTAAAATCAATAGTTTATATAGTTCTATGTGTTACATCAATACAATTAGTATCAGCTAGAGTTGTACTACCAAGTATTTTTTCTGATGATATGATATTACAGAGAAATTCTGAAGTTACCCTTTGGGGATGGGGAAATGTTTCTGAGGATATTACCGTAGTTACCAGTTGGGACGGTAAAGAGTATAAAACCAAAGGAACTACAGATGCCAAATGGGAAATAGATGTTACTACGCCAGAAGCAGGTGGGCCATATACAATTAGTTTTAAAGGTTGGGGAGATGAAATTGTTTTAAAAAATATATTGATAGGAGAAGTATGGCTAGCTTCTGGACAATCTAATATGGAATGGAGTGCTAACAGTGGTATTGTCCACAAGGAAGAAATTGATATGGCAAACTTTCCTGACATTCGTTTATTTAATGTTGATAGAAGAACAGCTGTATACCCGCAAGATGACCTCTCTGGTTCTTGGAAAGTGTGTACTCCAGAAAGCATGAAGCATTTTAGTGCAGTGGCTTATTTCTTTGCTAAGAGACTTCATGGGGAGTTAAATATTCCTATAGGTGTTATAAATTCTTCTTGGGGTGCATCTGCTGCTGAGGTGTGGACACCAAAATCAATTTTTGACAAGAATGAAACTTTAAAAGAATCAGCTAAAAAAATAGGGGAGAACCAATGGGTGTCCAATAAATCGTCAGAATTGTACAATGCTATGATTTCACCAATCACATCGTTTAAAATAGCTGGGGGACTTTGGTATCAGGGTGAAAGTAATACTGCTAATCATGAAACGTATACTGAATTGTTTTCATCCATGATTACTTCCTGGAGAACAGAATGGGGATATGATTTTCCCTTCTATTTTGTGCAAATAGCTCCTTTTAATTATGGTGAACCCGAACAAGGGGTGAAGGTAAGGGATGCCCAACGAAGAACTTTAGAGCTCAAAAATACTGGAATGGTGGTTATAAGTGATGTTTGTACAGTAGATGATATTCATCCTAGAAATAAGTTGGATGTTGGTAATCGTTTGGCAAATGTGGCTTTAAAAGACCATTATAAGACTTTGAATACTGAAGCGCATGGTCCACTTTATAAAGAATTAAAAATTAAGGGTAAAAAAGCAACAGTGGTTTTTGAGCATTCTGATGAATTATACTCAAAAGGTAAAAAAGTCACTCATTTTGAAATTGCTGGGGACGATGGTGTATTTTACCCAGCAAAAGCAATTATAAAAGACGACAAGGTCATTGTTTCCTCCAAAGAAGTGAAAGAACCAAAAAAAGTACGTTTTGCATGGAGTAATACGGCATTACCTAACCTTTTTAATGGAGCTAATTTACCCACTTCAAGTTTTGTCAGCGAATAAACCTTAGATATTTATTTAACAATTTTTGTGGCTAATTATGGTATTTTAGCTGTCAATTCTATTTTTACTATGATTAAGAGTATTTTCATTAAAGCACTTATAATAAGCCTTTTATTTTTTTCTTCATGTAAAGAAAAAGCGCAAAATAAGGAACAAGAAAAGCATAAATATACTAATGCTTTGATTGATGAGACAAGCCCGTATTTATTACAACATGCACACAATCCAGTGGATTGGAGAGCCTGGAGCCAAGAAGCATTGGATGATGCAGAGAGAGAAAACAAACTTGTATTGATTAGCGTTGGGTATTCTTCTTGTCATTGGTGTCATGTAATGGAAGAAGAGACATTTGAAGATGAGGAAGTAGCTAATATGATGAATGAAAATTTTATAAGTATTAAAGTGGACAGGGAGGAACGTCCAGATGTGGATAATGTGTATATGACAGCTGTTCAACTAATGACTGGGAGTGGAGGATGGCCTTTAAACGTAATTGCTTTGCCTAATGGAAAACCTATTTATGGCAATACATACCATACCAAACAACAATGGATAGATGTTTTGACCAGAATAAGTGATTTATATAAAACGGACCCAGAAAAAGCACATAAAGTTGCAAATAGTATAGCGGAAGGGGTTAAAAATGTAAATATTGTGGAACCTTCTTCTGATCATGAAAATCTTACTAAGAATGTTGTGGAAGAGAGTGTTAGAAAATGGAAACCTAAATGGGACCATGAATGGGGAGGCAATTTAGGTTCTCAAAAATTTGCAAGACCTGTTAGCTTAAGTTTTTTATTGGATTATTCAATTTTGTCTGGAGATGAATCAACAAAGAAACATGTAAAGAATACCCTTGATAAAATAGCAACAAGTGGGGTATATGACCATATAGCTGGAGGTTTTTATAGATATAGTGTTGATAATGAGTGGAAAGTACCTCATTTTGAAAAAATGTTATATGACAATGCACAATTATTGAGCTTATACTCTAAAGCATATACAGTCTATAAGGAGCCAGAATATAAAAATGTTGTAGAAGAAACCATTTCCTTTTTAGATAGAGAAATGAAGAATGAAGAAGGGGCTTATTATGCAACTTTAGATGCGGATAGTGAGGGGGAAGAGGGAAAATTTTATGTTTGGACGGTGGAAGATCTCAAAACCATTTTAGAGGATGATTTTGAACTGTTTGCTTCCTATTTTGGAATAAAGCAAGAAAATCTATGGGAAGATGGGAAGCTTGTTTTAAGAAAATCCACACTGGATACGGATTTTTATAAGAAACAAAACATAGAGCCAGCTATTTTTAAATTGAAAAAAGAAGAATGGAAAAGGTTGTTGCTGACTGAAAGGGCAAAAAGATTACGCCCAGGGATAGATGATAAAATAATTACTTCATGGAATGCTCTTTTAATAAATGGTTATGTAGATGCATATAAAGCATTTGGAAATGATGCATATTTGAACAGAGCGGTTTCAATTTTTGATTTTATCAATGAGAACAGTTTTAAAGAAAATCAGTTACAGCATTCATATAAAGAAGGAGGAAAACAAAATATAGGATTCCTAGAAGACTACACTTTTATGGTCAATGCGGCATTAAACCTATACAGTTCAACTCTTGATAGCGGCTATCTTGAATTTGCTCAAAAATTGAATAAAATTGCTCAAGAAGATTTTATTGATGAGGCCTCTGGAATGTATAGATATAATAAAGAAGAAAGTCTTATAGCTACCCTAATTCGAACCGATGATGGAGATATGCCTTCTCCAAATGCTGTTATGGCACATAATCTGTTTAAACTTGGGCATATTAATTATGATACTGAAGCTCTTAATAAGGCTAAAGATATGCTCACTTCTATGAAACCTATATTAATAGAATATGCGGATAGCTATGCTAAATGGGATGCCTTGTTATTGAATGTAACCTATCCATTTTATGAAATTGCTGTGGTTGGTGAGAACGCTAACACTTTGACTAGAGAATTGAATAAAAAATTTACTCCAAACACACTAACTGTTGGAAGTATAGAAGAAAGCAATTTGCCACTGTTTAAGAATAGATATGAAGAAAATGATACATTTATCTATGTATGCAAGAATAATGCTTGTAAGCTACCGGTAACTACTGTAGAAGATGCAATGATACAGTTAAATAATTTTTAGTTAAAAATTAAGCGTTCTTGTTTTTTTGCCTTGACCATCATAAAATGATATTTCATTTATTTTACTAGTTACTGTTACAAAACGACTGGATTGTGATTGAAATGTATTTCCCCAATAATATTCTTGAATACTTTTCTCACCATTTTTAAATAAAACTTTACAAATTACTTCATTGCCCTTCAAGGGAACAATATTGTCATTGACTGTTTTTCTTTCGAATACTTTTAAGGCATCATTGTTTTGTGAAGCAACTAAAAGAGATTTTTGATTATTTATATTCAATGATACAAGGCTTTTGGCATCGCCAGGCACATAAAACTCTGTTTCCTTGATTGGAACAGAAGTAAATTCTCCATTTCCTTTATTTTTTAAAACAAGTCCAATAAATGAATCTGCCCTTCCTTGTTGAACTTCAATCCCAAAATCATTTCCTACTATAACAATATCCATTAGAGTGTCATTGTTATAATCTATTGGACGTATTCCATATACAGGAGCCATTTGAGCCTCAAGAGGTAAAGCATGGACTTGGAACTTTCCATTTCCTCTATTCTCTATCCATGAAGATTTCATCCAGTTGGTGGTGAGTTTTATTGCATCGTCCATAATACCATCAGAAAATAGTTCTTGAGTAGTAGCTTCACCAAAAGCACCAAAAGAATTGTACCTTTTTCTAATACCAACAAATTGCTTTACAACATCTTGCCATGGATGGTATAAATATTCTTTTTTAACACCAATACTGTCTCTTAAATAATATGAAATAAAAGGATCCATCATCCCATTTTCATCTACATCCTTGGCATATAATTTTAAAGGTTCCTCTTCTGTGCCATTAAAATATAGGTTTTCACCATAATTACCAGCAATGTAGTCTATATCACCATCATTGTCCATGTCCGCAGAAGTAAGACTGGTCCACCAACCTATTTGGTCTTGCATACCTGTTTTACTGGTTATTTCTACTAACGTGCCTTTTTTGTTTTCAAAAATTCGTATTGGCATCCATTCTCCTGCTAAAATAAGATCTGGCCAAGAATCATTGTTGAAATCGGTCCAGATAGCATCACTTATCATTCCAGGGTTAGATAGTTCTGGTGATACTTCATCGGTTGCATCTACAAATTTTATGTTATTGGGAGTACTTTCATTTCTTAATATATAGGAACGATCAGCAATAGGGTAGGACATAGGCTTCACTCTACTACCAATAAATAAATCTAAATCTCCATCATGGTCATAATCAGCAGCTTTTACACACGACCCATTGGAACGTATTTGTGGGATACCCATACTTTTGGAAAATGTTCCTTTTCCATCATTAATCATTAAAACGTCTTCATAAAATTCATGACCTTCATTATATTGGGCAGAGCCCCTAACAATGTACAAGTCTAAATCTCCATCTTTGTCAGCATCAAATAACAATGTACCAGCATCTTCTTCTTCTAAACCGGGACTGTTTTTGTAAACAACTTCGTTTTGCACAAATTGCCCACTAGGCTGCTGTATGAACCATCTTTCCTTAAAACCTCTACTTGCGGCCGCCAACATATCATCCAGACCATCGTTGTTAACATCACCAACAGATATAGAAGGTCCATATTGAGAAAATTTATGGGGAAGGGTACGCTGAAAATTAAAGTCAATAAAATCAGCATCACAGTCATTGTATGCTAAATTGTATTCTTCTGATATTTCTTTAAAGATTGGAGTGCTTTTTGTTTTTTCGATTTCATTCTCATACAAGGAGTTTATATCATAATCTATTTGAATAGTTTGATTAACATTGGTTTCTTCTAACTTTTGAACACTGCCACCAGGCCAAATTACTTTTATTGAATCTATAGAAGAAATAGTACCTAGGCCAAAGTGCAATGTGCTTTCTGGTTTTGATAAATAACCACGACCAGACATTAGAGAATGCTTTAATTTTAGGCTATCTATAAATATTTCTACAACAGCACCAAAAGCATCCGGATTTTTGCTGCTGCCTTTTAACTTAATTCTTAGGTAGTTATTCTTGTTTGACAGTTCGGAAGCTTTATTCTCCATTAAAGTTGCAGAGTCATTGATATTATTGAAAATTAGGTCAAGATCACCATCATTATCTAAATCACCATAAGCTGCTCCATTTGAAAATGTGGCAAAATTGAGACCCCAATTATTGGTTTCATCACTAAATGTTAAATCGCCATTGTTTTTGAATATGAAATTAGGAGATTTGACCGCTGGAATTGCAGCCAATAATTTTTCTTTGCTAACCAACCTACTGGCGGTAGATCTAAAATCCCCAAAATCTCTATCAGTTACATCTTTTGGAAAACCATTTACAACCAAGAGATCGCGCCAAGAGTCATTATTGTAGTCTGCAAACAATGGAGCCCAGCTCCAATCGGTTTCTTGAACACCAGAAAACATTCCGATATCACCATAAATAGGAAGCCCGGACTCTGGATTGTTTCCTAAATTTATTTGTAACGTATTTCTGGTATATTGGTATTCATAATCATATCTACGAGTTAAAACCTCTCTTTGATAACTACTTGGGCCTTGAAAAAGTTTTTTTCGTTTATTATAATAAGGTTGCATTTCTGAAGTAAAAACATCAAATCGCCCATCATTATTTATATCGGCAATATCACTTCCCATTGAAGAAAGACTAAAATGCTTGAAAATTTCACCAGCCTTGTTGGTAAATGTGCCGTCTTGATTGTTTATATATATTAAATCACTGGTTAAATAGTCATTAGCGACATAAATGTCCATAAAACCATCCTCATTGAAATCATTGATAAGAGTACTATGACTAAAGCCGTTGTATCGTATGCCAGCATCAATGGTTATATCTTTAAATATTGGATGTCCTAAACTCTTATCCCACGTATTTTCCAGTAGAATATCCCTACTCATAGCCATGTTGTCATTACTTAAAGGACGGAATTGACTGGGATTAATTCCTTCTATTCTATTTACCCCAATAAACAAATCCAAATCTCCATCATTATCATAGTCAAAAAATTGTGCATGTGAGGAATGACTGTCATTATCTACACCATATTCACTAGACATTTCTTTAAAAAGAGGAACGCCATTTTCATTGTTTCCTTGGTTTATGTACAATAAATTTTTTCGATTGACAGAACTTTTGTGTAATGTATTACATATATAGACATCTAGTTTTCCGTCTAAGTTTAAATCCACTATGGATACCCCGGAAGACCAATATAACGGGTTGGTTTTACCAATTTTAGCGGTGGATGAAACATCTTCAAAACGTAACTTCCCTTTGTTTAAGAATAGTTTGTTATCTACTTGGTTTCCCGTAAAGAAAACATCATCTAATCCATCGTTGTTTAAATCTCCAATTGCTAATCCAGCACCATTATACACAAACTCATTGTCTAGAATGTTCAGTGTATCATTTTCTTTTATTTGATTATTGAAAGTAAGGCCAGATTCGGTAGTGTTTATTTTTTTAAATAAGGTTTTGTCATTTTTACAGCTAATAGCAAAAAATAGAGATACAATACCATAGACTGATATTTTTAAGGACTTCATATAGCTTTTAATATATAATTGGTATGACTTACAAATATGGGAGATGGTTAACAAACAAGCAAATAAAAAGGCCACTTTTGAAAGTGGCCTTTTGTTAAATATATTAAGAAAAAATTAATTCTTAGTAACCAGGGTTTTGAGATAAAAGATCAGAACCTTGGATGTCAATTTGTGATTGTGGTATTGGGTACAATTCATTTTTACCAGTAGTAAAACTAGCTCCACCAAATTTGGTCGTTAGAATTTGCGCCTCATACTGTAAATAAGTATTTAACTCATCAGCAGCAACTCCCCATCTTACCAAGTCAAAGAAACGATGTCCTTCACCTGATAATTCTAATTTTCTTTCCATACGAACTGCAGTTCTCGCTGATGCTTGGTCAGCAAATTGAGATGCAGGATATTCAGAAATCACATAGTTAGCAGCATTAGGAGCAGCTGGGTTTCCGAATTCTGTTTTTACCCAGTAATCAGAATTTGCAGCTCTAGCTCTAACTCTATTAACATAACCCATAGCAGTTGTTAATGATCCAGCTTCAATTTCTGCTTCAGCAGCCATTAAAAGAACATCTGCAAATCTTATGATTGTATAGTTCATTGTAGCATAACCACGAGTCCAAGAACTACCGTCTGTAAAACTATTCTCTTGAGATTTGTAATAGATATACTTTTTAGGAGAATAAGGACCTGCATAAGGTTGGCTTCTAATCCAAGCTTTTCCTGGGTGAGGAATCCAATCTAAATATGGAATACCTCTTCTACCAATTGAATGATCAATACGTGGATCTAAGTTACCAGCATCTGGTGTAAATGCTGCATCACTTTCAATACCATAATCATGAACCAATTCATTAGCAGCATCATTATATGAACCATCTAAAAGTGGTAAACCTGTTGCGTCTGTTCTAAATGAGTTACCCATTGATAAACTTGGTTGAAAGAATCCACAACAGTTACCAGGACCATCAGGACCTGTGTTGTATGGATAGTTCAAATCATCAAACCAGTTAGCGTTTTGAGTACTACCAGAATTATTAGCAGATTCAACATCCATTACAGCTTCTGCATGGTTGTCATTTTCTGCGTTATAGATTTGTGCATAGTCATCCAATAAATCATAAGATAATCCATTAGTGGTAACACCATTGTCTATTACATCTGTAAAAATTGGAATAGCTGCTCCAAATTTACCTTGGAACAATAATGCTTTAGCTAAATACGCTTTAGCAGCCCAACTGTTTACACGACCAGCATCACCCATAGTAGCAGGAAGATTGTCTGCAGCAAATTGGAAGTCAGCTTCGATTTGAGCCCACACATCAGATTTAGCAACTGTTGGAACATCAGCAGCCAATACAGTTTCATCTATATATGGAACTTGTCCAAAGTGCTTTGTAAGATCAAAATAGAAATGTCCTCTAAGCAATCTTGCTTGCCCAGCCAATACAGCTGCATCACCAGCAGAAATATCCTCAGAAGCCGCAACAGCAGCTAATACAGAATTAGCTCTAGATACACCTTCAAAACGTGCTCTCCACAGGTTGTTAATGTCTCCTGAAGTTGGATCATGCTCATAACGTTGGTATGGGTTAATAGCAGAATAATCCCCAGCATCAGTTCCTTTATTTGCTTCGCCACCCATAATAGAACCTGTTACCCAATGGTTAGGTCCTTCAAAGCGGTTACCAAATACACCGTTAAGAGCGGCATAAGTACCAATCAAAAGTCCTTCAATACCATCTTTGGTACTTACCTGGGCATCCGCAAGGGATCCCGTTGGAAGAACTTCTAAAAATTCATCGCTACACGATACGCCCATCATTAGGAACGCCATCGCTGCGACTGTCATTTTTTTGAATTTACTCAATGTTTTCATAGTTTATTTTTATGTTAAAGATATCGTTTTTATTTTCAATTTCATAATTAAAGACCTAATTCTAAACTAATTAAGTAACTTGGAGTAACTGGGAAGTTACCTACATCAATACCAAAGTTGGTATCAGGACCTGCAACTCCTGGATCTAATCCACTATATTTTGTCATAGTCCAAATGTTGTTGGCGGCTAAACCTAACTTAAAAGTTGATAGCCCCCATTTGTCCAATAGGCTAGAATCAAAGTTGTAAGTAAATGACAATCTTTGAAGTCTTAAATATGAACCATCTTCAACATACCAAGAATTAGAAGCACCACTAGTACTTAAGTTAGAAGCACTTTCCCAAATAGGTCCAGAAGCTGCATTTCCTAATTCTGGAGTCCAAGATTGTTTTGCACGTTCTCCTTTAGCAGAACCTTCGAAAGTTCCAAAGAAATCAGTAAACCATTTAGACATATTAAATACCTCATTACCTACAGAAGCATACCAGTATGTTTCAAACTCTAAGTTTTTATAACGTAGATTAAGAGTAGCACCACCAGTATAATCTGGTACAGCACTACCAATGAATGTACGGTCATCTGGAGTAATGGCACCGTCACCATTAACATCCTCATATCTAAATCTACCAAGACCTTTTCCATCTTGAGCTGGAGAGCTATCTACTTCAGCTTGTGTGTTAAAGTATCCAATAACATTATATCCGAAGAAAGATGAAATTGATTGACCTACTGCATTTCTTACAGGAGTAATACCTCTATAGTTTCCAGTATCAAAGAATTCAATACCGTCAGCTAAGAATGTAATTTCATTTGACAAGAAAGAGTTGCTCAATCTAACTTCATATGACAAATCTTCGTTTATATCACCTCTATTGGTAATTAAGAAATCCAAACCTTTGTTGCTCATACTAGCAACGTTTACAGATGGTGCAGAAGCAAAGTTACCAGTTACACCAGCAAGTGGTACTTGGTATAATAGGTCTTCTGTGTCTTTTTGCCACCAATCCAATTCAATAGATAGTTTGTCATTTAAGAATGATGCGTCAAAACCAATATTGGTTGTTGATGAAGTTTCCCATTTTGCATCTGGGTTACCAATACGACTTTGAGCAAACCCTTCACTTACACCACTTGCCTGTCCTGCAATTGGATAAAATGTATTTCCTCTGTCTGATGCAAATAATGAATATTGGTTGTTAGGATCAACATTATTGGAATTACCCATTTCTCCCCAACCTACACGGAATTTAAGATCAGTTAACCAATCAACATCTTGTAAGAATGGTTCATCTATAGCTCTCCATGCTGCAGAGACAGCAGGGAACACACCATATCTATTGTTACCACCAAAACGAGAAGAACCATCACGACGAATAACACCAGTTAAGTAATATTTTTCACCGAAGTTATAATCTATTTTTCCAAACAGAGAATAGAAATTAACTCCTTTGAATTGGAAGCTGTTAACATTAGGGCTTTGTACATTACTTAGGTTTTGGAAATCCAAATCCGTAGAGAATGGGTTGATACCATTACCATTAACTTGTCTTCCGGCACCTGTGTTTAATGCTTCAATACCACCTAAGACCTTAATTTTATGCTTACCAAATAATTTTTCGTAAGTAGCAGTATTAGTAAAAGTCCATTGGAAAGCATAACCAGAACCTTCAGAGAAGTTATTACTTGCTGCTGGTTCTGAATCACCTAAGTATCTAAAATCATAATTTACAAAATGGAAATTACTATACTGACCTCCTAGACTTGAACGTAATGTTAATCCTTCAACTGGTTTTAACAATGCATAAATATTTCCAAATCCTCCAATACTGTACCCTTCGTCATCACCATTATTTTGAGTAAGACGTCTTACTGGGTTACGAGGGTTGTTAAAGCCTGCGGCTCTTGTACTGGCAAAACTTCCAAATTCATCACGAACAGGAATAATGGTTGGCATACGATATGCAGATAAAACTTCTGATTCATCATCTGCAACACCAACACCACCATCGCCACCAAAAATAGCGTTTGTTCTACGATAAGTTGTTTGGAAATTCTCTCCAATGCTTAACCATGGTGTAATATCCCACTCAGAATTTATACGAGCTGCGTATCTTTTAAATTTCTGCTCTAATACAATACCATCTTGTTCTTGACCACTGATACCAACATAAAAACGTCCATCTTCAGTACCACCTCTAATACCAAGAGTTACCCTAGTAACAGGTGCAACTTGTGTAATTTCTTTATACCAATTAGTACCAGCTAAATTTGGTCTAATTAGGAAAACGTTTTCTGGATCTGCAGCATAATTAGCTTGTATTTGCGCTAAGTTTATATCCGCTTCACTCACACCATTTGCTCCATCTGCATGCAAATAATCTGGAAATGTAGGAGTAGCGTTAGACCCGTACTGTGGATGTGTATAGGCTACTGCTGTTCCATTAGCTGCAGCATTGTTTTCATAAGCAATATGTGTGTAGGCTGCCATATCCTGTGGATTTAGCATTGCTGGTGATCCAGCAACATTAGGATCTGTAACCCCAGAACTTACATTTAAGGTAAACTCAGTTTTTACTTTGTTTCTTGCTCCTTGCTTAGTTGTGTATACAACTACACCATTTGCTGCTCTAGCACCATAAATAGAAGCGGCTGCCGCATCTTTAAGTACGGTAGTGGTTTCTATATCATCAGGATTTAAGAAATCAATATTTCCTACAGGTACCCCATCAACTATATAAAGAGGTGCATTACCTCCAAATGCGTTGAAACCACGAACTCTAATTTGAGAAGTAGTACCTGGCTGACCATTTGTGATAACAGTTACACCAGCAACACGACCTTGTAATTGCTGTTCTACGTTACCAGATGGAATTGCTGCCAATTCTTCTGCTCTAACAATAGAAACTGCTGCTGTAGTTTCACGTTTAGTCTCAGTAGCATAACCAGTAACAATTACTTCTTCCAAAGCTAGACCTTCTTCCAAAGTCACATTAATTGTTGAATCTACGCCTACTGTTCTTTCTGCAGCATTGTATCCAGTATAACTAAAAACTAGAACATCACCTGCACTGGCTTCAATGGAATAGTTTCCATCAAAATCGGCAACAGTACCGTTTGTGGTTCCTTTAATGACCACATTGGCTCCTGGAAGCGGAACACCATCGGAGTCCGTTATTGTACCAGTAATAGTTGATTGAAGTTCATCTACTTCAATTTTCATCAAACTTGTTTCAGAGTTTGCTAAAGCAAACTGAGTACCAAAACAAAGTAACATCGACAAAAGTCCAATACTCCAAGATGATAACATCTTGCCATAAGACTTTAACGAATAACAATCGCATTTTTGAATCATAATAAATTGGTATTAGTTAGTTTTAATAAAAAAGTTAGTAATTAATTTTTTGTTTAAATAATAATGTATGGGTACTTTATTCAATCGTTATAGTTCTTTATTATACTTTAATATGTAAATGTGAATATAATAATACAAGCCCTATAAATAGAACAAGTCGCTAATTTATAATATAATTTATTAATAACATATAATTTTTTTAACTTATTTTTTAGAATTCATCAACGAATATGCATCTTAGAACAAGGGGTTTTTAATAATCTATATTTTTAAGTAATGTTAAAATTTACCCCTAAGTGATTCATACTTAACCATTAATTAACATTGTAATTTTTAAAAATCTGGCATAAAATGTGGGGTGTTTTGTTGGAAAAAAAGATTGGAAGTCTATTTTTTGTTTTAGGACAAACTTTTACTGTAAAATATGTGATATTTACTAACGCTTTAGCGTTATTATTTTGTCATATAAACATAGAATAATTTCATAATAAATTCTCATTTTTTAATTATTAGCAAGTGATTTCTTTGAATTGTTTTCTATTAGTTTACAAAACGTTTTGTTTTTGAATTAAAAAGTTGATTTTTTTGTATTATTGCATATATATTATATTGTCAAATTACACCCAAATAATTTCATTATTTTCATAATTCATGGATATTTTAAAGAAAATACACAGGGAAATCACCCCATTATCTGCAGAAGATAGCTTTTTGGTTTTTGATAGAGTTAAAAGCTTTTTTGATTTTCCCATTCATTTTCACCCAGAAATAGAGTTAAACTTTATTTCTAATGGAAATGGTGTTAGGCGTGTAGTTGGGGATAGTTTGGAGGAGATTGATGACTTAGAGCTTGTTTTGGTTGGCCCTAGTTTATACCATGGTTGGGAACAACATAATTGTGTAAATGACAAAATACATGAAATAACTATTCAATTTCATGAAGATCTCTTTGATCAAGCATTTTTAAGAAGAAGTATAATGAGACCTTTGAAAGATATGTTTGAAAGGTCTTCACATGGGATACTTTTTTCAAAGGCAACGATTATAAGTATAATGCCCAGAATCTTAAGGGTTTCTAAACTGGATGGAATCGATTATTTTATGGAATTATTATCTATTTTGTATGATTTATCAATTTCTAGAAATCAACGCTTGTTGTCGACTTCAACAGTTCATTTAGAGAATTTTGAAAATAGTGATAAGTTAAAACTGTTGTATGATTATGTTCAAAATAATTATCCTTCAAAAATCACTTTAGCTGAAGTTTCTGAGCTGGTTAGTATGAGCAATGTATCTTTTAATAGGTTTATTAAAAAAAGAACAGGTAAAACCTTTGTTGAGTATTTAAACGATGTTAGGATTGGTTATGCATCCCGCTGGTTGATAGAGAAGGATTATAGTATTTCAGAAATTGCATTCATGTGTGGCTTTAATAGTATTGCCAATTTTAATAGGGTTTTCAAAAAAAGTAAGGGTAGAACACCTACAAATTATAGACAAGACTTTTCTGGAATTAAGAGGGTGTTATAATTTTAAGTTTGTATTTGGGATTATGGTTTGTTATTTTTTTGATTTTATTGCCACACCGACCATGGAATCTGCTGTACCGTAGTATAAAAACCATTTTTCTTTAAAGTAAACCAAACCTTCTATAAAAGTAGTTCCTGCTTTATATTGCCCAGAAGTTTCATGTGGTAAACTTGGACAAATAAAAGGAGTTTCCATACGTGCTAATAACTTGGTCGGATTATTTTTATCAAAGAGAACCTGACCACCACAATAGGTGCCTTCTGCAACTTTATCGGTAGCCCCTTCACCACTTAAGTTTTTGCCATTATATAGTAATAGTATTCCATTTTCTGTATAGAGCGCTGGAGGTCCGGGTTCTGTTAAATGGCTATCAAATTCCCCCAATGTGGGTTTAAACACATGTAAAAGTTCGCCTTTTTCATCTAAAATAGGCTCCCATTCCAACCCATCATCAGATTGTGCTAAATTTACAAAGAGCTCTCCCCAATACATTAAGTATTTGCCATTTACCTTTTTTGCAATCAAGCGACCATTAATCAATTCTGTAACTATGGAGCCAGACTTACTCCAAATATCCAGAAATTTACCGTTAGATGCTTTTTGAAAAACTGGGCCATACTTTTCCCATGTTTTTAAATCTGTAGAAATTGCACTAGAAAGTCGGGCAATATCTTTGTTCCAGCTCGTATAAACCATAATGTAATTACCATCTGGTGTTTCAACAACACGAGGGTCTTCAATACCACCGGGTTGGTCCCATTGCTTAAACTCATCGTTTGACGGGTATAATACAGGTTCTGGATATTTAGTGAAATTAAGTCCGTCTAGACTATATGCCAACCCAATTCTCGAGGTTCTTCCTCCTAAAATAGCTGCTGGATTATCTTCTGCCCTAAAAAGCATGAAAACGGTATCATTTTTAACGATAGCTCCAGGATTAAAAACATCAGCCTTTTGCCATTGTACGCTTTCTCCTGAAACAGGGTCGTTAAAAACGAACGTTGAATCAGCTGTCATTATGGGGTTATGTTCCGGTTTTTCAAACCCTAACAGCCATTTTTGTTGAGAGCAACTGCTGCATATTGTTAGAATTATAGTTAGAAATACCAGTGCATACTTTTTCATATTAAATATCGTCTTCGTTTAAGGTAAACTCAAAACCGTTATTTTTTATGGCATCTTTAAACCATAAAGCAGAGTTTTTTGGAGTGCGTTCTAGTGTTTTATAATCCACATAATGAATACCAAATCGTTTGGAATAGCCTAGGGCCCATTCAAAATTGTCCATAAAGGACCACACAAAATATCCTTGTAAGTTAACGCCATTATCAATAGCTTTCTTACAAGCGGCTAAATAACCTTCAACAAAATCTTTTCTAACAGTGTCTTTAACTTCTCCGTTTTCTAATTTATCGTCTAAAGAACACCCATTTTCTGTGATGTACATAGGTGGGTTGTCGTAACGATCTCTAATCCATTCTAATAGTTTTCTACAGCCCCATGGCACAATAGCCCAATTCATTGTGGTCATTTTCCATTTTGGGTCGGCTGTTAAATCTACATATTGATCTTCAAAAATCCCGCCATTTCCATAAACGGCATTGCCCGCGTCAGCATTTGGGTCAACATCTGCAGCGTATAATGCTGTATAGTGATTAAGCCCAAAAAAGTCTGATGACCCTTTGATGTTTTCTACGTCTTCAGCAGAAAATTTTGGCAATCTGTCACCAACCCTATCTCGCATTACCTGTGGGTAGTCACCAAAATAGATTGGGTCTGCGAACCAACCTAAAAAGAATAGTAATGACCTTTCCGCGGCCTCTTTATCTTCAGGTTTATCTGTTAAAGGCTCTCTCCAATCGCAATTATTTGTAATTCCTATTTTTCCACCTTGTGTTGGCTGGTATTTCTCTCTATAAAGTTTTACAGCTTTACCATGTGATCTTAAAAGTTGATGTGCGGCAATATAGGGTTCGTCCTTAGATTTTCTTCCCGGAGCAAAAACGCCTTCGCCATAGCCTAGTATAGCAACAACCCATGGTTCGTTAAGGGTAATCCAGTTTTTTACACGGTCTCCAAAATTTGAAAAGCAGATATCTGCATATTTTTCAAAAAAATCAGCAATTTCTGGATTTAACCAGCCGTCTTTTTCTGTTTGCAGTGCTAAAGGTAAATCCCAGTGATATAGGGTTATCCATGGCGTAATATTGTATTTTAAAAGCTCATCAATTAAATTAGAATAAAAGTCTATTCCTTCTTGATTAACTTCTCCTTGACCATCAGGCTGAATCCTACTCCATGAAATAGAAAAACGATAGGCTTTCAGCCCTAAATCGGCCATTAGCTTTACATCTTCTTTATAACGATGGTAATGGTCACAGGCCATGTTGCCATTTTCATTATTATTTGTTCTTCCAGGAATATGGGCATGTGCGTCCCATATACTCCATGCACGACCACCTTCAGTAGCGGCGCCTTCTATTTGGTAGCTTGAGGTTGCTGAACCCCATATAAAATCTTTTGGAAATTGTATCATACTTTATTTAATTGTAGTCATTTTTTAGAGATGTGAATATACCGTCTTAATTTCAATCGAACTTCTATTTTTTTGTGATAAAATAATGGGTATATTACGGCTAAACCAATGGCAAAATGAAAAAAACCGTACTGTTTTTAGTTCTTATTTTTATTATAGGATGTAAAGATACCAAAATGAAAAAAGTGGGTGAAGAATTGCCTGAGGAAACACATGCAATTCCTGACACCCTTGTTGAAGTTAAAAAAAACCCAGTAAAAGTGTTTAAATCACTCGAAGGTATAGCTGATACAACATTTGTAAAGTTGGTTGACTACAGCGCCGATTTTGCTTATGATTTGCGTTATGCCACTGAAAATAACTTCTTAAAAACCAAGGTGTATAATTGCGCAGAGTGTTACACCCGTGTAAAAACTGCGAAAGCATTGTTGAAAGCAAATGGAGAATTTATTAGACAGGGATATAAAATAAAGTTCTTTGACTGCTATAGGCCCAATTCTGTACAATATAAAATGTGGGAGCTGGTTCCAAACCCGCAATATGTGGCTAACCCGGTAAAAGGGTCAATACATAACAAAGGTGGTGCTGTTGATATTACCTTGGTTACCTTGGATGGGGAGGAAGTGGATATGGGAACAGACTTTGATTTTTTTGGGAGACGAGCTTATCATGATAATCTAGATTTACCTCAAAATATTCTTGATAACCGAAAAGTGTTGAAAGAAACCATGGAGAAGCATGGTTTTTGGTCTATTAGGACAGAATGGTGGCATTATAACCTCTCCGCAGCTTCAAATGATAAAGTAGCTGATTTTAAATGGGAGTGCGAGTAATGTTAGACTTTACTACAGTTTAAAACAATTAGGCTTCCATTAAAATCAGTAGCAAAGAACAAATAGATTTCTCCACCATCTTGTATTTTAAACTTCTTTCTAATGTTTGAAACTGATTCTGGGAAATTTCGAGTAGTTACGTTCGCTTTTGGAATATTTAATTTTTGGAACTCTTTTTTGTTATATGGCAGAGTGGCTTTTATTTTAAAACGCCTTCCTGGGAAATTAAAAAGGGTGTCCGAAGTATATAAGTGGGTATGTTCATGTAGTTTTTTAAGTGAAAATCTATTCCCAATAGATTTAAATGCACCCGATTTTAAAATCGCAGAATTTGGTTCGTATAAATAATTACAAGGAAAACTAAAATTTGAATTACATGCTTTTTCATCTTCCATTAAAAAATTAAAAAACTGTTTGTCAGTTTTTTTTAGGTTGATGGTTTTTATTTCGATTTTCCCTGTGTAGTTTTTTTCTAAAACCCAAAGCAATTCTTTTACTTCATTGTTAACTGCAACAACATGAATTTCTTTTACAAATTGTAATTCTTTTATTCCAATTGAAAAATCTAAAAGGGGAGAGGTCTTAATTAGAATGTTATTAGATTTTTTAAAAAGCAACTCTAAATTTTCTGGAACATTAGGAAGACAATCGGCAAGAAAAAAAACTTTTCCTTTGGCTTCACTTCGACGCGATGGATCAATAAAAATCCAATCAAATTTTAAGTTAGAATCAGTTAAAAATTCTAGACCATTTTGAGGAATTGTTTTAATGTTTTTTACGTTAAGTATTCCGTAATTATACTCAGCAATTTCAGATAGACTTTTATTAAGTTCACAATGATAAATTTGATTGATTTTTTGAGCAAAAAAATAACTATCAATTCCAAGCCCTCCAGTGATATCTAAGAGTGATTTTCCATCGATGATTTTTGATTTATAATGCGCTGTAATTTCTGAGGAGGTTTGCTCAATATTTAATTTGTTTGGGTAATAAATTAAAGGAGTAGCGTACCAAGTTGGGAGCTTGTTTTTGCACTTTTTCTTGGCTTCTAGCTGTTCTGCAAGCTCTTTTGACGAAACCCCTTCAAAATCACTCTTTTTAAGCAATACTGACACGATGTCAGTATTTAAATTATTTTTTATAAATTCTTGTACACCAGTATTTAATATATGTTTATTCAAAGTGTTTCTATAGATTTTTAGTCAAAGATTTCACAATCTTATTTTCAGCCAAAAACTCCTTTAAAATTACTTTCATTGCTGTATAGCCTGGTACAGCAATGATCATTCCTGTAACTCCAAAAAGTAGTCCACCGATAATGATGACCAAGAAAATTTCTAATGGATGAGACTTTACACTACTGGAAAAAATAAAGGGCTGCGAGAAGAAATTATCTACTAATTGACCTATGGTAAAACCAACCATTACATAGATGGTTTTAGGTAAAATTATAGTACTAAAATCGGCTCCTAAATTGCTTGTCATTGTTAATACCAACATTAAGATTCCTCCTATCATGGGACCTACATATGGAATCAAATTTAGAAGTGCACAAAGGAAGGCAATTACCACAGCATTTTCAATGCCAAAAATTAGTAAAACAATGGTGTAAATTATAAACAAAATTAGTATCTGAAAAACAAGACCAACAAAGTATCTGGACAACAAATCTTTAATTGTTGTCATGGAATTCTTTAACCGACTTTCTTTGTTGTCCGGAACAAAAACCATGAGACCATCCTCAAATAATTTGCTATCTTTTAAAAAGAAAAACATAATAAAAAGCACGGAAAAAAGCCCCACACTTAAACTACCCAAAACTCCAACAAATGAGTTTAAAAAGTTAGGGATAAAACCAAAATCTAGATTAGCAAAAACCTTGGAATCTTTAATACTTTGTTCTATATCTATGGTTGTGATTCCAAAATATTCAATTACTTCTCTGTACAAATCTTCAACATTTCCCTGTAGTTTATCAATGTCCAAAAGTGATAAATTTTGACCTTGTTGTACCAAAAGTGGAATAAAAAGGGCTATTAATCCAACTAATATTCCGACTAAAAGTGCCATAGTAATAATTACAGCTATGGTGTTGTTGAATTTTAATTTCCTTCTTAAAAATAAAACAATGGGCCTGCCAATTAATGATACTACCGCAGCAATGGCTATATAGACCAATACGGCCTGTATTTTATATAAAAAGTAGAATAGCAATGCAATTCCTAAGAGTATGCCTATTGCTTTTATAATCCCTTCTGCTATTGTTTTGGATTTCATATTTTAATTATTAAATGCGAATTGAACAATATTTGCCCCCATTTGTAATGCTTTGTTTCTAACTTCCTGTGGGTCATTATGTACTGCTGGGTCTTCCCAACCATCCCCTAAATCTGACTCGAATGTAAATAATAATACCAATCTACCTTCATGGAAAATTCCAAAGGCTTGGGGTCGTTTGCCATCATGCTCATGGATTTTGGGCAACCCTTCCGGAAATTTATATTTCTGAGAAAATAAGGGGTGGTCAGCACTTAATTCTTCTAATTCTTTATTTGGAAAGACTTTGATGAGTTCTTTTTTTAAGTATGGTTCCATACCATAATTATCATCAACATGAAGAAAACCACCAGATAGGAGATAGGTTCTTAAATTCTCGGCATCCTCTTGTGAAAAAAAGACGTTTCCATGACCAGTCATGTGAATATATGGGTATTGAAAAATATTGATGCTACTCACCTCGACAGTTTCGGGCTTTGAATCTAGTTGGGTATCTATATTCTCGTTGCAAAACTTTATTAAATTTGGCAGTGCAGTTGGATTGGAATACCAATCTCCACCTCCGCTATATTTTAAAATAGCTAGCTCTTGGCTTTGCAAAGATGAAAATGCTAAAATGCATATGGTGAGTACTAAAACAATATGTTTTTTCATTAAAAATGGGTTGAACCCAAATTTAATAATTAAAGTGAGGAAATGGTAAAATCAACCATTATTAATCATGACTACTGTAGTACAAGCAACAATGGCAGCAGTTTCAGTTCGTAAACGGTATTGCCCAAGGGAAACTGGCAAAAAACCTTTTTCATAGGCTGTATTAATTTCTGAGGGAGAAAAGTCACCTTCAGGGCCAATTAGAATGGTTATATCTTTATCAGCTGCCACTCTTCTTTTAAGTTCTAGTTTTTCATCCTCCTCACAATGTGCTATAAAGAGCAATCCCTCTTTTTCTTGCGCCATATAATCCGAATAGGAAATAGCATCATTCAATTTTGGTAAATAAGCCCGATTAGATTGCTTCATTGCGGCTTGTATCACCTTTTCCATGCGTTCTTTTTTTATAACCTTTCTTTCTGAATGGTCACAGATTATTGGAGTTATTTCATTGACTCCAATTTCGGTAGCTTTTTCCAAAAACCACTCATAACGGTCATTCAATTTTGTGGGAGCAACTGCCATGTGTAACCAATACATTTTGGGGTGTTCTTTCTCTGAATCTATAATGGATATTTTACATTTCCTTTGGTCAGCTACTAAAATTTCAGCCTTGTACAAATATCCTTTTCCATTGGTTATATGGAGAATGTCACCTTCCACTTTGCGTAATACTTTTATAATATGCTTGCTTTCCTCTGCTGGAAAAACAAATTGCGTTGCACTATTGTCTATATCTGGATTGTAAAAGAGTTGCATTGTCTTAATTCGTTTTTAATAATTTCTCAAAACAGACACTATTTTCAATTCCGGTATATTGTCCGTAATTTGAAATTATAGTATACCTGCTTTTTTTGTAAAGTGCAATGGCTTCAGGTTGCTTTTTGCCTGTTTCTAAGATACATTTTTTAAAACCGAGTTCGCTGGCCCAATTTTCTAATTCGGTCAACATTGTGGATGCGATACCTTTCCCCCGATTTTCTGGTGATACAAACATACGCTTAACTTCCATAGCCCAGGCGTCAAACTCTTTTATAGCTCCACATCCTACTAGTTTATCATTCTCATAAGCAACAACGACATATTTAATTTGGTCAATACTATTGAACTGATGATAAAAATCGTGGTCTTCCCCATCTCTGATAGCCAAATCTGCATCGAGCAGGGCAACAAGGTCAATAAAGTCCTGGTTTGTGGAATCGGTTCTAATCAATTTAATCATCTACAACTTACTTTTTGCATGTTCTAAACCTAATTCTATCCAATGCTTTAATTCTTTTTCTGTTTTACATCCATCAGCTGAAACATAGACAAATTCTTTCATTGGGCGCTTTGTAAAATCCATGGGACGTACTGTATGGTTCTCTAGAGCAGCATCTATTTTATTGCTTATAATCCTTACCATTAAGTCATTTTTTATAACACCTACCGTCATTTTGCCCTTGTACAAATAGCAAATTCCACCAAACATTTTTTTGGCAATTATGTTTTTTAGAAATTTTTGCAGGAAACACATAAAAAGCTTCGTCTATTCTGGTGGAAAGGTCTTCGTTAAAGGCCATAGCTTAGATTAAAAACGAAAAGTTATAAATTAATAATGAAAACGCAAAAGTACTTTGGACCCTTAGATTAGTATTTCGTTATTCCGTATCGTGCTTGCGCTGTTATACTATGGTTGGTAAAGTCACCATTTTTATATTTAAGATACCCCACAATACCAATCATAGCAGCATTGTCCGTACAGTATTCAAATTTGGGAACATAAGTTTTCCAGCCCCACTTTTTTTCGGCTTCTTGTAATGCTTCTCTAATACCTGAATTTGCCGAAACGCCACCCCCAATGGCAATTTCTTTTATTTCAGTTTGCTTTACTGCCAGTTTTAATTTGTCTATTAGAATATTTATAATAGTAAATTGTATAGAAGCGCAGATATCATTCAAATTTTGCTCGATAAAATCTGGGTTCTTTTTGACTTCCTTTTGAATAAAATATAATATGCTGGTTTTAAGGCCGCTAAAACTAAAATTTAACCCTTCCACTTTTGGTTTTGGAAATGGGAAAGCCTTGGAATTTCCGAGCTGTGCATATTTATCAATTAAAGGTCCTCCAGGGTAAGGTAGCCCTAAAATTTTAGCACTTTTATCAAACGCTTCTCCCACAGCGTCGTCTAAAGTTTCACCCAATATTTCCATATCAAAATAATTTTTCACCAAAACAATTTGTGTATGACCTCCGCTAATGGTCATGGCCAAGAACGGAAATTTGGGTTGCGGCGTATTTTCATTTTCAATAAAGTGTGCCAAAATATGAGCTTGCATGTGGTTTACCTCAATCAACGGAATGTTTAAGCCTAGTGCTAAAGACTTGGCAAAAGAGGTGCCTACTAATAAAGAACCCATAAGCCCAGGTCCGCGAGTAAAAGCTATGGCTGATAACTGTTTTTTATCGATATTTGCTTTGGTCAAAGCTTGGTGTACTACGGGAACAATATTTTGTTGGTGAGCTCTAGAGGCTAGTTCGGGAACAACACCCCCGTATTCCTCATGAATTTTTTGTGAAGCCACAACATTACTTAGTGTTCTATTGTTGCAAAGAACGGCTGCCGAGGTATCATCACAGGAAGATTCTATAGCTAAAATGTAAATTGTTTGATTCGACACCAAGGTTTGGAATAAAAATTGAAGCACAAAGGTAAAACATAAAGCCCTATCAAAAAATTACGGAAAATACTACTTAGGATTTTGCTGGTTATCCTGCTAATCTGTGTTTTGGGAACTTTTGTACTTTCCTTACCATTTGTCCAGACCCGTTTAGCAAATTATGCCACAAAAACCATTAACGATGAGTATGGAACCAATATCAATATAGATAGATTACAAGCATCTCTAATTTCATGGGACACTTCATTAAAGGGTATTTATGTGGAAGATTATAAGAAAGATACCTTATTCTATATTCATGAGTTGACTACCTCTATTCTAAATTTAAAAAACCTCTCAAATGGTAAGTTAGAATTTGGTGATGTTGATGTTGAAGAACTCACGTTTAAATTAAGGACCTATTATGGAGAACGAGATACAAACTTAGACGTTTTTGTTGAAAAATTAGATGATGGCAAGCCTAGGAAGGCAGGTTCACCACCTTTCTTTTTGTCTTCATCTCATGTAAACATAAAGGATAGCAAATTTAAATTGATTGATGACAATCTGGAAAATACTGAAACTTTAAATTTTAAAAATTTAAATATTAGTGCTGATGATTTTCAAATATTGGGACCAGAAGTGACAACACTTATTGACGGATTGAGTTTAAAAGCCAAAAGCGGGTTGTCTGTTGAAAATTTATCATCATCCTTTAAATACTCTTTGAATCAAATGCGATTTGATTCTTTAACCATTAAAACCCCAAAATCTAATTTGGTTGGTAATTTAGTTTTTAACTATGACCGTAGTGATTTTGGTGATTTTTTAAATAAAGTGAAGGTTGATGCCCAATTTGAGGAGTCCATTTTGTCTTTTGATGAGGTAAATGTGTTGTACAATAAATTTGGAAGTGGCAAAGAAGCTGTTTTCTCATCAAAGATTACAGGTGTTTTAAACGATTTGACAGCAGAAGAGTTGTTTTTATATTCAGAAGATTCGGGAATAAGGGGTAATTTTAATTTTAAGGAGCTTTTTAACAAGCAAAAGCCGTTTAGTCTAGAGGCGAACATGAGGAATGTAACCACTAGCTATTATGAACTTAGGTCTTTAATGCCTAATATTTTAGGGAAAGCCCTGCCATCCACTTTGGAAAAATTAGGACAATTTACGGCAAGGGGTACGGCAACCATAACCGATAATTCCGTGATATCAGAACTCAACTTGAACACTGCTGTTGGGAGCAGTTATTCCAACCTTGAACTAACAGATTTTAATGATATAGATGCTGCAACTTATAAAGGCTTTGTTTCTTTGATTGATTTTGATTTAGGGAAATTTGCCAATGATAAAAGTTTGGGAAAAACCACTTTGGATTTTAATGTGGAAGGAAAAGGTTTTGTGCAAGAGAATCTAAATACGGAGGTAATAGGTGAAGTATACTCTATAATTTTTAATGGTTATACCTATAAAGATGTAAAAGTATCAGGCGTTCTAAAGGATCAATTATTTGATGGTTCTGTGGTGAGTAATGATAAGAATTTAAAACTCAATTTTAAAGGGCTTGCAGATTTTGGGGAAGATAGGAGCAACTTTAATTTTATTGCATCAGTAGGATATGCCGATTTTAAAAAATTGAATTTTATTAATGATAGTGTGTCCATATTTAAAGGAGATGTGAATATGGATATTTCTGGCACTACATTAGATAATATTGTAGGCGATATTAATTTTTCCAAGACCAATTATCAGAACGTAAACGACACTTATTATTTTGATGATTTTGCTATTTCATCTGTTTTTGAAAATGATTCTATAAGAAATATTGCCATTAATTCCCCTGATATTATCACGGGCTATATGAAGGGTAATTTTAAGGTAAATGAACTAGGGAAACTGTTGCAAAATTCTGTCGGAAGCATTTATACCAACTACAAACCTTTTGATATTTCCGAAGGACAAAAACTGGATTTTAACTTTAAAATTTACAACAAAATTGTGGAAGTCTTTTTCCCTGAGGTTGTGTTTGGTCCTAACACGTTTATGAGAGGTAATATTATTGCCGATGAAGGCGATTTTAAACTCACTTTTAAATCTCCAAGTTTTGAGGCTTATGGCAATAAATTAGACGAGATTGATGTGAAAATTGATAATAAGAATCCTTTGTTCAACACCTTTGTGTCAGTGGAAGATGTTTCTACACCTTATTATGATGTTCAGGATTTTAGCCTGATTAATACCACATTAAAAGATACCCTATTCTTTAGGACAGAGTTTAAAGGAGGTAGCGAATATAATGATAGCTACAACCTTAACTTTTACCATACATTTAATGAGGATAATAAATCTGTGATTGGTTTAAAGACTTCGGATGTTAATTTTAAGGGTAATACATGGGTGCTTAATAAAGCGGGCGACAGTAAAAATAAGGTTATCCTAAATAGAACATTGGACAGTATTACCATAGAGGAAATTGTGATGAACAATGATGTTCAAGAGCAAATTCGGTTAAAAGGACAATTGGCAGATTCTACCTATAAAGATTTAGAGCTTCAGTTTAAAATAGTGTCCCTTAATAAGATTGCACCTGCTATTGATAGTCTAAAATTGGGTGGAGAAGTTAATGGTACACTAAATGTGTTACAAAAAGACGGAGTGTATCTTCCTTCTTCTAATTTAAATATTAGCGATTTTTCTATCAATGATATGCATTTGGGGCAGTTAGCTATTGGGATTGTTGGGAATAAGGATTTGACAGATTTTGTTGTGAATTCTCAAATTACCGATAATGGAGTAGAGAAATTCAGTGTTATTGGCAATGTTACCAATAATGACAAAATTCCCAAAGCCAACTTACTGGCAAATTTTCACAATTTTGACTTAATGCCATTTAATCCTTTAGGAGATGGCGTTATATCCAATATTAGAGGAAGTATCAGTGGGAATGCTAAAATTGTTGGCGAGGTTAATAATCCAGAAATTAGTGGATTACTCACAATCAATGATGGGGGAATTGGAATACCGTATTTAAATGTGGACTATGATTTTGCACCTAATTCCAGAGTTAGATTATTTGACCAAAGTTTTTATTTTGAAAATATCTATCTCACAGATATTGATCATAATACCAATGCTATCTTGGATGGCACCATAAACCATGTTGCTTTTGGGGATTGGAACTTGGATTTAAACGTAGACACCAACAGTAATCGGTTTTTGATATTGAATACCGATTTTGAAGAGGAGGCATTATATTATGGTGAGGGTTTTCTAAATGGTACAGGTAGAATTTATGGACCCACTACCGCACTGACCATTACAGTAGATGGTTCCACCGCAAGAGGTACTTCATTAAAAATACCGATTAGCGATGTAGCCAGTGTTGGGGATTATTCTTTTATTAATTTTATTGAAAAAGAAAATATAAAAACCATTGAACAGCAACGGGTTCTGGAAAATTATGAGGGCTTGGAATTGGAGTTTGATTTGAATGTTACCAGTGATGCAGAGGTGGAAATTGTTGTGGATCAAAATACTGGAAGTTCTTTAAAAGGTAGGGGAGAAGGTCTTTTGTTTATTGAAATCAACACCAATGGGAAGTTTAATATGTTTGGAGAGTTTGTTGTGGTGGAGGGTGAATACCATTATAAGTATGGAGGAGTTATCGATAAAATTTTTAAGGTAAAGCCTGACGGTCGTATAATATGGGATGAAGACCCTTTGGCTGCCCAACTTAATATGGAAGCAGTATATTCATTGAATGCAAACCCTGCACCTTTGTTGGCAGACGGAAGTTATAGAAGAAAAATTCCAACGGATGTAGTTGTTAGACTTAGTGGAGAACTGGAAAGCCCAACCATAGACTTTAATATTGAGTTTCCGGGAACCAGTTCTATTATAAAGTCGGAATTGCAATATAGCCTCCAGGATCCAACGGTTGCAGAGCGAAATGCTATTTTTCTTTTAATGCAAGGTACTTTCGTAAATGAGGAAAGCGGAATAAATCAACAAGCAGTTACCGGTAACCTTATTCAAACAGGAACCAGTTTATTAAATCAGGTTCTAGGTGGTGGTGATAACAATTTTAACCTGGGACTTTCTTATGAACAAGGGGATAGATTAAGTTCTGATATTCAAACTGAAAATAGAATTGGAGTTACGGTATCTACTCAAATCAGTGATAGGGTCTTATTAAATGGTAAGCTTGGAGTACCTGTCGGGGGCTATAGCGAAACTGTGGTTGCAGGTGATGTAGAAGTACAGGTGCTTTTAAATGAAGAGGGTACATTGAGTGCTAAAATTTTTAATAGAGAAAGTGAAATTCAACAATTTATTGGCGATAGGCAAGGGTATACTCAAGGAGTAGGACTTTCGTATGAGGTGGATTTTAACAATTTCAAGGAATTAATGGGTAAAATTTTTAAGAAAAAGGAGAAAAACAAAAAAGAAGAGTTGCCTAAGCCAGTAGTTCCGCCTTCATCAGCTATAATGGGCAAAGATAGTCTTATTCAATTTACCCAAAAATCAAATCCCCCTAGATAGTTCTTTGTTATTTATAACATGCTTAAAAGAATAGTATGTTATAAATTAAACGAAATAATCAATGCAATCGATTGCAGTTTAAGTTATCATTAAATTCAAGCCCCACGAATTCTTTAATTAGAGTAAGTTCATTACCTTTGTCAACTTAAAATTTTCACAGAATTTGGAGATAAGAAAAATAGCTGTTTTTACATCTGGAGGTGATTCCCCGGGGATGAATGCTGCAATTAGGTCTGTAGTACGTACATGTGCGTACATGAAGGTGGAATGTGTTGCCATTTATAGAGGATATCAAGGTATGATAGAGGGTGATTTTAAGCCAATGGATGCCCGTAGTGTGAATAACATTATAAATAAAGGGGGAACCATATTAAAATCGGCAAGATGTGATGACTTTAGAACCAAAGAGGGCCGAAAAAAAGCATATGCCCAATTAAAAGAAGAAGGTGTAGATGCTTTTGTGGTAATTGGAGGTGACGGTAGTTTTACTGGTGCCTTAAAATTTAACGAGGAATATGATTTCCCTGTAATTGGAATACCTGGAACTATCGACAATGATATTTTTGGAACCACTTTTACACTTGGATTTGATACTGCTTTAAATACAGTAGTTGAGGTTATTGATAAAATTAGAGATACGGCCAGTTCCCATAACCGTTTATTTTTTGTTGAGGTAATGGGAAGAGATGTTGGTCATATAGCATTAAATGCTGGAGTAGGAGCTGGTGCCGAAGAAATTCTAATCCCAGAAGAAAATCTTGGATTGGAACGTTTGTTGGATTCTCTTAAAAGAAGTAAAGCATCTGGAAAATCATCTAGTATTGTAATTGTTGCTGAAGGGGATAAAATAGGTAAAAATGTTTTTGAGCTAAAAGAGTATGTTGAAGAACATCTCCCTATCTATGATGTACGAGTATCTGTACTAGGACATATGCAACGTGGCGGGGCGCCATCATGCTATGATAGAGTGCTAGCCAGTAGAATGGGAGTTAAGGCAGTAGAATCTCTGTTAGAAGGGAAAAGCAATCTTATGGTTGGTGTTCAAGACAACAGATTAATTTTAACACCCATTAGTAAGGCTATAAAAGGCCATACAAAAATTGACAAGGAACTCATGAGGGTTTCGGATATAATGACTGTATAATTTAATAATAAATAAAAGGAAAATGTCAAATTTAAAAATAGGAATTAACGGATTTGGAAGAATTGGTAGATTGGTTTTCAGAGCTACTGTAAAAAGAGACAATGTAGATGTTGTAGCCATCAATGATTTGTTGGATGTTGAGCATCTTGCTTACTTGTTGGAATATGATTCTGTTCATGGAAAATTTGATGGCACTATAGAGGTAAAAGATGGTAATTTGGTGGTAGACGGAAAAGTTATTAGAATTACTGCAGAAAGAAACCCACAAGACCTTAAATGGGATGAAGTAGGTGCTGATATAGTTGCAGAATGTACAGGTATTTTTACTACACTAGAAAAAGCACAATACCATATAGATGGCGGTGCTAAAAAAGTAGTTATTTCTGCTCCTTCTGCTGATGCTCCTATGTTTGTTATGGGTGTTAATCATACAGAAGCTAAAGCTTCAGATTCAATCGTATCAAATGCATCTTGTACAACAAACTGTTTGGCGCCTTTAGCTAAAGTATTAAATGATAATTTTGGAATAGACGAAGGATTAATGACTACAGTACATGCTACTACTGCAACACAATTAACTGTTGATGGTCCATCTAGAAAAGATTGGAGAGGTGGTAGAAGTGCTCTTTTAAATATTATACCTTCTTCTACGGGTGCTGCAAAAGCAGTTGGTAAAGTTATTCCAGAATTGAACGGAAAGCTTACCGGTATGGCATTTAGAGTACCAACAGCTGATGTTTCTGTTGTTGACCTTACGGTTAAGCTAGAAAAAGAAACTTCTTATGAAGAAATTAAAAAAGTAATGAAAAATGCTTCTGAAGGTTCTTTAAAAGGAATTTTAGGATATACAGAAGAAGGTGTTGTTTCTCAAGATTTTGTTGGAGATACTCGCACCAGTATTTTTGATGCTGGAGCCGGTATCCAATTAGGTTCTAAATTTGTTAAAGTTGTTTCTTGGTATGACAATGAAACAGGGTATTCTAATAAATTAGTTGACTTGGCAGAATACGTAACTGGCTTATAATTTAATTTGTAGTAATAATTTATAAAACCTGAGAGCTTACGTGATATTTGTTAGTTCTCAGGTTTTTTTTTGAATACTGATATATGATATTAATTGTTGATAGTGGCGCTACAAAATCTGATTGGATAGCTCTGGATAGTGAGGGAAAGCAATTGTTTTTGACCCAAACCCTTGGATTAAGTCCAGAAGTATTAACTAGAGAAGTTATTGAAGACAGATTAGCAAATAACTTTGAACTTTCTAAGAACAGAGAAGCGGTTACCAATCTCTATTTTTATGGAGCTGGTTGTGGCACTGATCGTATGAAAAAATTTCTTAGCGAGATTTTTATGGACTTTTTCCCAAATTCAAAAAATGAAGTTAGGGAAGATACATATGCAGCCATTTATTCAACAACTAAAATTGGACATCAGGGTATAGTTTGTATTTTAGGTACAGGATCCAACTGTAGTTACTATGATGGACATCAATTATTTCAAAAAGTAACCTCATTAGGCTATATTGTTATGGACGATGGTAGTGGTAACTTTTTTGGCAGAAAGTTGATACGCGATTATTATTTTCATAAAATGCCGCAAGATTTAGGAATTAAGTTTGCTAAAGAATATCAATTGGAAGCAGATGTTATCAAGGAAAATCTATATAAGCAACCAAACCCGAATACCTATTTGGCAAAATTTGCTCGTTTTATTGTTGAAAATAAAGACCACCCATATTGTAGAGGTGTTATTGATAAAGGGTTTCAGCAGTTTGTGAACAATTGTATCATGCAATTTGAGCTAGCTACTAAAGTGCCAATTAGTTTTGTGGGAAGTATAGCGTATTACTTACAGGATGAGCTAAAAACTGTACTTGAACGAAATGATTTAATAGTTGGGGTTATTCGTCAACGTCCTATTGATGGTTTAGTGGAGTTTCACAGGGAAACTATTTAACGGCTATCATTGAAATTTCCACGTTTACAAATTTTGGAAGATTGGCAACCTCTACTGTTTCACGGGCTGGGGCAGTTTCTGGTTTAAAATAAGCTCCGTAGACTTCATTTATTTCTGAGAATTGGTGCATGTCAGCCACAAAAATGCTGGCTTTCACTACATTTTCAAACGTCATGCCCGCCTCTAAAAGAATAGATTTTAGATTTTCCATGGATTGTTTTGTCTCTTTTTTAATGTCACCCTCTACCAATTCACCCGTTTCTGGATTTATTGGAATTTGCCCAGAAATGTACAGGGTATTTCCAGTTAAAACCGCTTGGTTGTAAGGCCCAATAGGGGCGGGGGCATTTTTAGATGTAATTACTTTTTTCATAATACTACTTTTATCGTCTAATTGGGGGCTGGCTTCTTTGTTCCCACTTAAGATCTTTAAGAATGGAGCTCTTAATTCCAATGAAGAAGTTCCATTGTTTGTAAGTACCAAAGGGTGTCCAGTTAAAACGCATTACAAAACTTTTTAAATCTCTGGTAAAGTTCAATCTCGTTAGAGTAAAACCTTTGTTTTTAAAATCGTAACCAGAATTAAACCCAACCTTCCACATAGGTGTTAAAGTAATATTGCCACTGAACATTAATGAAGCACTGCTAAATTCATTTTGTCTATTGCTGTTGTTATAACCAGTACTAAAGGCCATTCTTAAATCCCAGGGTAATTTGTTTCCATAGAGGGGGCTTTCCGCATCACCAGAATCATTTTCATCTACAGCCCTGTAGTCGTAATCATCTGAAGATCCAAAAAGGCCGTCAGTTCGGCCACCACTTGCGGCTGCATAAGAATTTTCATCAATATCAGACTCTTCAGGGTCATCTTTTTTATCTTTTTTTCCAAAAGTTTCACTACTAAGGGAATAACTAATATTTGCATTTGCCCTGGTCAATCTTAAGAGGCTTCCACCATTGTCAATGTTAAAAGTATTAATTCTAACACCATTGTTGTCAATGGCATATGGGTCTAGATTGGCTCCAAAATTAATACTCATTTTTTTATTGAGGATATTGGTGCCTCCAGTCAATCTAATTGTACTAAGTTTTAATGAATCTGCCTTAAAATTATATGAAGTAGAAAGGTTAAAACTGTTTAGGATGGAAATCTTCTTGGGCTCCAGCACGGTTGAATCCTTATCCTTTACTTTGGCCTCTAACGTATTCTGAAGGGAAAAACTCATGGAACTGGAACTTGTTAGTCCAGGAGCACCATTTAAAGTTCCTTCAAATCTACTATAACGGACAACCTCCCCAGTTCTAGAATCTAAATACTCTTCACCATTTTCATCTAAAAGATCTTCATAGTACTGGTCAAAAGAAGGAGCCGTACTGTAACTTACGGATGGGCGCATAACATGGCGTATAGCCTGTAGTTTTTTATCTTCACCAAAGTTGAAAGTTCCATATAGAGTGGTCCCCAGACTGGTGCTGAAATTATATTTTCCATAACGATCAAAACCTTTAATAGTGTCCAAGATTACTTCTCGGTTTAGTTCAGTGTCCCTACCACGCCTAAATGTCTGTAGTGTCCATACATCTTCATAACTGGTTCCCATAGAAACGCTAAAGTGCTTAGCAATTTTAAAGTTTGTGCTTATTGGAATGGAATGACGCGCGCCCACTTTTGCATCTTTGAACATCCCTGGTTTAAAGAAGAGAGAGTCCGTAGTTTGTATACGATTAGCGGCACTTACATTGTACTGCATATTAATGTTTTGTAAAACGCCTTTTTTAATACCGTCTCTTTTGGCGAACGGATAAATACGCTCCATACTTCCTTGAAAAGTAGGCAAGGTCATATTTATAGCCTGTGTATTGGTGTTTTGATTGTGAGTGGCAGTTAAACTAATATTTACAGAGGGGTAATTAGGAAACGTCTTAGAATAAGATACAGAGGATGATAGGTTATTGTTTTGTGTATTGGGAGTGTTAATTACATTCAAAGAACTCCTATAATATTGGCTGCTCCCTAAGTTCACCGATGCTGAAAACCTAGAATTGGGATTAGATTTTGCATCTTGAGAGTGGGAAACTTGTATATTGTAAATTCTGGTACTACTATAATCATCAAACCCTTTTTGGCTGTTTATGAGTCGTTCATATCTAAAATTCACATTCCCTCTAAACTTATACCGCTTTGTATAAACGGATTGCCCCCTCATTCCATAACTTCCATTGGTGTAAAAATCGCCTGTCATCAATAAATCTACATAGTCGCCCAGTGGAAAATAATAACCCCCATTTTGGAGAAAATAACCTCGGTTTGGATCGTTTCCAAAGGTAGGCATCATTAAACCAGCAGATCTGCCTGTTGTTAGGGGGAAATAAGCAAAAGGCATAGCTATAGGCGTTGGCACGTCTACAATGTATAGGTTGCTAAACCCTGCAATCACTTTTTTTCCTGGAACAAACTTTGCCTTTTTTATCCTGATAAAATAATCGGGGTCAATGGTATCTTTAGATGTTGTGAGCTTTCCTTCATGTAGAAAGTAAACGGAATCGTTCTCTTTTTTAGTGATTTTAGCAAGAACCTTCATATTATCACCTCCCAACTGTCCCAGATTGGCCTGTTGTTCTGTTCGGGAGTTCCATATAATGGCTTTTTGCGTATCAAAATTAAAACGAATGGAATCTGGGGTTACCTCATTAGTTCCTTGTTTAAAATATGGAAGTTGACTGTAATTGCCCAAAGAATCTCTCATTCTACCGGCATACACTTCATTTTTTACATAGTCCATTACAATAACCCCAGCTTTTAACTCGGTATCTTGGTAATAGATTTCTGCCTGATTGTACAAATATATTTTTTGATCTTTTTGACTCAGCTTTACATAGTCCTTAGCTTTATATTTTATTATGTCAAGCAATAAGGGGTCCTTCTTATTTATAGTATCTATTTGGACAGAATCTGAAGCAATAGTGTCCCGAATGATGGTGTTTATGAGAGGAGGGGGGATAATAGTGTCTTTTATTGCTTTAATTGATAAAGGTTGTATTAAATCCTCTTGAGCGGTCATGGAAACCATGCCAAAGAATAGCAGCAATAAGAAAAGAGAGAAATGTTTATTTGATTGCAAGGCTATAAATCCTATTTTTGTTATAGTTTGGCTCGATTTATGGAGTTCAAACTTACATATATTTTTTGTTCCTCTTATAGGACATTACAATAAATTTAACCTTAGACAAAGCTATTGAACAGTTTTGAAATTATATGAAAATGAATAAACTTTATCAAATTTGTTTTATCACGTTGGTACTAATATCAATGTCTTTCAGCAAGAATAGTATCTACCCTCAAAATACTGAAAAATTTATAGTTGTTTTGGACGCTGGCCACGGAGGACATGATCCTGGAAATTTAGGCAATGGTTATTTGGAAAAAAATATTGCATTAAATATTGTTTTACAGGTAGGGGCAATTTTAGAAAAGAATACTAATATAGAAGTAATATACACTAGGAAGGATGATACATTTGTGGATTTATTTGTTAGGGGAGAAATAGCAAATAAAGCCAACGCTGACCTTTTTGTATCTGTGCATTGTGATTCTCATTCATCGGATGCCCATGGTGCAGGAACCTTTGTTTTGGGATTACATGCGAACAAACAAAATTTTGATATTGCCAAGAAAGAAAACTCTGTAATTTACTTGGAAGACAATTATGAAAGTAGATATGCGGCTTACGACATTAATTCACCAGAGTCTGTTATTGGCCTTACAATAATGCAAGAAGAATTTTTAGATCAAAGTATTGCTTTGGCGAAAATGATGCAGGATAATTTTACCGGCAACCTTAAAAGAAATGATAGAAAAGTAAAGCAAGCTGGTTTTATTGTTTTGCACCAAACAGTTATGCCCAGTGTTTTGGTAGAAACAGGTTTCCTAACAAATAAATCAGAAGGTTCCTATTTGAATTCAAAGAACGGGCAAAAGGATATGGGAACTGCCATTGCCAATGCCATTCTTAAATACAAAGGCGATTATAAAACTGACCTTGAGACTTCTCCTACCTCCATTGAAATTGAAGAAAACCCAAAAATGGAAGAAACCAAAATTGAAGAGGTCGTTGTAAACACAACTCCAGAAAAAGAAGTGATTAAGGAGTTGCCAAAAACTATTGAAGACACTCCTAAAATAGTTGAAAAGCCAGTTGAAAGCACTCCAAAAGTTGAAGAAAAGGAAATAAAACCAGAAAAGAATATTATTTATAAAGTACAATTGTTGGCTAGTTCCAAGAATTTGCCGTTGAATCCAGAAAATTTTGGAGGATTAAACAAACTATCCAAGGAACCAGTAAATAATTTGTACAGATATTTATACGGGGAAACAAATTCTTATTTGCAAGCCAAGTTGTTAAAGTCCAACGCTGACGCAAAAGGATACACTACTTCTTACATTGTTGCATATAAAGATGGAAAGAGAATTCCTTTGGATGATGCACTTAAATCAGTTTCTCAATAATAGGCTGTCTTCTAAAAATTATACCTAATTTTGTTAGAAACTGAAAAAGATTTCTTTTGAAAATATCCAGAGAACTTAAAACAGGAATAATTGTCTTAGTAGGTATATTCTTATTTATTTTAGGCTTTAGTTATTTAAAATCCAATCCAATATTCGATAAAAGCATAACCCTCTATGCTGTTTATGAAAATGTAGGCGGTCTGCAACCTGGAACACCCGTTACTATAAACGGACTTACTGTTGGGAAGGTAAATAGTATTGTGTTTAAGGACAACTCGTTCAATTCATTGGTGACTTTTACAGTTAAAAGTGATTTTGAATTTTCAAAGAACAGTAAGGTTGAATTGTACGACACTGGAATAATTGGTGGTAAAGGATTGCAGATAATTCCAATTTTTGACGGTTCTAGATCAGCTCAAAAAAATGATACCCTTGTTACTGGTACACGGCCTGGATTAACGGATTTAGTACAAGAAAAATTAGCCCCTTTGCAGTTAAAAGTTGAAGGCGCTATTTCTAATGCTGATTCTTTATTGATGAACGTAAACGATGTTTTGGATGACAAAACAAAGCATGAGCTAAGAGAAAGTATAAGTGGGTTAAACAGTTTAGTCAAAAGTTTTCAAACTAGTGCCAATGCCTTAAATGGCTTGCTTGCGGAGAATAAAGGTCAGTTAGATAGTTCTATAACGAACATCAATGCTATTACAGATAATTTTGCTAAAATATCAGATTCGTTGTCCAATGCAGGACTTGGTGAAACTATGAAAAGTTTGCAATCCACAGTTGCTAGTTTAGATGCATTACTTGTCAAAATTGAAAAAGGGGATGGTTCTTTGGGAAAATTAATGAAGAATGAAGAGCTTTATAATAATTTGGCCAATGCCTCTAAAGAGTTAGATTTGCTATTGCAGGATTTTAGATTAAACCCAAAGCGATATGTAAATGTATCTGTTTTTGGTAAAAAGCAAAAGGAGTATGAACTCCCTGAAAACGACCCTGCCAATAAAAACTAATAAATGGAATATCTTCCAAATATTTTATTTACACTGATACTCGTTTTTGGTATAGGTTTTTTCATAAAAAATATAAAAAAACTTTCCAGAAATATTAAGTTGGGAAAAGAGATGGACGTCTCTGATAATAAACCTACGAGATGGAAAAATATGGCCAAAATTGCTTTGGGTCAGTCGAAAATGGTGGTAAGACCCATTCCAGGAATACTTCACATTATTGTTTATGTAGGTTTCATTATCATTAACATAGAAGTTTTGGAAATCATAATCGATGGTGTGTTTGGCACCCATCGCATTTTTGCTTCTTTAGGAAAACTCTATGATATACTTATTGGTTCATTTGAGATTTTAGCCATATTGGTGATTGTTGCCATTGTAGTTTTTTGGTTAAGACGAAATATCATAAAACTACAGCGTTTCTTTAAGGCTGAAATGAAAGGTTGGCCAAAGATGGATGGAAATGTCATTCTTTATTTTGAATTAGTTCTCATGACTCTTTTCTTGACCATGAATGCTGCCGATTACCAGTTACAGCAAATGGGTGCTGCACATTATGTGGAAGCTGGAGCTTTTCCAGTAAGTCAATTTATTGCTCGATTTTTTAATGGGTTGTCAATCTCAAGTTTAATAATAATTGAAAGAGTTTGTTGGTGGTTGCATATAGTAGGTATTCTGTGTTTTTTAAATTATTTATACTATTCTAAGCATCTTCATATTTTATTGGCTTTCCCAAATACCTATTATGGAAAATTAACTCCCAAGGGACAATTTAATAATAATGAAACGGTCACTAAAGAGGTTAAATTAATGATGGACCCATCTGCAGACCCGTTTGCCGTATCAGCTGAGGATGAACCAATGCCCGAAAAATTTGGAGCGTCAGATGTTACTGATTTAAGTTGGGTACAATTATTAAATGCTTATACCTGCACAGAATGTGGACGATGCACAAGTGAATGCCCAGCCAATCAAACTGGAAAAAAACTATCCCCCAGGAAAATAATGATGGATACCAGGGACAGGCTAGAGGAAGTAGGAAAAAACATAGACAGCAATAAAGGAGTCTTTGTGGATGATGGTAAGCAGTTGCTGGATAATTATATAACAAAAGAAGAATTATGGGCATGTACATCTTGCAATGCATGTGTAGAAGCATGTCCAGTAAGCATAGACCCTTTGTCCATCATTATGGATATGAGACAATACTTGGTAATGGAGCAGTCCGCTGCTCCATCAGATTTAAATAATATGATGGGGAATATTGAAAACAATGGAGCACCATGGCCCTTTAATCAAATGGACAGGCTTAATTGGAAAACTGAATCATAGCGAAAGAAAATTTTATGAGCACCGATTTAAAAGTACCAACAATGGCAGAACTTTTTGCTGCAGGTCAACAACCAGAGGTGTTGTTCTGGGTAGGTTGTGCAGGAAGTTTTGATGATAGAGCAAAAAAAATAACCAAAGCTTTTGTAAAAATACTGAACAAGGCTAATGTGAGTTTTGCTGTTTTGGGTACTGAGGAAAGTTGTACAGGAGATCCGGCAAAGAGATCCGGTAATGAGTTTTTATTTCAAATGCAGGCAGTAACCAATATAGAGGTGATGAACGCATATGCGGTAAAAAAAATTGTTACCACATGTCCCCACTGTTTTAATACTCTAAAAAATGAATATCCTGAGCTTGGAGGTGATTATAAGGTACTACACCATACTCAGTTTTTAAAAAACTTATTAGAAGAAGGCAAGATTACGCTAGAGGGTGGAACCTATAAAGGCAAAAGAATAACTTTTCATGACCCCTGTTATTTAGGAAGGGCCAATGATGTTTATGAAGCTCCTCGGGACTTAATAAGAAAGTTGGATGCAGAGCTTGTTGAAATGAGAAGCTGTAAACAACGTGGACTGTGCTGCGGAGCAGGTGGGGCCCAAATGTTTAAAGAGCCTGAAAAAGGGGATAAAGACATTAATGTGGAACGTACGGAGCAGGCTTTGGAAACCAAACCAGAAATTATTGCCGCTGGATGTCCCTTTTGTAATACAATGATGACAGATGGTGTTAAACATAAGGAAAAAGAAACATCAATTAAAGTGATGGATATTGCGGAATTAATCGCAACTGCAGAAAATTTATAAAATGCTAGTAGAGTTTAAAGAATTGCCAGATAGTTCTAGAATATGGATTTATCAATCCAGCAGGAGCTTCACACCAGTAGAATTGGATGAAATAAGGCAAAGTTTGGATGTGTTTATCCAAGATTGGACCGCACATGGAAGTGAACTAAAGGCAGGTTATGAAATAAAGTATAAACGATTTATTGCATTGGCCTTGGATCAAACAATCAATGGAGCATCTGGTTGTTCAATAGATGCTTCAGTACGTTTTATCCAACATTTGGAAAAACAATATAATGTAGACTTGTTGGACAAAATGAATGTGTCGTACAAACAAGGAGAATTTGTTGCTTATAAGACATTGAAGGACTTCAAAAAGATGGCAAAAAACAAGTCTGTATCTAAAAACACTATTGTTTTTAACAATTTGGTGACCAATAAGCAGGAGTATCTAAATCATTGGGAAGTACCAGCTGAGGAAAGCTGGCATGGTAGATTTATGTAGTTTTTATCGAGTCATACAGTTGTTTTATCCCATTATTACTGCTATTTTCGATGAAATACAATAATTTTACATCTTATTGGTTTCTACCATAGATTGATTTTATGAGATACAAACTACTTCTATATATTTTCTTCTTTTCATTTTCGTTTCTTTCTGGACAAACTAATCCTTTGGTTACCAAGGATAGTTTAATGCAGCAGGGTTGGGTGAATATGAAATATACTTCTATGTCCTTGGAAGAGAAAGTAGGTCAGTTGCTCATGGTAAGTATTGCTTCCAATGAAAGTAAAGAGAGCACGGAAAAAATAAAAACATTAATTGAACAACATCATATAGGGGGAATTGTTTTTTTAAGAGGAGGACCTCTTAGACAAGCAAAGCTGACAAATGAATATCAATCACTTTCCAAAATACCTTTATTAATTGGGTTAGATGCTGAATGGGGGCTTTCCATGCGCTTAGATTCTACATATGCATTTCCTTATAATACAACATTGGGAGCTATAAAAGACAGTACTGTAATTGAAAAAGTTGGTAAGCGAATTGGATTACATGCTAAAAGACTAGGAGTTCATATCAATTTTGCGCCAGATATAGATATCAATATAAATCCTGAAAACCCAATTATTGGATTTCGCTCCTTTGGGGAAGATAGGGAAACTGTATCGAGGGCTGGTATTGCATTTATGAAGGGAATGGAAAGTGTAGGAGTTTTATCCACTGGAAAGCATTTTCCTGGCCACGGAGACACTGCTACGGATTCCCATTATGCCTTGCCAGTAATTGATTTTTCAAGAAAAAGATTGGACAGTATAGAATTATACCCTTATAAGAAATTAATTAAAGAGGGATTGAGCAGTGTAATGATTGCTCATTTAAGTGTTCCAAGTTTAGAAATAAAAGAAGGATATCCATCGTCTTTATCAGAACAAATAGTTTCTGGTGTGCTAAAAGAAGAAATGGGATTTAACGGACTTGTTTTTACTGATGCTTTGAACATGAAAGCGGTTTCCAATTATGCAGCAGAAGGTGAAGTTGAGCTTACGGCCTTTTTAGCAGGGAATGATATGCTACTAATGCCAATAGATGTTGAAAAAGCAAAGGCTAAGTTAATGGAAGCTTATGAAAAGGGTAGAATATCCGAGAAGCGTCTTTCAGAATCTGTAAAAAAGATTTTGATGGCTAAATACAAAGCTGGACTCAATACATATAAACCTATTAAATTGGAGAATCTTCATGAAGATTTAAATACTTTAGAAGATGATTTAGTTTATGAGGAAGCTTTTGAAAGCGCCATTACTGTGGTTAAAAATAATTTTTCTATACTGCCAATAAGAAAATTAGATAATAAGAAAATTGCATATGTTAAGTTTGGCAATGCTGACCATGAACCGTTCTTAAAAGAGTTGAATAAATATGCGTCTGTCACTCAAGTTCAGGGAGAAGACTTAACCGCATTACAGAATAATTTGTTAGGTTATAATTTAGTAATTATTGGGTTACATAAGAGTAATGAAAGCCCTTGGAAACCTTTTAAATTTTCAAAGAAGGAATTAATTTGGTTGGATGCTATTGCAAAGAATAGAAGCGCTAATACTATTCTATCAATTTTCGCAAAGCCCTATGCCTTATTGGAAGTTGATTCTTTTAATAGTATCGATGGTTTGATAATGTCATATCAGAATAGTGAAATTTCACAACAAAAAACAGCCGAGATTATTTTTGGTGCGATAGGTGCCAAAGGGGTTTTACCCGTTACTGTTGATTCTATTTTCCCTGTGAATACTAGTGTTTTAACCAAGCCATTATCCAGATTGGGTTATAGTATTCCTGAACGGGTTGGAATGAGCTCTACGGGACTGGCTGAAGTCGATAGACTTATGCAAAATGGATTGGATTCGTTAATGTTTCCAGGAGCTCAAGTTTTGATTGCAAGAAAGGGAAAGGTTATTTACAACAAGGCTTTCGGAAAACCAACCTATGATTCAAACGATAGTATAACAACGGAACATATTTATGATTTGGCTTCATTAACAAAAATATTGGCAACCTTACCAACCATTATGAAAATGGAGGAAGAAGGAAAGATTGCATTGAACAATACTTTTGAAGAGTTGATTCCAGATTACGCCGAAACCGAATTAAAAGATGTTACGGTACTTAAGGCCCTTTCCCATTACGGAAGATTACCAGCTTGGATAGCCTTCTATATTGATACTTTGAACAAGAACAGAAAACCATCATCAGAATTTTATAGAAACAGTCCAACCGATGGCTTTTCTATTAAAGTAATAGATGGGATGTACTTGGCAGATGTTTACCAAGATTCAATTTACAATAGAATTGGTAGGCAAGACTTAAAATCGAACCGATATCGGTATAGTGATGTAGCCTATTATGTGTTTAAAAAATACATAGAGAATGTTCAGAAAAAAGGGTTAGATAAAATAACAATGGATTTTTTATATAAGCCATTGGGAGCAACCAATACTGGCTATAATCCATTAAACAAGTTTTCTAAAAACAAAATTGTTCCATCGGAAGAAGATACATATTATAGATATCAAACTGTTCAGGGATATGTTCATGATATGGGAGCGGCCATGCAAGGAGGAGTAGGAGGCCATGCAGGTCTTTTTAGCAATGCCAATGATGTAGGTAAAATTATGCAAATGTATTTGCAAGGAGGATATTATGGAGGAAAGCGGTATCTTAATGATAGAACCGTTGAGAAGTTTAATAAATGCTATTTTTGTGATAAGGACGTTCGTAGGGGAGTTGGTTTTGATAAACCACAACTTCATGAAACTGGCCCCACTTGTGGATGTGTCTCCAGAAAAAGTTTTGGGCACAGCGGCTTTACAGGGACCTATACATGGGCTGATCCAGATGAAGAAATAGTATATGTTTTCCTTTCCAATAGAACATATCCAACTGCTTCAAACACACTTTTAGTTAAATCTGGGTTAAGAACAAGGATTCAGAAAGCCATATACGAGTCTATTCTAAATTAATTGGTAGTTTTACATTTGTAAACTTTTTTTTTGAAATGTTTTAAAGACTTTTCGACTAATCTATTTTACTTTAAAAATGAAGATAGCTATAGTATGTTACCCAACATTTGGGGGAAGTGGAGTAGTAGCAACAGAGTTGGGAATTGCCCTTGCTGATAGGGGGCACGAAGTACATTTTATTACATATAAACAACCCGTTAGGCTTGGTCTTTTGAGTAATAAAATATACTTTCATGAGGTTCATGTGCCTGAGTATCCTCTATTTCATTACCAACCATATGAATTAGCTTTATCTAGTAAGTTAGTAGATACCATTAAACTTTTTGGAATAGAATTGTTACATGTGCATTATGCAATTCCACACGCCTATGCGGGGTATATGGCAAAGAAAATTTTAGAGGAAGAAGGAATTTATATTCCCATGATAACTACATTACATGGTACAGACATAACTTTGGTGGGTAACCATCCATTTTATAAACCAGCAGTTACTTTTAGCATCAATAAATCTGATATTGTTACTTCAGTTTCAGAGAATTTAAAGAAAAGTACTTTGGATTTATTTGATATAAAAAAAAATATTGAGGTTGTTCCCAATTTTATTGACAAAGAAAAATATAGTGTACATTTTACGGATTGCCAAAGGTCATTAATGGCGGATGACAATGAAAAAATTGTCACTCATATCAGTAATTTTAGAAAGGTCAAACGTATTCCAGATGTAATAAAGATTTTCCATAAAATAAATAAAAAATTACCTGCTAAATTGATAATGGTCGGAGAAGGACCAGAAAAGGAAAAGGCGGAGTTATTGTGTGAAAAACTTGGCATTACCAATAGGGTTGTGTTTTTAGGTAATAGTAATGAAATAGATAGAATATTATGTTTTTCTGATTTGTTCCTACTGCCTTCACAAACTGAAAGTTTTGGATTGGCAGCCTTGGAAGCTATGATTAATAAAGTTCCAGTAATATCTACAAATACTGGAGGTTTGCCAGAAGTTAATAAGCATGGTGTTACAGGTTATTTAAGTGATGTAGGAAGTGTTGATGAAATGGCTGATAACTCTTTACATATTTTGAGTGATGAAAACATTCTTGAAGAGTTTAAAGAAAATGCGTACAGAACAGCATTAAACTTCGATATTTTAAACATACTTCCTTTGTATGAAGCTATATATGAAAAGGCCCATAAAGGAAAATTTAATACTTCCTATAGCTAATAGTTAAGACAAAAGGGGTCTTTTTATAGATTAAAAAAGAAGCATGTAGATTAAAAAAACTTAGCTTTTTTGAATCTTTACTTTATACCGAATTTTGGTGTCGTTCACAGTACTATGTGATGAGAAATTCATTTTCAAGGGTATTTTTGCGGTATTAATTTTTCCCAATTTTAATTCTTATGAAAACTAAAGTATTCAAATTTATTATTCTAGTAGGTCTTTTCAATCAAGCCTTAATAGCTCAGGATATTCAAATAACATCCAAAGACAGTATTGTCCAAGGTTCTTGGATTGTAGGTCTTGGAATCAATATAGTTGATGATTCAGGTGATGTATTTGGAGACCTTTTTGCAATTGAAGAGCAGTGGAACATTGTTTCTCATCCCTCAAGAATCAGTATTGGCAAATATTTTAAGAGTGGTCTAGGAATTGAAGCTATAGGTACTTATAACAAATATAAAGTTGGAAAAGTTATAGATGGGAATATCAATGATGAAGAAATAGATTATTTGGGTCTGGATGCCAGAATATCCTACGACTTAAATCAGATAATCGGTGAGACAGGTTGGTTTGATCCTTATTTAGGAATAGGAGCTGGTTATACTGATGCAAATAATAACCCTAGAGGAACGTACAATGCAATTGTTGGATTTAGAACATGGTTTTCTGAAAGATTAGGAGTCGATTTTAATTCAACGGGTAAATGGTCTATGGGAAATGGTGCCACAAATCACATACAACATGCCGCTGGATTGATATATCAATTTGATATTAAGAAAGGATTGTCCCAAAAAGGAATTGAGAAGCTAGCTTTAATGGAAGAAATTGAGAAAGAACAGCAACGTATTAATGACTCTATAGCCGTAGCTAAAAAAGCTGAGGAACAAGCCAAAATACTGGCAGAAAGACTTGAAAAGGAAAAAGAAAATGCAAGATTAGCTGCTGAAGAAAAAGCTAAATTGGAAGCAGAAAAGCAAAAAAGAGAATTAATAGAAGGTAAGATAAAAGATTTGGGATTGGTATACTTTAATCTTAACTCATCTTATCTTACAAATTCATATAAAAATGTGTTGGATAGTTTAGTATATATTATGAAAGACGATTCAACATTCAACATAAAAATTACTTCACATACAGATTCAAGAGGTTCAGATGAGTATAATCAGTGGCTTTCTGAAAAAAGATTAAGAAGGACAATAGATTATCTAACAGAAAAAGGAGCTAATCCTGAAAGAGTCTCTAGTGAGGCTTTTGGAGAAAAACAACTAGTAAATGATTGTAAAAATGGTGTGTATTGTTCTGAAGCCAAGCACAAGTTAAATAGAAGGTCAGAATTTGAAGTTTTGTGGGATTAGATTTCAATAATGAACAGAAGAATTCAAAAATTTCTATCGATAGAATAAAATTTCTGAATACTGTTCAATTGATTTATTGAAGCGAATATGAAAGTCCATTATGAAGTCCTTTTTGATTAAAGCCTACAAAAGTATGATGATTATTGTTTGAGAAAATCGGATATTTCTTCCTATCTATGTAGTAATTTATAATTACTAATTGCAACTGGTTTCCCAATCATATGATTTTTTTAAATTTAAAGGATACTGAATAGGTGCAAACCTAAAATGCAAAGAGAAATAAAATAATTTGCTATTGGAGCTAGACCTTATAATTACTATGAAATTATAGACTAGTTGATACTAAATAAGTTAACCGCTGTTATTTATTAAATAATTGATTCTTGTATAATTTTTATGAATATTATAAAAAATGAATCACTTGCTAGAAAAGGAATTGTAGGTTTTTTTTGGAACTTTTCTGGTTCAGTTGTTCAAATTGTTTTACAGTTATTGGTTATAGGTATTCTATCCAGACTACTTACTCCTAAAGAATTTGGTGTTGTTGCCATAATAATGATAGTAGTCAGTTTCACAAAGCAAATAACTACAATGGGCATTGCAAGTTCACTGATTCAATTACCCGTAGTGACAACTAAACATATTTCGCTAGCATATACTTTATCCATTGTTTTAGGGATTGTTTTAGGGTTTATATATTATTCAATGACTCCGGTATTTGCCAACTTCTTTAATATTCAAGAGGATATCAAAGCGCTTAGATTTTTTTCATTTTTTTTTCCTTTAGTAAGTTTTGGTAGTGTTGGCGGAGCCCTTCTTAGTAGAAAATTTCGATTTGATGTTGGTGTAAAAATTGGGGTGATATCCTATTTAATTGGTTCAGGTATCGTTTCAGTAACCATGGCCTATTTTGGTTTTGGCTATTGGTCACTCATTTGGGGGCAATTTATAACGCTTTGTATTACTATTTGTTTGACAATTTATTACGAGCTACCCAAATTTTCATTCAGGTTAGAAAAACAACCTTTAAAAGATTTATTTTTTTTTGGTTCTGGACATACCTTAGGAATTATATTTAATTTTTTTGGCGAGAAAGCAGACAACATTATTGTTGGTAAAATTTTAGGAACAGCTTTATTGGGTTTTTATTCAAAAGCTTTTCAGTTATATGCTATACCCGCTACTTTTTTTGGGAGTATTTTTGATAAAGTCTTATTTCCAATTCTTTCTCAAAAACAAAGTGACATAAAAAAAATGTCTTCCTTTTACACTTTTAGCACAACCTTATGCTTTGGATTTTTGGTACCTATAAGTGTATTAATTTTGATTAACGCAGAATTTATTATTGACTCTTTCTTGGGAAATCAATGGAAATCAGCAGTGCTTCCACTGCAATTGTTAATATTAGGTTTGTCTTTTCGATTTGGAACCAGAATAAATAAGTCGTACCTCAAATCAATGGGGATTGTTTATAGAGGAGCATATTATCAGCTAATATTTGCAACTTTAATGTTCGTTTGCACATATATTGGCAGTTATATTTATTCTTTACCTGGAGTTGCAGCCGGTGTACTTTTGGCTACAATAATAAATTATGTGCAGATGGCATATAGACTTTATAAACTTTTAGATTTTTCAGGCATTAAATTAATAAAGGACTTATTCAAAAATTTAATTTTCCATTTAATTTTTGTTTTAATCACGGCTATATTGTATTATTTTGGAATTAAATCAAAATGGATTCACTTGTCTATAACTGCGATAGTATATTTACCCATATTTGTACTATATTTCAAGAGTAAAAAAAATATCATTTTTACACCTAATAATCTGCCTATGTTTATTATAGTTTCAAATTCACTCCCAAAAAGAATCAAAAAATATATGGGTCGTGTAAGTATATTCAAAGATTTTTTCACTCAACATTCCCATGAATCTTAAATTTTCTTATATACTGATAGCTCTTTTGCTGGCTTTTGACAATGTTTTTATTCGTTTTCGTTTGGGAGGGATTATAAGCATAGATAGAGTCTTGGAGTTTTTTTTCTTTTTTTTGCTCTTTAAGCCTTATTTGACTGCTCTGAAGGAAAATAGCTTTTTTAAAGGTTGGAATAGGTTTTTAGTTGCTTTTATTGCATTGCAGCTTATAGTTAACTTACGTTTTTTGGTCCTGAACGAAATAGAAATACGGGATATGATAATAGACTTATTCAAGGGTGTTTCTTTTATTGTTTTTTCATCTTTGTTTTTTTTGACCGCTCAAAAGAACTTAAAATATGTTAACATTATATTAATAGGACATCTCACCATATGTATGTTCTCGTTGTTACAGCACCCTTTATCCCCTATTGCTGAACAAATGCTTGAAATTAAAAGAACACTATTATCTACTCCCCTAGAGGGTAGAATATCACAAGGTCTTGAAAATGAAAGCATGTACATATCTGGTGGACATGCTGATAGGTTTAGAATGGCAGGACCTTTTGTGTCAACTATTTCATTTACTTATTTTGCAATTACCAGCTTTTGTCTGGCGTTTTTCATGTACATAAAAACCAAAAGGAAATTTTACATAACCGTTCTTGGTGCTGTATTTATATGTTCGGCTCTAAGTCAGACCCGTTCATTGCTACTTGGAGAGCTTGTAATTGTAGGCGGTTACTTCTTTTTGGTTCCCCACAAGAAAAGACCTTTGTATCAAACCGCTATTGTTGTTGTTGGTTTGGTTCTCTCCCTCTTTGTTGTTATAGGCCAAGAATATTTTTTGCCTAAAAACTCAAGACTTACCAAATTGAGTTCCCAAGGTCACTCGGACAGTAGACCTTTATTGTGGCTAACTGGTATTACAGCGGCTGTGACCTATCCCTTGGGAGTGTCAAAAAAAGACTACCAAAATGTAAAGCAAGATATGTATAATAAATACGGAGAGACTGCAATACTGCACCTACCATCCCATAATGGCATCATCAATATTGGTATTTATTATTCATTGCTTGGGTATTTGTTATTTTTCTTGTTTGTTAAATTTTTGTTGGAACACAATAAAAATTCGAATTCTATAATGAGAGTTTTCTTTATCCTTTGTCTGTTGGGCTATGCTGTTCATGTTAGCTTTCATAATAATATTGTTCTTAGCGCAGATTATCCTTTTTTGATGATTCTTATTTTGTTGGGGCAAGAATCCCAAGGACTCATTTCTGGAACTCGGAAAAAAACTGAAAACTTTAATCAACTATTTGATTAAATTACTGTTTATGATAATGAAACAAACTAGAAAACAATATTTTAAAATATTTGAACAAAATCAAATTGCTAGTAATATTTCTATAGCTTCCAGTTCAGGAGTAATTTAATTAAGAAAATATTGGAATTGGTGGGTATTCCAATAAAAAAATCAAAGAATACAATACTTAAAACATATTTAAAATTGAAAAAAAAAATAAAGGTTCTTTTTATATTGCCGTCATTGCGCTCAGGTGGTGCTGAGCGGGTTATGTCGTTTTTGGCTCAAAACATTGATTCTACTATTTTTAATTCTCATTTGCTGATTACAGGTTTCAATAAAGATCAGAAATATGAAGTTAAGAATATACCTGTAACCTTTTTAAACAAAAGTCGTGTTAAGCACGCCATACCAGCAATTCTTAAGCATTTGATTAAGAACAGGCCAAAAATTGTAATTAGTGCTATGGGTCATGTGAATACAGTTACTGGCTTTATTAAGCCTTTCTTTCCTAAGACAAAATTTGTAGCCAGGGAAACCACTATATCAAGTTTTAGTATGGAAAGTGAGGGGGCTGAAAACAAGAAACCTGCAATGCCCTATCGTTTGGCATTAAAACTACAGGACAAAATTATATGTCAATCCAATGACATGAAAAACGATTTGATTGCCAACTTTGGTCTACCAACTTCAAAAATGTTGGTTATCAACAACCCAGTAACTTCAAAATTTAAATTAAAAGTACACGCTTTTTCCAAAGATAAATTGTTGAAATTTATTACTATAGGTAGGTTGACTGAGCGGAAAGGATTTCAGAGAATCTTAATGGTCTTGGCGGAGTTTGACAAACCTTTTCATTATACCATTATTGGTTCTGGGGACTATAAGGAAGTACTAATCAATTTAATTGATGAACTTAGACTAACTAAAAAAGTTACATTCATTTCATATACAGATAAAGTAAATGATTATCTGGCTCAGAATCATGTGTATCTACAAGGGTCTTATGTTGAAGGTTTTCCAAATGCATTATTGGAAAGTTGTGCTACAGGCACACCTGCTGTGGTATTTAATGCGCCAGGTGGTATCAATGAAATAATAATACCAGGGCTAAATGGTTATATAGCACAAAATCAGACAGATTTTTTAGAAAAATTAAAGCTGTCCATTTGTCAAGACTGGAATCCAAGCGCAATACGGGAGTCTGTATATTCAAGATATTCAGAAGAAAATATCTTATCTAGCTATGAAAAGCTGTTTTTAGAGCTAACCTTTCCAAAAAAAAATAAGGAAAAAATAAAATAATCTAATTTGCTACGTTATGTAGTAGAGAATTTCAATTTAATGAAGGTTTTACAGGTAATTAATTCTTTAAGCTCGGGTGGGGCAGAAAAGCTGGTCACAGATTTATGTATTGAATATCTAAAGCAAGGGGTAGACGTTGAGTTGGCTGTCCTGAATGGCCAAAAAACAGTATTCATGAAGCGTTTGATAAAAATCAGCCCTCAATTAAAAATTCATGTTCTGGGCAAAGGCAAAGATATGTATAGCCCAAAGCACATTTTTAAACTAAGAAAATTACTGAATCAATATGATATAGTGCATGTGCATCTTTTTCCTTCCTTTTATTGGGTTGGTTTTGCAAGTTTTTTGGGTAATGTCCGTGCACAACTTTTTTACACAGAACACAACACTACAAACCGAAGAAGAAACCACCCCATATTAAAACACATTGATAAAATCGTTTATAAGCGGTATACAAAAATTATTTCCATATCAGATGCGGTGCACCAAAATCTTGGAAAACATCTTGGAAAATTAAAAAAAATGGTTTTTCAAATCAATAATGGAATTAACCTTAATGAAATAAGCTCTGCAAAACAACTTAACAAAGCTGAACTAGGGTTTAATGAAAGTACAAACCTTTTACTACAGGTCTCTAGTTTTACCCCACAAAAAGATCAAAAAACACTCATTCATAGCTTGCTTTACCTTCCAGCGACAACACACCTTATTTTAGTAGGCGAAGGCCCGTTAAAAACTGAGAACAAAAAATTTGCCAGTTCTTTAAACTTGTCAGAAAGAGTTCACTTCTATGGCTTACGTGGTGATGTTCCAAGCCTTTTGAAAACTGTTGATGTAGTTATTCTTTCTTCAAATTTTGAAGGCCTTTCACTTTCATGCGTAGAAGGGCTAGCATCTGGAAAACCCTTTTTAGCGTCTAATGTACCCGGTCTTACAGAAGTGGTCCATGGATACGGCATCTTATTTCCAAAAGGAGATTATGAAACTTTGGCCTTGAAGATAACCAAAGTGTTGGAAGATGAAGGTACTTATAATGAAGTTGTTGCTAAGTGTATGGAAAGATCTAAAAATTTTGATATCAATGATATGGTCACTGGGTATTTACAACTCTATAGAGATGCTATTTAAAAATAAAAAATAAACGCATATTAAATGACAAAGCCAAGAGTTTTAATCATCTGTTCTGTTTCCTATTCTTTGTTGAACTTTAGAAAAGACTTTATAGAGGAGCTTGTACAAGCTGGTTATGAAGTTTGGTGCGCTGCCCCTGATTTCTATAACGATAGTATTAAAAAAGTCAAAGCAATGGGTGCTTGTCCTGTAGAATTTAATTTGCAAAGGAAAGGACTAAACCCTGTCAAAGATTATAAAAGTATCAGGGAACTTAAAAAAATAATGAAAGAGCTAGGGATAGATTTTGTGTTTGCCTACACCATAAAACCTGTCATCTATGGATCTTTTGCTGCTCGGCAATTAAATATCAAGACTTTTTCTCTTATTACGGGACTAGGCTTTACTTTTAGTGGAGTTTCGTTAAAAGCAAGGCTTTTAGGGAAAGTCTCTAAATTGCTATACAAACTTGCGCTTCAAAAAAACAATATTGCAATTTTTCAAAATGTGGATGACCAAGATCTTTTTTTGAAACAAGGTATTCTCTCCAAAAAGAAAAAATCATTTGTTGTTAATGGTTCTGGAATAAACTTGGATAGATTTAGGTTCAAGAATGAAAATGAATTTTGTCAAGAGTCAGTTGTAAACTTTATAATTGTAGGCCGATTGATGGTTGAAAAGGGAATAGAACTGTTTCTTGATACTGCACTATCCGTTCATAAAAAAAATGGCAACGCAAAATTCCATGTCGTAGGTAGCCCGCCTGAGGATTTGACAGCATTGGCATCAAGATTACAAAAACTACATGGGGAAGGAGTAATCATTTATCATGGTAGACAGGCGGATGTTAGGCCTTTTTTATATGCTGCGGATATATTTGTATTGCCAACGTACTACAGGGAAGGAGTTCCAAGATCCATTTTAGAAGCCTTGTCAGTGGGTATGCCTATAATAACCACAGTCACTCCTGGATGTAGAGAAACCGTCATTGAGGGAGAAAATGGCTTTTTAATTCCTCCAAAAGAATTAAACCCACTCATAGAGGCCGTAAATTACTTTTTGGATAAGCCCGAAAAAATTGAGCCTATGGGAAGGAAAAGTAGAAAGCTTGCCGAACAGAAGTTTGATGTTCGCTTGGTAAATACTGAATTATTAAAGATTATTAATCAAAATATAGAATGATTTATTCAAAGTTTATTAAAAGAGGAATAGATTTTTTACTTTCTTTATCTGCAATACTTTTGTTATCTCCCTTTCTATTGCTATTGACTGTTCTACTTGCACTGGCAAATAATGGAAAACCTTTTTTCTTTCAGAAAAGACCGGGAAAAAATAAAAAAATCTTTACCATCATCAAGTTCAAGACAATGAATGACAAAAAAGATAGCAATGGTAATCTTTTACCTGATATACAACGCATTACGAAATTGGGTAAATTTGTACGGGGAGCTTCTCTCGATGAACTTTTACAACTTATCAATGTAATTAAAGGAGACATGTCCATTGTGGGCCCAAGGCCTCTCTTGGTGGCTTACCTTCCACTGTACAACTCCGAACAGGCTATGCGTCATAATGTAAAACCTGGAATTACGGGTTGGGCACAAGTAAATGGCCGTAATGCAATAAGTTGGGAAGAAAAATTTTCATTGGATGTTTGGTATGTCAACAACATAAGCTTTGCTACCGACATGAAAATTTTTATAAAAACAGTCCAAAAGGTATTGCAGCGGGATGGAATATCGGCTAGTGAAGACAATACCATGGAACGGTTCACTGGAACTAATTAGCTAGCAATTAAATCTTCTTGGAGCAATATTCAACAAAATATGTAAAACAATAAATTTACCAAGTTGAAATAAAACTTGGCTAACTTAACAGTTAAAAGAAGGTTTAAACAACTTTATAGAGAAAAAACATAGACATAGAAATAAATGCCTAGTTTTGGACAACTGATGAATTGCTAATTAATGAAAGCAGACATAAACATGAAAACTGTAATGATTTTGGGAGGATCCAAGGGAGTGGGTAAAGAAATACTCAAATCCTGCTTGAAGAAAGGCTATAATGTGTCATTTAGCGGACGAAATTCTGAAACGGGCGAAGATATCATCAAATCCTCACAAGCTGAAAATCAACTGTATTTTCATAAATTAAACTTGAACAATATTGAAGAAATCGAAAATTTTTATAAGCAGACCATAAAACGATTCAAAAAAATAGATGCTTTGGTTCTGTATGCTGGAATCACTCCTGTTTCTTCTATTGTTAATACAGAAGAGGATATTTATGACAGTGTATTCAACATCAACCTAAAAGCACCTTTCTTTTTGTTGAAACATGTATTAAAATCTATGATTGACCACAAAGCTGGTTCTATTATCTTTTTTGGATCAGCACATATGGATTATGGAGAAATTGACAGAGCTCCTTATGCCCTTACAAAAAGTAGCCTGTATACTCTATCCAACCATATTGCCCATCATTATGCAAAATATGGGATAAGATCAAATTATTTGGTCATGGGTTGGACAAATACTGAGGGAGAAATTGAGCTACGAACAAAAGAAGGTGTAAGTGAAGAAAAATTAAAAGAAAAAGCATCAGCTATAATCCCGATGGGTAGAATGCTTAATACTTCTGACCCAATACCAGCGGTAATGTATTTTATTTCCGATGAATCAGCCATGACTACAGGCTCTTTGATAAGAATTACCGGTGGAGAATATATATAGTTTGTATGAATTCATTTTTATTTTTTTATTCTGTAATCAAACTTTTAGAAGGCTCTGTTTTTAATAAAAAACAATATTTATTGTTTAGGTTTGTTTTATACTTGAATTGAAATGACTATGAACCAATTGAATACTGTTGAAATAAGTGTTATTGTTCCAATTTTTCGTATTGAAAAGTATTTACCAAAATGTATTGATAGTATTTTAAATCAATCTTTTTCAGACTTTGAATTGATTTTGGTAGATGACGGAAGCCCTGACAATTGTCCAAAAATTTGTGATGATTATGCAAAACTAGACTCTAGGATAAAAGTTGTTCATAAGGAAAACGGGGGACTCTTAAGTGCAAGGAAAGCGGGATTAGAAAATGCAAAGGGGAAATATATTTCATTTGTTGATGGTGATGATTGGGTAGATAAATTTTATTTGGGTATTTTATATAAGCTAGCCGAGGCAAATGCTTCAGACCTTGTTGTTACCGGTCATTTCAGAGAATTCGATGGAAAAATAGAAACAATAAAACCAAAATCCGCAGGTAATTACAGTCATAATGAACTGCAATCAGAAATACTTCCAAATGCCATATATAATGGACATTTCTGTGAGCATGGCATATCAACTTATGTGTGGAACAAATTATTTAAAAGGTCTCTGTTGAGTATAGTTTTGTATGATGTACCCAATGAAATAATTATGGGGGAAGATGCCGCTATAACCTATACCTACCTATCTATTTCTAAAAAAATCACCATTAGCAGAATTCCAATTTATTATTACAGGCAACGACATGATTCCATAGTGAAATCTATTGAAGATTCACAAATAGAATATTTTAGATTGGGATTGTTGATGAGTTTTCTAAAATCAAAACTTAGCAATGTGCTTGATGATGAAAACCTAAACAAGCAGATCAGGTACTATTTGTATTCTCAAATTCTGGTTCGTTCCGGTGGGTTGATTTTTGATAAAGATGGAAATCTGATTTTTAATCCTTTCACGAATGTTGAAGCCAAGTCAAAAGTGGTGGTCTATAGCTCGGGTTCTTTTGGACAGCATATCTTATCTACCAATACCAAATCTAACTTTTTTGAAATTGTAAAATGGATAGACCTTGACTATCACCCGCTGAATGCTGGCGGAAACGATGTAAGATCCATTAGTGATGTAGGCAATAATGAATTTGATTATTTAATCATAGCAACCATTAATCCAACAAATTATAAAGCAATTAAGGAGGAGCTTGGACTTATGGGTATTGATAAAAATAAAATAGTAGAATTAAACACCAATGAAAAGGACATCAAACAATTATTAATAAATTTGGGATTTAATGACCGATTTGAGTATCAAAAAATTAATAATGAGCCTTTGAAATAGACATGACATGGACATTGAAATAGCACAATGTTGTAATAACTTGATATATGAAAAAACTTATAATATTAGGAGGAAATCCTGAAACAGGTGTTTTGGTGGATGTTGCCGTATCAATGGGTATTTATACCATTGTGGTTGATCCAAATCCCAATGCACCAGCAAAAAAAAATGCATCTGAGGCACATGACATAGATGGCTTTAATGTTGATGCAATAGTCCAACTGGCCAAAGACCGTGATGTTGATGCAGTACTGGTAGGAGTCGCAGATATTTTGGTGAAGCCTTATCGAGAGATTTGTGAAAAACTCAATATACATTGCTATGCAACCAAAGAAGCTGTGGAAGCCTTTTGTAGTAAAGATGGCTTTAAAAAGTATTGCCTTGAGTATGATATACAGGACATTCCAGGAATTTATCTAGACGAAACATCAGGTATTGATAAACCTGAGAATCTAGACTACCCCTTGATGATTAAGCCTGTTGACAGTGGAGGAGGGGTAGGAATGAAAATTTGCAGAGACGATAGGGATTACAAAGAATCTGTCAAAACAGCATTAAAGTTTTCAAAAAAAGGGGTGGTTTTGGTAGAGAAATATATGGACTGTGATGATATGGCGGCCTATTATACCTTTAGAAATGGTGTTCCTTACATTTCAGCCATATCGGATAGAATTACCACAAAAAAACAAGGTGATGCTAGTCCGGTTTGTATAGGAGCGGTTTATCCTTCCAAACACTCTAATCTATTTATAGAACAAGTCCATCCAAAATTGTGCGAGCTCTTCAAAGGATTAAAAATACAAAACGGGATACTCAATATTCAGTTTTTTGTTGAAAACGGTATTGTTTATGCCTATGATCCAGGGTTTAGATTGCAAGGTGAAGCTCCTCACATCCACATTGATCATATCAATGGATTTGATCATAGGGAAATGTTGGTAAACTACGCTTTTACAGGAGTTTTGGGGAAGGATGACTTTGCCGATAAAAACGATTATTGGTTCAAAGGAAAGGTGGCCTGTACTATTTGGATACTGTTGACAGGTGGAGAGATTGCATCCATTCACGGTGTGGACGAGATAAAAGCAGACCCAAATACAGTTTTTGTTTTGGAAAGATTTAAAGAAGGAGATACCGTTCAAAAGGAATGGCTGGGAACCGAAAGACAAGTGTACTCCAGAATTTATGTGGTGGCCGACAACATTGCCGAAGTCAATACCAAAATCAATGATTTTAAAAATCTATTGAAAATAAACAATACATATGGAGAAAATATGATTTTGGAATGGTTAAAACCTTTCAATGAAGACGATTATTAATGTAGAAAAGCACTTAAGTCGAAATGATTTCATTAAGTCGTATTCTCGGTATAAGAAGTAATTTACCCAATAAAACTGTTCTAAATCAATTTTATTTGTCCGTACAGGAGAGTGTCCTAGTTTTATGCTGATTTTAAGGGAAATAAAGCATTACTTGGAATGTTACGTTAGTTTTATTTATACTTTGGAATCTTTCAAATTAAGAATGATTTTCAGTAATCATTGAAAAAATAATAGCACAAGTCAATAAAGAATATAATGAAATTAAGTATACTAATTCCTCTGTACAATAAAGAGAAATATATTGAGCGTTGCTTTAAAAGTCTTCTGGACCAAGACCTATCACATACCGAATATGAAATTATTATTGTTGATGATGGTTCAAAAGATTCAGGCGCTGCAATTGTAAAGGAGTATGCCGAAAAGCACTCGAATATTCAACTAATTAGGCAACAAAACCAAGGACCTAGTGTTGCAAGAAATAAATGTTTGGCATCAGCCAGTGGGGATTATGTTTACTTTTTGGACGCCGATGATTATTTGGCCACCAATGTCTTGGGCATGGTTATAACACTGGCCGTAGAAAATTACTTGGAAATATTGGAGTTCAATACCAAGCAAATAGCAGAAAGTTCAGCACTTGATTTTGATTCTTTGACACAAAACCCTCAAGACCTACCTGTTCATGTATTGGATGGCATCAGTTATGTTGCAGAGCACAGTTTCAGAAATGAAGCATGGCGATACATTGTCAAAAGAAGCCTATTAATTGATGCTGAAGTAAAATTTATTGAAGGGACACTATATGAAGATGCCATTTTTACGGCCAGTCTCTTTTTTACAGCTCATAGAATGGCTAAAGTGGATATGGATGTTCATCGGTACATTGTAGTTGAAAATTCAATTGTGACCAGTAAGGACCGAGCACATAACCTGAAGTTTATTCATGGGATGGTCAATGCCATTGAACATTTCCACGGATTAATAAAAGGTTTGGACAGTTCTCATGTGGATTATAACAAAGTGGTAAAGAACCTTAGAGGTAGACAACAAGCGTTTGTTTTTGCCCTTATTATAAGGACTTTGAAATATCGTCTTCTTAGTTTTAAGGATTTGAAAAAAATACTGTCTAGGTTAAACACCTATGAAGTATATCCAATGAACCCCAAGGTTGGAGGTATTGGAGAGGGTAAGACCGGTCGTTTTTACAATAAAATTTTTGTTCCAATTTTCAATAATAAAACTTGCCTTTCTTTGATTATGGGACTTATGAAAATAGTAGCCCCCACTAGATAAAAAAGTGCCATAAGGAACTTTTTCTAGTTTGTTAACGCAGTTAACTTACACTTCGGCGTGTGCCCACTTCTTTTTACAACTAAAAAAGGGCATAAGATAGCACATAAACCAATTGTGCATTTTGTATTTTTAAGCTAATTTCTACATCTGTTCGAGTAATTTTCATTTGGAAATTGTATTGAGAACAATTATAAAACATAAAATTCTATTCTCAATATTAATTTTATGCCAACAAAGGCCAAATTCACCTATCTACCGCGGACAGGCTCGAATTAATGAAACTTTATCAAAATACAGAACAGGTTATATAAGTAATCTTTTATCACAAATATAACCTGTTAGCCAATTTTTTATTTTTAAAGATTAAAAGAAAGTGGACTCGTATAGTACAATGGAATGTGACAGTGGTTTTGGTTCATATTAAGGCCCATTTATCGATTATGGAAATATACGCAGATATTATATTCACCAAGCCGGCAGAACCAATTTGTAGTTATTTAGCAGAAGTTTATAGGATATGTTGGAGATCATTATGTAAATTACCGTTTTCTTATAAGTACTTTGCAAAAAATTAAATTTTAGTAACATCAAGGATATATAAAGAGAGTAAAAAAAATTATTTAAGTTAAGAATACTTCCACAATACAGACAAGACGTATAACAGTGTATTTAGAGTTATCACTTTAAATGGTAAGAATACTCTAATTTAATGTTAAAAATTTCACCTTTAATGATCCAAGATTAGGATATACCACGTACTTCTATAGTAAAAAGTCAAACACCTTAAAAATTTAGTTTAGAGAAGTTTAGCAAACTTTGTTGATTGTGAACCAATAAAAAACATAAAGACTGCATTTCGTCGAAAAAAAACAACTTCTTGTCGATTTTTTGCGTTTTTGATTTAATATTGCATACTGAATCTTGAATTACTATATTTAAACCTAACTTATGATGCGTATCCCCAATTCTGCGTTTATCTTTCTTTTTATTTTAATTATCTTTTTGTTTTTCTGCTCATGTCAAAAAGATTCAGATTTGTTTGCAGAAATAATTCTAAATGAATCGGGATCTTTATCAATAGACGAAAAAAAAGCTGATGATTCAGAAGATTCGGAAGTAGAATTGTCTACAATAACGTTAAATGCCATCGATGACGCCTATCTCCAAGATGGCAAGGGATATAATGAGAACACTGTCCGAGTTGAGAACAACACAAGAACCACTTACTTAAAATTTAATCTGTCATCTATTGAAGGCACTATAATTGGGGCTTATCTTGAATTCACAACTGATTCTGATGGAGGTTATGGTCATTTGGAAGTTTTTAAAGGGTTGAATAATGATTGGACCGAAGAAAATTTGACGCTTGAAAATGCCCCTGATAAAGGAGAGTTATTAGGTGAAATTAATGGAGATTATGAAGTTGGCCGTAGTCAAAGAGTAATTTTAGAAAGTGAAGACTTGAACTCTTCTATAATATCAATTGTTTTGAATATAAAATCGGGAGACGATATTTCAATATCTTCCAAGGAAAGCCCTAACAACCCTGGACCTAAACTCGTTGTTGAATTTATTGGTAAAATAAATGAGGACACCCAAGAAAATAGCACGAATGGAAATGAAGATACGGATGATGATACTAGTATAATTGATAATGTAATTACGCTGAATACACTAAAAGCCTTTCCTTCTGCTATTGGTGCAGGGGCTTTTGCACGGGTGGACCCTACTACTGCTAAAATTTATGAAGTAACAAACTTAAACACTTCTGGGCCTGGTTCTTTTCGAGAAGCTTTTGAAGCAAGTGGTTCACGTATAGTAATAATCAAAGTAGAGGGTAGAGTGTCAGATTCAAATGCATATGCTGAATATGACACTTCTAGTGGTGATGTTGCAGTTTGGGGCCAAATGGCACCAGGATTGGGATTGACCGTAAGCCACCCTAGAATGACATTTACAAGAGCTGGTAATCTAATATTTAGATTTTTGACCCTTCAATCAGATTTAGGAAAACCATGTACGGTTAACGTAGATTGTTTTGATGCCCTCAATTATTTGCAAATTGAAAATGAAACAAGTAATTATGTTGACCATTGTAGTTTAAGGTATGGGCTTGACCAAACTTGGACGCTCAATATCAATACCCATTCACAAGGAGGTGATGCATCTTTGAATCGTTCTTCGTTTGTATATAATCTATTGGCAGAAGCAGACCCAGACCATAGTACAGCATCTATATTGAACAAACAAGGAGATACACCAGCATCAACTGATATAGGAAATCATACATGGTCACGAAACATGACTTATAATATATCACATAGGTTCCCAAATTTGAATGCCAATGGTGATTTTGAAAATTACAATAATTTTATTGTCAATTGGTCAGCAAGATTATCTCGATATAATATTACTCCTAATGTTGATTATCATAGAAATTATAATAAACAAGGGAATGTAACTCGTGGTTTAAGTGGAATAGATAGAAGAGGCAATAAACTAAATTATGGTGGCGATTGGAGTAATGGTGAACCCCGCATCTATTCTGCTTTCAATATAGCGGAAGGCATTAATGTAGACAATACTAGCAACTTACAATCTGACCTTTATACGTGGTTTAAAACATCGGCAAAGACCTTTTATGGAGTGCCTGTACAGGAGAAAGGACCTGTTCCTACTGAATTTTTTACTACCATCCAGCAATTTTCTTTTAACCCACCACCAGAGGGTTATTGGGATGCAGTTGATGTTCCAAATAAAGTAATGGCAAGTGTTGGTCATAATCGAGGTATTAATACGGATGGTACACCTTATTATGGTTCTGATGATTTGGATAAATCGTACTTTACAAAGACAAAAAACAATACCACAGAAAGTTTGTATCGTGCAACTGGATCGTGGACGCAAAGTACTTTTCCAGGTACTTCATTATATACAGATACAGATGGAGATTACATGCCCGATTGGTTTGAAAACCAACACTCCCACCTAAACCCTAATGACCCAAGTGATATGTCGAAGACCCATGTAGATTGGATGTTTTCGGATGGCTATGCTGTTACCAATAATGCAGGTTATACAAATCTTGAAATATGTGCTGAATACTATGCGGGGGGATTTGAAACATTAATCGATGGGACTAACAACTTAAAGATTAACGATTGATTCTTTTTATGATTTAGCTAATCTTTCGTTTAGCAACAAAAAGAAAGATAAAAACATTTTTTGTTTAAAGACCTAATTACATTGTCAATGCCAAACTGAAGAGAAGTAATCAAAGAATATTATTATTTTGAGTGTAAAATACAATCAATTTATTTTAAAAAAGCAAGAAATGTTTTAACATGAATAGAAACTTAGATATTAAACTCTTTGATACTTTATAAATAGATACTTAATTTTATATTTAAGAGAGGTGATACTTATTTGAGTTTTATATAGATATGATTTCCTGCTTACTTTTAAAACAGACTTTTATCCATTTACCACCTTGTGACAACTTAAAAATACTTCTTTTAATTCATTTTGCAACTCATAAAGTTGTTTCTCTTTAGCTTTATTAAAAAAAATATTGATATTATATTCAAATCTCATATTTACTATCTTTGAATGTTACAAGAGGGTATTCTAGCCATCGATATTGAGTTCTATGCCTATTATTACCAAAACTTTTTTTGTTTTTAATGAAACCTTCCTAACGATTTAAAAAATCTGACGGAAATTAAAATATTTGATTATATGCAAACTAATTATTTGGAACAACCTATTATTTTTTTAGGAGCACCAAGATCAGGGACATCGGTCATTTCTGAAATCGTAATGAGGCACAGAGAATTGGCATACCCGTCCCAATATCAATCTCGAGTTATAGGGAATACAAATATCAATTATTTGAGAAGGTTGACAGATAACTCATTATGGAGATTTCATGGGCAAAAAAAGCAGCTGAATAGGGTGGCCCCATTAAATTATTTTATATTTCGATCGGTGGAAGCATATCCAATGTGGAATTACTTGGTAAGAGATGGGATAAGTTTTTCGAAAGATTTTTTAATCAATGAAAAAGCAACTTTAGAAGAGAAAAAGCGTATTATTTCTTTTTTTTCAAAACTTGTTAAGAAACAAGGGAAAAAGAGATTAGCGTTTAAAATAACAGGCCCTTCACGTTTAAATTATTTGTTAAGTATTTTCCCAGATGCAAAGGTTGTTCATATAACCAGAGATCCCATTGCTGTGGTAAATTCACTTATGCGAGTCTCTTTTTGGAAGGATAGGGGTATAATCAAATTTTGGTGGCAAGGGGCCTATAGTGATTATGATTATAATTGGTTGGAGGCCAATAAGTCAAATAGTGTTCAAGTCACGGCCTATCAGATAAAAAGAGTTGTCGAGGTTACTGAAAGTGAGATTGATGCTTTGAAGGTAGAGGTATTAAAGGTTGGGTATTCCAATTTTATTGAAAACCCTGAAAGTACAATTCAAGAAATTCTTTCTTATGCCAATCTTAGCCAAGATAAGGCATGTTTTGACTATTTTAAAAAGAACAAAATATTTAATCAAAACAAGAGGAATGAAACTTTCTTTTCAGAAAAGGAAAGAAAGGGGCTTCTTGATCTTTTTGAATTAAGTTAGAATGATCTAACCTAGTAGTCATAGATTTGTGACATTTAATATTTTTACAGACCATTGATTTAATGGCTTCGGGATAAATGAAAAATATTCTCGATGCTGCTTGAAACTGCTTCTTAAATATTATTGAAAGTAGTCAATCAAAAAAAGTATCCAAGCGTAGTTAAATTTTCTTAGAGAACTGTATGAAAGAGTTTTGAAAAGTTTTTTGCTACCAGGTTTTAGCTTCTTAATCCAACTGTCCGTTTTTGTAGTCTCAAATTTTATAGTGTCGGCCTTTCGAATACCATTGCCTGCCATAACATGCTCAATTTTAAAATCATCATTTTTATCTATTTTGTTGATGATATCTGTAAAATCAATTTTTGCCATTTTACCAATCTGATTTAAAACCGTTCTAGGGTTCTCAATAAAATCTTCATATCGTACTAAAGTTTTATGTTCCACCTTAGACCTTACTAAATTTGTCATTCTATTTATTAATGCCCAGAACATGGCAGCTCTCCAAGTAGGTCTTTTTCTATTTTGACGTTCAGCGGTCCTTTTTAATGACCAAGCCACCGCTCTGCCATCTCGAACAAGATGAACCATTCTTAAATCTATATCAGGGTTTTTTTCGAGTGCCCATGCGCGAAGTGGGTTTTTGGATATGTCAACTAGAAACGGTTTTTTGCTATGTCGTTGAACAGCACGGTAAAATTCTGATGTGCTCTTTAAATACTTTTTGAATTCGGCATCTTTTTCTCCAATCCCAAAATATATCTTTATCCAAGATTTTAGTGAAAAAACCCCCTCAACCATATTCCATTTTTTAAAGCCAGATTCAATGTTATCTTCCTCAATTTTGAATGCCCAATCATTTACTACAGATGACCAAAACTCACAATTAATCAATGTGCTTTGACAAGAACAAATCTTACTTGCATTGTAAACTTGTCCCATATTTTGCAATTCCCCACCTCCAAAAACTTTTGGATGATTTCCTAAAATTATATTTAAAATTGTAGATCCAGATCTTCCTGATCCAGCGAAGTAAAGTACCTTAATTTTTTTATCCTTATCCATCAGTTTTTCCTTATTTAACTTCAACTAAAACACCTATTAACATTGGTTTTTTTAGAATTTATAACAACTAACTTAATTACGGAAGCAATTGAGAGTTTATAGATTATGATAACCCTTATACCAATCCACAAATGCTTGAATTCCATCTGCTACGGGCGTATTGGGGCGATAATCGTAATCGGTAATTAAATCATCCACATTGGCCCATGTTCTAGATACATCACCAGGTTGCATGGACATCATATTTTTCTCGGCTTTGGCTCCAAGGCTTTTTTCAATGGCTTCTATAAAATCCATCAACTTTACAGAGCTATTGTTACCAATGTTGTAGAGTTTGTATAAGTCTTTTCTTTCTTTTACCGGTTTTTCAATGATGCGCTCAACCCCTTCAACTATATCATCTACGTAGGTGAAGTCACGTTCCATTTGCCCATGGTTGAAAACATTTATTGGCTGCCCCTGAGTTATCGCTTTTGTGAACAGATAAATAGCCATGTCTGGCCTTCCCCATGGACCATATACAGTAAAAAAACGTAGTCCTGTAGTGGGAATTCCATACAAATGACTGTAAGTATGCGCCATAAGTTCATTGCTTTTTTTACTTGCAGCATATAGACTAATCGGGTGGTCCACATTGTCATGTACTGAAAATGGAATCTTTTCATTTAAGCCGTAAACGCTAGAACTACTTGCATAAACCAAGTGCTTAATATTATGGTGCCGGCAACATTCTAAAATGTTCAAAAACCCAACTATGTTACTATCAATATAGGAGGTAGGGTTCTCCAAACTATAACGAACCCCAGCTTGCGCAGCTAAGTTACAAACAACATCAAAATCATGATTTTCGAAAAGTGCAGGAAGGGCTTCCCTATCTTCCAAAGCCATTTTAACAAAGAGCATTTGTTCACCATATATACCACTGGAACACTGTACATTTTCTTTTCTTGCCTCTTTGTTGCTAATCCCTAGTTGTTTTAAGCGATCATACTTTAGACTTACCTCATAATAATCATTGATATTATCAAGACCTACAAGAGTATGCCCGTTCTTTAATAAAGTTTCACAAAGATGATATCCAATAAAACCGGCTGCACCAGTCACCAATATTTTCATGATTGTCCAATTTTATAGAATTTGAATCCGATTGCATTCATTTTTTCCCTATCAAGAATTCTTCTTCCATCAAAGACAAAGGCAGGTTTTAACATTAACTCAAATATGGTTGGCCAATCATAGTTTTTAAACTCATCCCATTCTGTCATTAGAGCTACTGCATGAGCATCTTTACAGGCTTCCATAGGATTATTGACCACTTTAAGGAGTTTTCTATTTTCCTCAGGACTTCTTGTTCCCAAGTAATCTAAATCTGTATAAATAGTTTCTTCAGAAACCTTTGGATCATAAACAACTATTTGGGCTTGTTCATCCAGAAGTGCATCTGCAACATAAATGGCAGCAGATTCTCGGGTATCATTGGTATCTTTTTTGAAAGCCCAACCATAGAAACAGATTTTTTTATCCGAAACCGTGTTATAAAGTGTAGAAATAATATTGTCGGCAAAACGTCTTTTTTGGTAGTCGTTCATAATAATGACCTGTTCCCAATAGTCTGCTACTTCGTTCAGCCCATAAGTTTTGGCAATATAGACAAGATTTAAGATGTCTTTTTGGAAACATGAACCACCAAAACCAACAGAAGAACTCAAAAATTTTGATCCTATTCTGCTATCAAAGCCAATTGCCTTGGATACTTCGGCTACATTGGCATCTGTTTTTTCACAAAGTGCTGATATTGAGTTTATTGAAGAAACACGTTGTGCTAAAAATGCATTGGCTACCAATTTTGAAAGTTCAGAAGACCAAACATTGGTCTGTAATATTCTTTCTTTGGGCAACCAATGTTCATATACCCAACTAAGGGTGTCTTTGGCTTCTTGGCCAGATTTGGTTTCATCACCACCAATCAATACCCTATCAGCATTTAGTAAGTCATCTACAGCCGTACCTTCTGCCAAAAATTCTGGATTTGAAAGAATTTCAAACTTAACTCCTTTTCCAGTATTGTCCAATATGCTCTTAATGGCTTCTGCTGTCCGAACAGGAAGCGTGGATTTTTCGACTACAATTTTATCTGTTTTGGCTACTTTGGCAATGTTTCTGGCACAAAGCTCAATATATTTAAGGTCAGCAGCTTGACCTTTACCCTTGCCAAAGGTCTTTGTTGGGGTATTTACAGAAATAAATATTATTTCAGCCTCATCTATAGCTTTGTCTACTCCGGTAGTAAAGAATAAGTTCCTACCTCTTGTTTCTTTAACAATTTCCTTTAGACCTGGCTCATATACAGGAAGTAAATCTAGGTTGTCATGGTTCCAAAAATCAATTCTTTTTTGGTTAATATCGACTACGGTGACATCAATTTCTGGACAATTTTTCGCAATTATTGCCATGGTAGGTCCACCAACATAACCAGCACCAATACAACAAATTTTTTTAATTTTTTTCATTATAGATTTAGGTTTCTTTTGTACAAATGTTATAATAACTTTAAAAACTATGCATTATTGTCCACAAAAAAAGACATACGACTTACTTATTTCGTTAACTGACACGCTAAATTAGCATATTCATACAAATTTCACTTTTAATATTCCTTTAATCGTTAATTTTATGCCTTGAACGAATTATGACCTTGACTGGAAATCAGTATGGCTACATTTGATTTTTAAATAACCTTAAACAAGTTTCAATATTTTGATAACAAAAACCAAAATATGGTTGTCCTCTCCACATATGGGAGGAACTGAGCAACAATATATTAAAGAAGCTTTTGATACTAATTGGGTAGCGCCTTTGGGACCAAATGTTGATGCTTTTGAAGTCGCCATATCAGATTTCTATGATAATGAGGTTTGTACTGCAGCACTTAGTTCTGGTACTGCATCCATTCACTTGGCATTGAAACTTTTAGGTGTTTCTAGAGATGATGATGTCATTTGTCAGAGTTTTACTTTTTCAGCTTCTGCCAATCCAATTACTTATTTGGGAGCAAATCCTGTTTTTGTTGATAGTGAAAAAGATACTTGGAATATTTCTCCAGAACTATTGGAGCAAGCCATCTTGGATAGAATTAAAAGAGGAAAAAAACCAAAGGCCATTGTGGCAGTCCACTTATACGGTATGCCCTATAAAATACAAAAAATTTCTGAAGTTTCGGTGAAGTATGGAATTCCTGTAGTGGAAGATAGTGCAGAAGCTCTTGGCAGTTCAGTATATGGAAAAAAATGTGGAAGTTTTGGAGAAATAGGAATATTATCCTTCAATGGAAATAAAATAATTACGACCTCTGGTGGTGGGGCATTATTAACGAAAGATGATGATATAAAGAAAAAGGCAGTTTTTCTAGCGACACAGTCTAGGGACAATGCACCACATTATGAGCATTCCTCTATTGGGCATAATTATAGAATGAGCAATATTTTGGCAGGTATAGGAAGAGGGCAAATGGAAGTTTTGCATGAAAGAGTCAAGGCTAGAAGAGCAAATTATGCCTTTTACAGAGAAAGATTAAATCACATTGAAGAGATTGATTTTTTGGAAGAACCTAAAGGGTTTTATAGCAATCGTTGGCTAACCTGTATACTTACACCATCTTTTGAATATAGGGAAAAGATTAGACTTGCCTTACAAGAGGAAGATATAGAGTGTAGGCCACTTTGGAAGCCTATGCATGAGCAGCCTGTATTCAAATGTTTTGAAAGTTACACCAATGGAATTTCTTCAGATTTGTTCAAAAGAGGACTTTGTTTGCCCAGTGGATCAAACTTGCTTGAAGAAGATATAAATAGAATAACCTCCCTAATCTTAAATAATTTAAGCTAATGCTAAAAAAGTACCTAATAAAAAATTCGAACAGATATGCATCAAAGTGGCTGGTGTTGACCATTGACATTTTGATTATTGCATTTTCATTTGTGCTATCTTATATTATCAGATTCAATCTTTCTTTTGACTTTGATGTATCCAAGCTCATGGTACAATTGCCTATTGTAATGATTGTGGGTGCTGTGACTTTTGTGATGACTGGATCTCACAAGGGCTTTATTAGGCATACTGGAATCAAAGATATTTACAATGTTTTTAACGCTATATGTCTTTCGAGTATCATCATTATTTTTGTGATTATTCTCAATCGACATTTTGATTATATAGACGGTTTCACTATACCTCTTTCCATTATAATTATTCATAGCCTTCTTAGCTTGGTAGGGCTTACGACTTCTAGATATATTTTTAAAGCAATGTATCATAATATGGTGGCAAAGTTTAAGGTTTTTAAGAATGTGTTTATCTATGGGGCAGGAGAATCAGGTATTCTCACATACAATACCCTTACCAATCATACAGGTACTAACTCTAAGGTAATTGGGTTTATAGACGATGATAAGAAAAAAAGAGGGAAACGTATCAATGGCCTTCCTGTGCATACTAGGTCTGATTTAACAGAGTACCTTATTGACAAGCACAATATTTCTGAAATTATTGTAGCCATACATAAGATTGATAATGCCAAACTTAGAAAATTAGTGGAAGGATTGGTTGAATTACCTGTCCAAGTTAAAATTGTACCACCAGTACAGGATTGGATTAATGGAGAGTTTAAGGCATCACAGATTAAAAATATCCAGATTGAGGACTTACTCAATAGAGTGCCAATAAACATTAAAAAATCTAAAGTTTGCGAGGAATTAAAGGGTAAAACCATTATGGTAACTGGGGGTGCTGGATCAATTGGAAGTGAAATAGTTAGGCAGATTGCAAACTATGACTATAATTCTCTAATAATTATTGATCAGGCTGAGTCTGCACTGTACGACTTGCAACAAGAATTGAAACAGTCTGGGCATCATAATTTTGTATCCATTGTTGCAGATATTAGGGATAAAAATAGAATGAACCATTTTTTTGGGGAGCACAAACCAGATATTTTATTCCATGCTGCAGCATATAAACATGTACCTCTAATGGAGTATAATGCTTATGAAGCCATTAAAATAAATGTTGGGGGGACAAAAACTATTGCTGATTTGGCAATAAGTCACAATGTAGAAAAATTTGTTTTTGTATCCACTGATAAAGCAGTAAACCCGACCAATGTAATGGGAGCGACCAAACGCATTGCTGAAATATATATTAGTTGTATGCAGCAAAAACAGAAAACAAAATTCATTACTACTAGGTTCGGTAATGTTTTAGGGTCAAATGGTTCTGTTATTCCATTGTTTAAAAAACAGATTGAAAAGGGAGGCCCTCTTACTGTAACTCACAAAGATATTACACGCTATTTTATGACCATTCCAGAAGCATCACAATTGGTTTTGGAAGCTGGGGCTATGGGAAAAGGTGGTGAGTTATTCATTTTTGATATGGGAGAATCGGTCAAAATATTTGACCTAGCCAAGAATATGATAAAGCTTTCAGGTCTTAAATATCCAGAAGATATTGATATAAAAATTACTGGTTTGAGACCTGGCGAAAAATTATATGAAGAGCTATTGGCAAATGGGGAAAATACATTGCCTACTTACAATAAAAAAATAATGATAAGTAAGGTTAGGGAACTAAACTACGAACTATCAAAATCTAAAATAGACGAACTTTTTGTGTCCAATATGTTATTTAATAGTAATATTGTGCAATTAATGAAAGAAATTGTACCAGAGTATATTTCCAATAACTCGGATCTTTGTAAATTTGACAAGTCCAAAACTAACGATGAATACAAGATTGAAAACAAAAAAATTATACAAACTCAATCAACACAAATAAATTAGTTTCAATGGGTATTATAAAAAAAAAGAGCCTTAATTCTATATTTTTAATCACAATTATTCTGTTTATAACCTCATGTGCTTCAAGAAAGGACGTAGTTTATTTTCAGAATTCAAATAATTTTGAAACTTTGGTGGATAAAAATACTTTTTCACCAAAATTTAAGGTTGACGATTTGCTTGGTATCCATATATCAACCCTTGATCCAGAAGCAAGTGTGCCATTTAATCTTTTCAGGGGATCACAGGAAGATGGTATGCGTCCTGAACAGGTAGATTACTTGGTGGATAAAGATGGTGAAATAGATTTTCCTGTAATTGGTAAAATTAAAATAGCGGGTCTTTCACCCGAAGAAGTCAGAATACTTTTACGCGAAAGGTTGAATGATTATTTAAAAGATCCAATTATCAATATCAGATTAAAGAACTTTTCTGTTACAATTTTGGGTGAGGTTAATAATCCTGGAACTTATTCAATTCAACGAGAGCGAATTACAATTTTGGAAGCTATTGGGCTTGCGGGAGACCTAACCATAAAAGGTAAGCGTGATAATGTAATGGTCATTCGAGATTTTGATGGCACCAAAGTTTACACAAAGGTTGATTTGACAGACAAGGAGGTTCTGAGTTCTACAGTATATTATTTAACACAAAATGATGTTGTTTATGTGGAACCCAACCAATCAGCAATTACAGCCTCACGCCTTGATAACAGAGCTGGAATATACGTGTCAATCGCATCAATCCTAATTACATCGACTCTAATTCTCATTAGAAATTAGATTATAACACTATTTACACCACTTGGTAATGAGTCAAAACAATTTTAGTGACTTTAATTTTAGCGATGAAATAAGAAAATATACCAAACATTGGAAGTGGTTTGTTTTATCATTAATCATCTGTATTATTGTTGCCCAACTTTTTGTACGATATTCAACCCCTAAATATCTGGCACAAGCAAAAATACAAATTCTTAAAGAGAAAAGTTCAGGTCCTGGAATCAATCTTTTACAAGACATTGATGTTTTTTCAGATATGGAGAACAATGTTGAAGATGAAGTTGAAATTATTTCATCCCGATCAAATTTAATTGAAGTTACCAAGAAACTTGGGTTGAATACTAGAGTATATTCCTTAGGTAATATTAGAAGTACAGAACTTTATGAGAACTCACCAATAACCCTTAATATAATTGCTCCTGATTCCACAATACATAAAGCAAATTTTGAATTTTACTTGAACATAGATTCTTCAACTACAAGTTTTGGCTTTTCAATTGAAGAAGATGATGTCCCCAAGAAATATGCTTTTGGCAAGAATATTACAACTCTAATTGGTGACATAGTTATTACACCCAATACAGAATATATAGTCAATCACTTGGGAAAAAGACTTAAAGTGCAAGTATCTCCTCTTTCAGAAGTTGCAACTATTTATCAAAAAAATATTATTATTTCTAAGCCTCAAGATTTTTCAAATATTTTGGACATAAGCATGCAAGACCCTGTGAAAGAGAAAGCTAGAGACATTATTAATGCATTGGTTACTATTTACAACAAGAATGCTATTGAAGACATGCAACAGATAGCTGATAAAACGTCTAGTTTTATTGAAGGAAGAATAGCAGATATTTCAACAAGTTTATCTTCAGTTGATCAATCAGCAGAAGATTTTAAGACTGGTAGGGGAGTAACTGATATTGCTTCAGAAGCCAATATAAATTTAAATGTAGGGGTAGCTAATCGCCAAGATTTGGCCAATGCTAAAACTCAATTAAATATAGCTGGTTCAATGAAAGATATGGTGGATCAGCAAGATGGTTTTGAGGTGCTTCCAGCTAACTTAGGATTATCCGATCCAACCATTGCCAACACCACTCAGCAATATAACCAATTAGTACAAGAAAGAAATCGTTTGCTTAAGAGTTCTAATGAGAAGAACCCGGTTATTGTTAACCTTGATCAGCAATTAAGTAGCTTAAAAAGAACTATGCAGGCAAGTTTAAGTAGTACAGTGAATAATTTAGGGCTACAAGTGAATACATTGAGCGGGCAACAAGCCATCATTAATTCAAAGATTTATTCTGCACCAAAGAACGAAAGGGCCCTTAGAGATATCACAAGACAACAACAAACCACAGAGTCATTGTATCTCTATTTGTTACAAAAAAGAGAGGAAGCTCAAATAACTGTGGCTTCAACAGCACCAAAGTCTAAATTGATTGACAGTGCTTATTTCAGTGATATTCCAGTATCACCTAGAAACAAAGTAATTTATATGGCCTTCGGAATTTTAGGTCTTTTATTGCCCTTCTCTATAATCTATGCCCGAGATTTACTGGATAATAAAGTGCATAACATGTATAATTTAGAAAAAGCGGTTCATGGAATACCTATTTTAGGAGAATTACCTCGACTTTCTAAAAAAGAGAAAAAAATTATAACAAAAGATGACCGTTCTGTTTTGGCAGAAGCATTACGCATTATCAGAGCAAATCTGGATTATTTAATAAAATCGAAACCTAATAAATCGAATAACATTGTTTTTATAACATCAAGTGTGCCTGGTGAGGGAAAAACTTTTTTATCAGTTAATCTCTCTATGATTTTGGCTAATACCCATAAAAGAGTCTTATTGATAGGAGCTGATATTCGTAATCCGAAATTTAAAAATTTTTTTACCGGTAAAAACATTGATAAACTTTCGGTAGGAAATAATAAATCGGATTACGGGTTGACGGATTACCTACATGATAAAAATATAGTCTATAAGGATATTATTAACTCTATGTTGGTACATGACAATACTTTTGATGTAATTTACTCAGGTAGAATTCCTCCAAATCCATCGGAACTTCTTATGAGTAATAGATTAAAAGAGCTTTTTCAATTGGTATCTGAACAGTATGATTATGTCATTGTTGACACCGCACCTATGATGTTGGTATCCGATACCTTATTAATAAGTGAAAATGCCAACCAATTGATTTATGTAACCAGGGCTGGTGTTACTGAGACCAAGGCGCTAGATTTTCCTCAAAAATTGCAGGACGAAGGGAAAATAAAAGGGCTATCACTTGTAGTCAATGATGTTAAATTAACCAATTTAGGATATGGTGGCAAGTATGGTTATGGTTATGGAAAAGCAACAAAAAAATGGTGGAAATTTTGATTCTCTTCTTTTAAAGGTTACTTTATTTAGCCATTCCAGCATATCTTTTATCGTTAAAAATTGTAAGTAAATTCTGTTTTTTATTCTTCTTCTATACTACGAAGTACGTGTCATTGTATTTTATCGATAAAGAAATTGAGTTAAACGAATATTACTCTTTCAACCAACTGGCTTCATGCACATTAAAGTATCTTTGATAACTAGTACGGTCAATTTAGTTTATAAAAAAAAATACTAGAAATATTTTTATCGTTATGAAAAAAAATTACCCCAATTTCTTATTGTTGTGCATATTGATTACAACAATATTTTTAAGTAAAGCTCAAGCACAATTAAGTTTTTTGGATAGTGATTTAGATCTTAATGGTCAAGGTACGTTTACCTCAGGGATTACGTCACTAACCTATGGACCTGATGGAAGACTTTATGCTACCGAATATACAGGTTTGGTTCATGTGATGACCATTCAACGTGATGGTGCTAATGATTATAAGGTTACTTCCATGGAAACACTAACTGGTGTTCAAGGAATTCAAAACCACAATGATGATGGAACAAATAATTCCAGTACTCAAAGGGAAACAACAGGTTTGGCAATTGCTGGTACAGCAACAAATCCGATAATTTATGTTGCTTCAAGTGATATCAGAGTAGGTGGGGCTACAACAGGTCAGGGAGATACAGGCTTAGATACTAATTCTGGTATTATCACTCGTTTTTATTGGAATGGAAGCTCTTGGGACGTGGCGGATTTGGTCAGGGGGCTACCGCGCTCTGAAGAGAATCATGCCACAAATGGTTTAGAGTTTGTAACTATTGGAGGTATAGATTATCTTATAGTGGCTCAAGGGGGTAATGCCAATGGAGGCTCTCCTTCCATTAATTTTGCATTGTTAGGAGAATATGCACTTTCAGCCGCTATATTGGCGATAGACTTAACTGCTATTGAAGCAATGACTGATAAGTCTGATAATGGAAGAATATATAAATACGACATACCTACATTGGATGATCCAACACGGGCTAATGCCAATGGTATTATCGATCCAGATGCCCCTGGTTATAATGGTATTGATATAAATGACCCATTTGGAGGTAATGACGGATTAAACCAGGGCAAGGTTGTTGCTGGTGGTCCTGTACAAATTTTATCTCCAGGTTACCGAAATGCATACGATTTGGTAATTACTGAAAGTGGTGCGCTCTATGTTACTGATAATGGAGCCAATGAAGGTTGGGGAGGGCTTCCTGAAAATGAAGGCATGGGGGGCAATGCTACTAACGCATACCGCCCTGGTGAGCCTGGAGGTGATATAGCAACTCCAGAAAATGGGGAGGGTATGGATAACGAAGACCATTTGGAACTGGTAACCACTGATATTCAGAATTATACATTTAATACATTCTATGGGGGACATCCCAATCCAACGCGTGCAAACCCTAATGGTTCTGGTCTGTTGACTTCTCCAGATTCTAATCCCAATAATGCTACTTATAGAACTTTAATTTATGACCCTTCAAATCCACAAGCTGGTTATACAGATGATCCTTCCTTTGCGCTTCCTGCTGATTGGCCGCCGGTTGAGGTGGCAAATCCAGTTGAAGGCGATTGGCGAGGACCGTCGGTTACCAACCCAGATGGTCCAGATGATATTCCCATCGCAATTTTTCCAAGAAATTCTAATGGTATTGATGAGTATACTGCGAGTAATGGCAATAACTTCTACAAAGGGAATCTAATTGTTGGTAAAAATAATGGAATACTACATAGAGTTGCTTTGAATTCTAATGGAAGCTTGAATACACTTGACGAATCATGGAGTTCTGGTTTAAATGCTGGGGGAGCCTCTAATGCTTTAGGAATAAGCTGTAATGGGGATTTAGATCCTTTTCCAGGTACAATTTGGGTAGGTCTTTTTAATACCTCAACTGGTGGTATTATCGTATTGGAACCTCAAGATTTTACAGAATGTTTGGATTCGAGTGATCCAGAGTATGATGCCAATGCCGATTATGATTTTGATGGGTTTACCAATCAAGATGAGGAAGATAATGGGACTGACCCATGTAATGGAGGTTCACAGCCTAGTGATTTTGATGATGATTCAATTTCTGATCTTAATGATGATGATGATGATGATGATGGAATCTTGGATGCCAGTGACTCATTTCAACTAGGTAATCCGGCAACAGGAGGAAGCGATGCTTTTGAACTACCCGTTACCAACGATCTGTATTCAGATACTGGGCTAGGAGGATATTTAGGTACAGGTTTAACTGGTTTGATGAACAATGGAGATACTGGCAGCAATTGGTTGGATTGGTTGGATAAACCCGGCCCAAATCCTGATGATTTAATGGGTGGTGCCATTGGAGCATTGACCATGCAAATGAATGATGGTTCTGCATTTGAATCTAATAACAATCAAGAAAAAGGTTTTCAGTATGGGATTCAAGTTGATCAATCCATGGGAGGCTTTACTGTATATGGTCAGATTCGAGGCTTTACTTTGGGTCAAAATCAATTATACAATAATACGGACACACCTAATGGTGAATTGGGCATTTATATTGGTGACGGTACGCAGAGCAATTATATTAAGTTTGTGGCCACTCCTTCAGGTCTTGTTGCACAACAAGAAATAAATGATAGTGCACAAACTCCATTAAGTTTTACTATTCCAGTACCAAACAGACCTAGTGCAAGCATTGACTTTTATTTTATAGTCAATGCTGTTTCAGGGGATGTTACATTACAATATCAACTAGATAGTGGTTCTCGAACAACTTTGGGTACCATAGCAGCACAAGGAGCAATATTAAATGCCATTCAGCAAGCAAACACAGATTTGGCTGTTGGAGTTATCGGTACATCCAATGCTTCAGGTTTTGAATTGGAAGGTACTTGGGAGTTTTTATATGCTAAGGCAGAAAACCCTACGGTGGTTCAAGGAATACCTGATATTGAAAAACTTATAAATTCGGTTGATGAAAATATCAACATGGATACTTATTTTGATGATGACAATGGTGCAGCTAACCTTACTTATGAAGTTCAGAACAATTCAAACAATGCTATAGGAGCTAGTATTGCAGGAAATATATTGACATTGTCGTTTCCTCCAACAGCAGAGGTATCAAATATTACGATTAGGGCAACAGACCAAGATCTTAATTTTGTTGATGATACTTTTACGGTAACTGTAACTGAAACTCCACCTATTCTATATAGGGTGAATACAGGAGGCTCTTTGGTAGCCAATATTGACGGTGATATCGATTGGGAAGAAGATACGAATAACGCTAATTCAGTTTATTTATCAATGGCAGGGAGTAACAGTACTTTTAGCGGAACAATTACAAGTGCCGATGGTTCCGTAAATACAACTACGACACCTTTGGAGATTTTTGCTTCAGAACGATATGATAATACACCAGGGAGCCCCAATGTAACATATTCTTTTCCAGTATCTCCACAGCCAGGAAATTATGAAGTCCGTTTATATATGGGGAATGGTTTTTCTGGAACTTCAGAGGCTGAACAACGAATTTTTGATGTAGCTATTGAAGGAGTGACTTTGCCTTTGCTCAACAATATAGATTTATCAGGTACCTATGGGCATAATACGGGTACAATGATTAGTCATATAGTGAAAGTTAGTGATGGTGTCATAAATATTGAGTTTTTACATGGGCTTCAAGAGAACCCATTGGTAAATGGTATTGAGATACTGGATGCTTCAGATTCAAATACACCAATTTATGTGAATTCTATTGCTGATCAATTAAGTTTCGCTGGTGATGATGTTGATGGAAGTTTTGCATTATACGCTTCGGGTGGTGATGGCAATCTTAATTTTATGGCTTCAGGTTTACCACCAGGTGTGGACATTGAGCCTACAAATGGGAATATTTTTGGTAGTATAGACGAAAATGCCTTTGCTGGTAGCCCTTATAATGTTACCATTACCGTAGATGATAGTGATGGTTTAACCAGTGACCAAGTGGTAATTAATTTCTCATGGGAAATTGTTGAGCCATTTATGTATAGGATTAATGCTGGTGGCACACAAGTTGATGCCTCTGATATTGGCGCCAATTGGGAAGGTGATTTGGGTAATGGAGCGCAGACTGGAAATAATTACACAGTAAATACAGGACTCACAGAGGACTACGAAGTAATGTCTTTTAACACTAAAAATGCTTCTATACCAGCATATATAGACAATGGTACGTACTTAAGCATTTTTAATGAAGAACGCTATGACGTGTCTGCTTCACCAGAAATGGAATATACCTTAACTGTTGAAAATGGTGACTATGTGGTTAATCTTTATATGGGGAATAGTTTTGAGGATACTGCTGGTGTTGGTGATCGTGTTTTTGATATTTCACTCGAAGGGGTGTTGGTAGAAAATGATTTAGATTTAGTTGAAACATTTGGTCACCAGATTGGGGGAATGATTTCCTATCCTGTATCAGTTAATGATGGCGAATTGAACATTTCTTTTGGTCATGAAGTTGAAAACCCTCTAATCAATGCTATTGAGGTGTATTTAGTGGATACTGGTAGCCCAACATTGACATTAGCAAGCATTCCAAACCAAAGTAATGGAATTCTTGATGTGGTTGATTTTATGGCCTCAGCAACTGGTGGAGATTCTGGAGAACAGGTTATTTATTATATTTCAGGACAACCTGAAGGCATAGTCATTAACTCAGCGACAGGTCAAATATCAGGTACTATAAATGTAGCGGCTTCAACTGGTGGTCCAAATGGAAATGGCACCCATACAGTTGTGGTAACTGCTGTAAAACCATTGTCTGCCCCATCTAGTCAAGTTTTTATTTGGACAGTCGAAACACAGTTTACATGGAGTGACAAGGACGAAAATGAAAATTATACGGCTAGACATGAAAATTCTTTCGTACAGGCTGGAGACAAGTTTTATTTGATGGGCGGTCGTGAAAATGCACAAACAATAGATGTTTATGATTATACTTCCGACTCATGGACTTCTCTGACAGATTCAGCACCTAAGGAGTTTAATCACTTTCAGGCTACCGAATATCAAGGTTTAATATGGGTTATCGGTGCATTCCAGGACAATGCTTTTCCTAACGAAGTGCCTACGGAGTACATTTGGATGTTCAATCCGGCAAACCAACAGTGGATTCAAGGCCCACAAATACCAGCCAATAGGAGAAGAGGTTCTACTGGCTTGGTGGTTTATGATGATAAATTTTATATAGTGGGTGGAAACAATGATGGACATGATGGAGGATTTGTTGCACAATTTGATGAGTTTGACCCTGCAACTGGAACTTGGACACCGCTAACGGATGCACCTAGGGCAAGAGATCATTTTGCTGCGGTTGTAATAGGTGACAAATTATATGCTGCGGGAGGAAGACTTTCTGGGGGTACTGGCGGTGTATTCAAACCTGTTATACCAGAGGTTGATGTCTATGATTTTACTTCTGGTACATGGAGCACCTTGCCCAGTGGACAAAATATACCAACACCACGTGGAGGTGCCTCTGCGGTAAATTTCAACAATAAGTTGGTTGTTATTGGTGGTGAAGTAGAGGATGAATTGGTTTACGGTGTTAATACAGATGATGCTTTAAGGGTTACGGAAGAATATGATCCAATAACCCAATCATGGGATAGACTGGCCGATATGAATTTTGAGCGTCATGGTACACAAGCAATCGTCTCGGGTCCAGGAGTTCATATTTTGGCAGGTTCTCCTAATAGAGCAGGGGGCAATCAAAAGAATATGGAGTTTCTAGGGGAAGACAACCCTGTGGGGTCTCCTAGTGCTGTTAGTGTGTTATCTTCTCAAAATACGGTTATTTTTAACGATGGAGAAACCGTTGATATTGACTTGGATGTTATTGATGGTAATGTTGCAATGTTCATACGTTCTATGGAAATAACAGGTGCCAATGCTGGTGATTTTAGCATAGAATTAGGAGAGCTATCAAATGCTTTGATTAATGCAAATGGAACCCATATATTAAGTGTATTATTGTCGGGTACCGGGGCAGATAGAACAGCTACCTTGACCATTAATTATAATGATTCAAGTACGTTGAACATTGCCTTGACCAATAATCCTGATGCTACATTCGGGGTAACAAATCCTGGAGATCAATACAATTACGAAGGAGACTCTGTATCATTACAAATTGAGGCAACTAGTCCAAATAATACTACATATAGCGCTACAGGATTGCCACCTGATTTAACCATAAATACAACTACAGGTATCATAACAGGTACTATTGATGATGGCTTTGTTAGCGGTGGTAGTGGTGATAATTTTATTGAAGAGAATGGATTGGTAGTCATTGAGGCCGAATCAGGTGATACTACAGGATGGGACATAACTAATTTGGATGGAGCAACGGGCATTATTGCCAATACCAACAGTTTTAGCAATATAAATGGTAGTACAATACCTTATGAGATAACTATTACTGAGGCTGGCGTCTATCGTTTCAATTGGAAAAACTTCTTTTCAGGTCCTGTGCCAGCGGATGAAAATGACAGTTGGTTGCGTTTTCCTAATAATAATGATGTTTGGTTTTTTGCTATTGATGGTACAGTTGGTAACCCAGGAACCGAGGCTGATATTATTGCTAATCTTCAGGGAGCACAATCAGAAATTGTATTCCCAATAGGTAGCTCAAGAGTAACACCGGCTACCACTCCTGACGGTGCTGGTGCCGATGGATTCTTCAAAGTATATCGAAGTGGAGGAAGTTCTGAAACCTATGATTGGCAGGCTAGAACCTATGATAATGATAATCATGAAATTTTTGTTTGGTTTGTAAATCCAGGTACCTATACTATGGAAGTTTCAGAACGTTCCTTGGGCCATGCCATTGATCGAATGGTGTTGTATAAAGTGGACGATTGGGGATACAATAATAACACTAATGCGGTGCTTAATGCACCTGAATCTCAACAAGGTGGTAGTGTAAGTGGTCCAGGAGCTGCTGATAATAGCCCATATAACGTCTCTGTTACAGTGACCGATGATGGAGATCCAGCTGGAAATGAAACTGTGGATTTTATATGGTACATAGGCGAACCAGGTGATTTGATTGCGGTTCCACAAGCTGATGTTACTAACGGTTTAGTTCCTTTGACCGTGAACTTTACTGGAAGTAATTCTTTGGATGATATAGGTGTAACCAGTTATTCATGGGACTTTAAGGATGGTACAACCTCAACTGAGGCTGACCCAACTCATGAATTTACAGAAATTGGTACTTATCTAGTGGATTTGACAGTTGGTGATGCTGATAGTAATACAGATACAAAGAGTATTACCATTGAGGTAACTGGTACTGGTATAGCTCCTACAGCTGTAGCGTCCGCTATTCCAACGGAAGGCGATGCTCCTTTAGAAGTTACTTTTGATGGAAGTGCTTCTACGGATGATTTATTGATAGTAAGCTATGAATGGGATTTTATAGATGGAGGAACATCTGCAGAAGCCAACCCTACATATACCTTTGTTACACCGGGGGTCTATGAGGTACAACTTACCGTTACGGATATAGAAGGACTTATAGATACAGATGTAGTGACCATTACAGTAAACCAACCTAATCTACCACCTGTTGCAGTGGCATCGGCTGCTCCAGAATCTGGAATAGCACCTTTGGAGGTTTCTTTCATAGGAAGTGGCTCAACGGATGATGTAGGTATTATAAGTTATGCATGGGACTTTATGGATGGAGGAACATCTGCAGAAGCCAACCCAACATACACATTCACAACACCGGGAACCTATGATGTTTCCTTAACAGTGACAGATGGGGGTGGATTGACAGGTACAGATATTGTAACTATAGTTGTTTCATCTAATGAAGCTCCTATTGCAGTGGCAACGGCTACCCCAGAATCAGGGAACGCACCTTTAGAAGTTGAATTTACAGGATCTGCCTCAACGGATGATGTAGGTATCATTACCTATGCTTGGGATTTTATAGATGGAGGAACATCTGCAGAAGCCAACCCAACATATATATTCACAACACCGGGAACCTATGATGTTTCCTTAGCAGTGACAGATGGAAGTGGATTGACAGATACTGATATTGTAACTATAGTTGTTTCATCTAATGAAGCTCCTATTGCAGTGGCAATGGCTACTCCAGAATCAGGGGACGCACCTTTGGAGGTTTCTTTCACTGGCAGCGGTTCAACAGATGATATAGGTATCATTACATATGCTTGGGATTTTATTGATGGAGGTACTTCAAATGAAGCAGATCCAACATACACATTCACAACACCGGGAACCTATGATGTATCCTTAACAGTGACAGATGGAAGTGGATTGACAGATACTACTATAGTGACCATTCAAGTTACTGAACCTGGCGGGAACCAAGCACCTATTGCTGTTGCAACGGCTACTCCAGAATCAGGGGACATATCTTTGGAGGTTTCTTTCACTGGCAGTGGCTCTACGGACGATGTAGGTATCATTACCTATGCTTGGGATTTTGGCGATGGAGGAAGTTCTGCAGAAACAAACCCTACATATACTTTTGTTACATCAGGGGTCTATGAGGTACAATTAACTGTTACGGATATAGAAGGACTTACGGACACAGATGTAGTAACCATTACAGTAAATCAACCTAACCAAGCACCTGTTGCAGTGGCAACGGCTACCCCAGAATCAGGGGACGCACCTTTGGAGGTTTCTTTCATTGGAAGTGGTTCAACAGATGATGTAGGTATTATTACATATGTTTGGGATTTTATTGATGGAGGTACTTCAAATGAGGCTGACCCAACATACACATTCACAACACCGGGAACCTATGATGTTTCCTTAACAGTGACAGATGGGGGTGGATTGACAGATACAGTAATAGTGACCATTCAAGTTACTGAACCTGGTGGAAACCAGGCGCCTGTTGCAGTAGCAACGGCTACTCCAGAATCAGGGGACGCACCTTTAGAAGTTGAATTTACAGGAACTGACTCAACGGATGATGTAGGTATCATTACCTATGCTTGGGATTTTGGCGATGGAGGGAGTTCTACAGAACCTAATCCAACCTATACTTATGAAACGGCGGGATCTTATCAAGCCACATTAACAGTTGAAGACGCGGAAGGATTATCTGACTCTACATCCATAACAATAGAAGTAATAGATAATGTTACTTTAGGACTGGAAATGGAGGCCATATTAGCTCCTAACCCAGCGAGCGTATATGCCAACCTACAAGTAATGAATTTACCAGATGGTGTGGTAGTAACCAGAATTAATCTGCACGATTCTACAGGAAGATTAATGGAATCATATGAACCTCAAGAATTATTAGTAGAAAGATTGTATGAAATTCCAATATTCGGACTTAGAGATGGATTGTATTATATAACAATAGAAGTAAGTCAAGGTGATTCAATAGGTATTGAGTTATTGGTTAAGAATTAATAAATTAAAAAATGTTTTATAAAAAGAGGGCGATTATATCGCCCTCTTTTTTTTCAATGCAGTGACTACATTGTTCAAACTGTTTTAATGGAACCATTTTATATAGGTTTTTTGACATGAGCACTTTTAATGCAATACTGTAGTCATAATAATTAAGTTAAAAATAGCTATCAATCTCTTGGAGATTTGATATATTAATAAGAAAAGTAATACAATGTCTAATCTATTGATAGTTAGGTTAATGGTGGTAAAAGGCATTCAACGAATTTAATGGTAATTGGTCTAATTGATGCAATGTATTTATGCTGGTTCGACTCTGTGATTTATATTCGTACAGTTCCCCAAACGCTAATCAAAACCAATTTTTGAAAGTATATAATTTTGGGGTTTCCCCTTTCCTTTTTACACAATATTTTTTTCTTCTAAACCAAAGATGAACATGAAACAATTTTACCACCCTTCAACACATAGGTTTATTCAATTTTTATTTACAACTTTTTTATTTTTTCAAAGTTTTTCAACTTTTGCTCAGATTAGTTTTTCATTGAACGAGCTTAATATGAATGGATTTACATCCATTACAAATGGAACCTCTTTAAAATATGGACCAGATGGAAGATTGTATGTTGCGGATTATCGTGGACTTATCAAAATTTTCACTATCGAAAGGAATGGTCCAGGAAACTACATGGTTACAGCTACTGAAGAATTGGATGCCATAACCACAATACAGGACCATAATGACGATGGGTCTTTATTTTTTAGCTCCTCAAGGGAAACCTTGGGTATTGAAGTGGGAGGTACTGCGGAAAACCCTATAATATATGTTGCCTCAAGTGATTTTAGGATTGGTGGCTTTGGAAGTGGAGGAAATGGCGACAGTGGTCTCGACACAAATTCAGGAATAATAACTCGTATTTCTTGGACAGGTACCAATTGGGATGTTGTGGATATTGTTCGTGGATTGCCTAGATCTGAAGAGAATCACGCCTCAAACGGTTTGGAATTGGCTCAGATTAACGATCAGAATTATCTATTGATTGGTCAAGGTGGACATACCAATGCAGGTTCACCTTCTAGAAACTTTGCATATACTGGTGAATATGCACTTACGGCCGCACTCTTATCGGTTGATTTAGATGCCTTGGGAAGTATGCCTGTTCTTGATGATAATGGACGTAGTTATATATATGATTTACCTACTTTGGATGACCCTAGCCGACCTAATGTAAATGGTATAATTGATCCAAATGCATCTGGATACGATGGTGTAGATGTTAATGATCCTTTTGGTGGTAACGATGGATTGAATCAAGCTGTTATAGTACCTGGAGGACCTGTGCAGATTTTTTCACCTGGGCATAGAAACATATACGATTTTGTTGTTACCGAAAGTGGTGCCGTTTATATTACAGACAATGGAGCCAATCAAGGTTGGGGAGGATTTCCTTTTGAAGAAGGAACAGGTAATGTCACCAATGATTATAATCCTGCACAACCAGGAAGTAGTTCAGATTCTGGAGGTGAATCAGTTAACAACCGCGACAACCTCAAAATGGTCACCAATAATATTAATAGCTATGTTCCTGGAAGTTTTTACGGGGGACATGCTAACCCATCCCGAGCCAATCCTTTTGGAGCAGGCTTATACACCAATCCATCGAGTGATGGAACAACCAATGGAGCAGTATTTAGAACACAAATATTTGATCCAGACGGCTCAACTCCAAATTCCACCACTGATCCAGATTTAGGATTACCGGCAAATTGGCCTCCTGTACCTGTAGCCATGGCAAATCCTGTTGAAGGAGATTGGCGGGGACCTGGCATAAATAATCCTGACGGTGATGATGCAGAAATTATTACACTTTGGGGCACCAACACCAATGGTATTGATGAGTACACGGCAAGTAATTTTGGTGGGGCTATGCAAGGTGATTTAATTGCTGGAGTGAATACTGGAAGACTGCGACGTGTTCAGTTGAATACAGATGGATCACTACAAAATTTGACATCCAACTTTTTATCAGGGCTGGAAGGAAACGCTCTTGGTGTAACATGTAATTCTGATACAGATATTTTTCCAGGATCTATATGGGTAGTAACTTTAGAAGGTGGTATTTACGTATTTGAACCACAGGATTTCATAGTTTGTAACCCACCTAGTACACCTGGTTATGCAACGGATGATTACGATTTTGATGGGTATACAAATCAAGATGAAGACGAGAATGGGTCAGACCCTTGTAATGGAGGATCCCAACCAAACGATTTTGATAAATCAGCTGGAGGAACCTTGGTTTCTGATTTAAATGACACTGATGATGATAATGATGGTATTCCTGATGCTCAGGATCCATTTCAATTGGGAGACCCCCAAGATTCTGGGACAGATGCCTTTAGCATACCGGTAATCAACCAAATGTTTTCTAGCAATACTGAACTCAAAGGATATTTGGGATTGGGCTTCACTGGTTTAATGAACAATGGAGATAACAATCCCAATTGGTTACAATGGTTAGATCGAAGGGATGATCCCAACGATCCAAACCCCAATGATATTCTTGGAGGGGCCATTGGGGCTATGACAATGCAGCTGACATCTGGGACTGCTTTAGGAAATACCAATAACCAAGAGAAAGCCTTCCAATACGGTGTGGAATCTGATATTACAACTACATCTTACACGATTGTCACTAGACTTATCAACTTTACGGACAACTTACAGTTATACCATGCATCCAGCCCTACCAATGGTGAAATGGGCATATTTATGGGTGATGGAACCCAGAGTAACTATATAAAATTTGTAATTACCCCATCAGGGTTGTCGGTGCTTCAGGAAATTGGTGATGTGGCGCAGACACCTTTGGAATTGACCATTGCTACTAACAATCGTCCTGGGGCCAGTGCTATTCTTTATTTTTTGGTGAATCCTTCCACAGGAGAAATAGGATTGGAATATGCCTTTGATGGAGGATTGCGACAACTCTTGGGCTCTATTACAGCCCAAGGAGCGGTACTTGAATCAATCCAACAAATCGGAAATCCACTAGCGGTAGGACTTATTGGAAGCTCTAATACTTCTGGTGTAGAATTGGAGGGAACATGGGATTATTTGAATGTTATTGGAGGAGCACCCACGCTTACCGGTATGATCTCGGATATTCATACTTACATTAATTCTGGATCTGACACGTTCAATTTGAACAATTATTTTGATGATGATAATGGAAATCAAAATTTGGTTTATTCAGTATCGGGCAATACTGACCCCAGTATTGGCGCTCAAATCAATGGAAGTATTTTAACACTCAACTATCCAGCTACGGCTGCAAATAGTAATATTACCATAAGAGCTACGGACCAAGACACGAATTTTACAGAATTTACTTTCAATGTTAACGTGGCTTTATCTCCTGTGATATATAGGGTGAACGCTGGTGGTCCTCAAATAGCGGCGTTGGACGGAGGTATTTCTTGGACAGCGGACACAAACAGCAACCCAAATGAATATCTCATTCAACTTGAAACCAATACGGTTGGAAATGTACTGTCCATGCAATCTTTCGATGCTTCTGTGGATTTGTCAACCACTCCTACAGATATTTTCGACACATCACGATACGATACTTTTGAATCCATTCCCCATGTCACCTATTCATTCCCAGTGAGCCTTTCTGGAATTTACGAAATAAGACTCTATATGGGAGATGGTGTAAATGCTACTTCCGAAGCAGGGGAAAGAGTATTTGATGTTGAGGTTGAAGGAAACATTTACCCCAACATGGATAATATTGATTTGTCCGGAGATTATGGTTTTAGAACAGGTGTAGTTCTTTCACAAACTATTGAGGTATTGGATGACTTCATCAATATTTCTTTAATTAACTACAATGACGGTGATGCTGTTATTAGTGGTATTGAAATCATAGAATCTTTTGACACCAGCAATCCTATAAACATAGAGCAGTTGGCAAATCAAACAAACCAAGAAGGGGAAGCTTTAAATGGTAGTTTGTTTGTTCAAGCATCAGGAGGAGATGGCAATCTTCAGTACACTGCAATCGGTCTTCCGTCGGGAGTAACAATTGAACCTACAAATGGTCAAATAGGAGGAACAGTAGAAATGGGGGCAGCAGCCGGTTCACCTTATAATGTAACCATTATTGTTGATGATAATGATGGAGATACTGAAGATATAGAGTCAATGTCTTTTGAATGGGTGATACTGCCAGAAGGAGTATTTGAGTTGAACATTAACGCTGGAGGGCCCGCCCTTACACACAATGGGGTAGACTACCAAGCAGATGAGTTTTTTGTTGGTGGGGACACCTATTCAAACTCTGAGGCTCAACTTCCAGAGCTATATCAGACAGAACGTAGTTCAAGTAATCAATTCTACAGTTATGATATTCCAGTTCCCAATGGAAGTTACATTGTGCAGCTTCATATGGCTGAACTATACTGGGGTGCCACCGGAGGTGGTGAAGGCGGCGAGGGGCTTAGAGTATTCGATGTAACCCTAGAAGACTCTTTAGTGCTTGATAATTACGACATTACAGCGGACGTTGGCCCGGAGACTGCTACAGTGAAAAGCTTCCCAGTTACGATATCTGACGGTGAGCTGAATTTATACTTGTCCGCATTGGCTTCCGATGGAGGAGTGGACCAACCTAAGCTGTCGGCCATACAGATTAGTGGTGGTGTAGCGATAAGTTCACCTCCCGATGCTTTGGCAGAGGCGAATCCTCTAAGTGGCAATAGCCCTCTTGAGGTAAATTTCACAGGAAGTAACTCAACAGATGACATAGGAGTTGTAGCATACCAGTGGGATTTTGGTGATGGAAGCCCATTCTCTGATGAAGCTGAGCCCATGCATATTTATTCAGTTGCTGGCACCTATGATGCGGTTCTGACAGTGACGGATGGGGATGACCAAACAGACACCGATACGGTAATCATTATAGTGAATACTGGATCAATTGGCACGGAGTGGGTCCTTAAAAATGAGGATCAAAATTATACGGCAAGACATGAATGTTCATTCGTTCAGGTAGGCGATAAATTTTACCTTATGGGTGGTCGTGAAAATGCCAGAACAATAGATATATATGATTATACAAATGATTCATGGACTTCTCTTGTCGATTCAGCTCCTTTTGAGTTTAATCACTTTCAAGCAACAGAATATCAAGGACTTATATGGATTATAGGGGCTTTTAAGGACAATTCGGGGCCAGAGCCTCCCGCTGATTATATATGGGCTTTTGATCCTGTATATGAAGAGTGGATACAAGGACCTGAAATACCGGAAAATAGAAAAAGAGGATCTGCTGGGTTAGTAGTGTACAATGATAAGTTCTATATAATAGGTGGAAATACATTAGGCCATGCCGGCGGTTATGTGTCTTGGTTTGATGAGTATGACCCTGCTACGGGAGTTTGGACCGCACTCGATAATCTAGATGCTCCTAGGGCAAGAGATCATTTCCATGCAGTGGTCATTGACGATAATTTATATGCTGTTGGAGGAAGGCAATCTGGTGGTGATGGGGGTGGTTTTAAGCCTGTATTGCCAGAAGTTGATGTATATAATTTCTCAAGCGGTTCTTGGAGTACCCTAGAAGCTGATCTCCCTACCCCAAGAGCAGCTCCGGCCGTGGCAAATTTCAATGGTAATTTACTTGTTATGGGTGGAGAAGTTAGAAATGAAATTGTGTATGGTGAAAATATTGACGATGCATTAAGAATAACCGAATCATACAATCCTTCCACAGGTGTGTGGACAAGATTGGAAGATATGAATTTTGAGCGTCATGGCTTCCAAGCCATTGTATCGGGTAGTGGGGTGTATGTAACTGCTGGATCTCCAAGTCGTGGAGGAGGTAATCAAAAGAATATGGAATATTTCGGCAATGATAGCCCAATCGGAGTACCTGGAACATTGAGTACCTTAAGCGGACCTACCACTGTACAATTTGTTTCTGGTAGTAATGTGTTGGTAGATATAGATGCCTCTGGTGGTAATATGGGTGTATATGTTGTAGAAATGAGCATTACAGGACCAGATGCATCTGATTTTGCCATAGTATCTGGGGTTCTCAATCCCGGGTTTATTAAAGCCAATTCAGCACATCAATTTGCATTAATTTATACAGGTTCATCCAATGGCGCTATGGCAAATTTGGTTATTGATTATGGTATAGGGGAGACATTAACAATAGGATTGGAAGGGAACCAAGGGGAAGTATCTGGAACGATATGGTTGGAGGATTTTGAGGATTTATTGAATGGAGCAGTTGTGGACAATGGTTCCACAGCCTGGACTTCGGTGCGTGACGGTGGTACTTTTGAGGTATCCGATGGCAGATTCATGGCCAGAGGCGATAGTGATACCCCTGGGATATGGACCTCTGAGGTAATTTCGATAGGGGGAACCGTCTCGGTCTCGGTCGATGTTGACGATGACAGGGATAATAAGGAAGGCGATGATTTTGTCCGTGCCCTTTACATTTTGGACGGTGGTTCCCCTGTGGAGTTTGGATTTGTATCGGATGATATATCCCCACAGACCTTTACAGCGGACGGACTTACGGGCTCAACCCTACAGATTGTCATAGAGATGATTGTCAGCGGGAACCCAGAATTTTATTTCATTGACAATATTACTGTAACAGGCGAGTCAACAGGTGGTACAACGTACGCGCTCACGGTAAACAATGGAAGCGGAGACGGAACCTATGAATCGGGTGAAGTGGTCAACATTGTGGCTGATGCAGCGCCCACAGGTGAGGAGTTTTCGGCCTGGACGGGTGATGTAGCCTCGGTCTTGGACACCAATAGTGCCTCGACCACAGTTACGATGCCACCCTCCAATGTCAGTCTTACTGCAACTTACAGCCCAATCGGTGGCACAACGTATGCGCTTACAGTGAACAATGGAAACGGTGATGGAACGTATGAGCAAGGTGAAGTTGTCAATATTTTGGCCGATGCAGCACCTTCAGGTCAGCAGTTCGAGGTCTGGACCGGTGATGTGGCCTCGGTTTCAAATATCAACAGTGCCTCGACCACGGTTACGATGCCATCTTCAGATGTGAATCTTACGGCTACTTATAGTCCAATTTCCTCTGGGGGAACGATATGGTTGGAGGATTTTGAGGATTTATTGAATGGAGCAGTTGTGGACAATGGTTCCACAGCCTGGACTTCGGTGCGTGACGGTGGTACTTTTGAGGTATCCGATGGCAGATTCATGGCCAGAGGCGATAGTGATACCCCTGGGATATGGACCTCTGAGGTAATTTCGATAGGGGGAACCGTCTCGGTCTCGGTCGATGTTGACGATGACAGGGATAATAAGGAAGGCGATGATTTTGTCCGTGCCCTTTACATTTTGGACGGTGGTTCCCCTGTGGAGTTTGGATTTGTATCGGATGATATATCCCCACAGACCTTTACAGCGGACGGACTTACGGGCTCAACCCTACAGATTGTCATAGAGATGATTGTCAGCGGGAACCCAGAATTTTATTTCATTGACAATATTACTGTAACAGAGTCTTCTCTAGGTCTAACGGCTCGGATAATGGATTATGCAACGTCAACTATAGATAGTAAGGAGCCAATTGTTCCTTTTGAAATTATGTTATTCCCGAATCCTGGGGCAACAGAAATTACACTGTCAACTAATTTAATTAATTCAGACTTGAATGAAATAAGAATTTTTGATTCCTCAGGATTGCTGGTAAGTGTTTTTAATCCTTATGAATTTCTAGTTGGAAACAATGTTTATACCCTACCAATTGATAGTTTGCAAGAAGGTGTATATCATTTGGGAATTTTGACCAAAGGTGGGAAGGCATATTTCAGACAATTAATTGTTATGAAATAAACAGTTAAACTTAATAGAAATAGAAAAAAACCAGAACAATGTAGGTTATAAAAAGCATAGATTTTTTCAAAGAAAGATTTATGCTTTTTGTTATACAATATACCTTAAAACATAAAGTATTAAAAAATAGAGGAAATATTAAGTCTTAATAAAAATTGACAATTGTTTTTTCAATAATTGGAAAAATAAATTCCAGCGCCTTTTTGGGAAGTTTCACTTCTTTTAGACTATTTAACTGCCCCGTATTATGAACATCGCTAGCTAAAAAATCAATCAAACCTTTATCCAATAATTTATAAGCCATTTTTTGAACTTCCTTTCCATAATAATCACTTAGAGATAATAAGTTCATTTGAAATAAAAGTCCTTGTTCCTTATATCTTAAGTATTTTTCAAAATCATTATGTAAGTAACCATACCTTTCTGGGTGGGCAAAAATAGGAAAATACCTAGCTGAGGCTATTTGTTGAATAGCGTCATCAAAATTTATTGAGGGTTGTAAATATGACATTTCAACCAACAAATAACTGTTTCTTATTGGCATGATTTGTCCATTGTCCAAAATGTTCTCAAAATTATCATCTATCATGTGCTCGGCCGCGGCTTCAATGGAAACATCTTTCATATTTTGCTTTATGAGCTCTGTTTTTAAAGAAGTTAAAGAATCTTGAATGCTTTTAGGAGTATTAGGGTAATAATTATTCATAATGTGTGGTGTGGCAACAAATGATTTCACTCCAAACTCTTCAAAACCTTTTATAAGATCTATTGATTCGTCAACCGATTTGGCCCCGTCATCTATTCCTGGAAGAATATGGTTATGAATATCAATAAAACCTTCTAGGTAATCAACAAGGTATATTTTCTTACTAAAGAACTGAAACATAGAATACAAAATTTCAAGACAAAAATAGTCTTTCCTAATCTATTGGCTATTTTGTTTTTTTTGAAGTTTAAAAAAAAGCTGGGAAATGGGAATTAACATCAACCCAGAAATTATAAAGGTTATAAAAGACACTTTTAGGTTGAATGCATGTGCTAAATAACCTATTAATGGCGGCCCAATGAGCATGCCTAAAATACCATATGTACCAATAATAGACATGGCCATGCCAGGAGAATACTTATTGGAAGTCCCTGCCAACGCAAAGGTCATAGGAAATACTGAGGAGGTTCCAAAACCAATCAAACAAAACCCAATCATAGAAGACCAAAAATATGGAAATATAATGGACGTTAAAACACCCAATGCAATAAATGAGGCACTAATAATATAAGTTTTTTGCATACCAATACGTTCTATAATTCTATCAGAAAAGAAGCGAGAAAGTGCCATACAGGCCATAAAAATAAGATACCCATAAGTGAATATTTCAACTTTTACGACTTCTCTAAAGTAAACACCACTCCAGTCATACATACCACCTTCACATACGGCAGCAAAAAACACAAGAATTCCCAAATAAAGAATAAATAAATCTGGTTTGCCTAAAATAAGTTTATTTCCCGAAGGAGCTTTGTCATGTTTAATTAAGAAGGGATAGGCAAAAAAGGTAATAATCAATGTTACAAGTGATACTATTAATAAGTGCAATTCAATCCCAATCTTCATTTTCACCATTAGGGTTGAAAACACTACACCAGAAAGACCACCTGTACTCCAAAGACCATGAAATGAGCCAATTATTTTTTTATCAAATTTTCTTTGCAATGTAATAGATTGGGTGTTTACAGCAATATTTAATATTCGCATAAAAAACGCAAACATTGCAATGGCACATATTAAAGAAAAAGGTGTTTTGGCGTACCCTATAAAAATCAACGAGACTGAAAATAAAATAAAAGAGAAAAACAAGGGTTTTCTACTGTCAAATTTTGATACCAACCAACCAGAAATAGGTAAGCCTATCATTGAGCTTATAGGCATTGCCAAAAGAACACTTCCCAATTCAGCTTCATTAAAATTAAAAAATGCCTTAATAGTAGGAATCCTTGAAGCCCATGTTGAAAAACAAAATCCTGAAAGGAAAAAGAAAATACTTAATGCGGTTCTTTGTTTGGCTCTAATATCCATCGTGTAGGAATGAAATGCAAATATCCGAGGATAATCATTTCAAAACAAAATCTTATAATAATATTATTTGCTTAAATACATTATTCATTTTCTAGAAGGGATTTTTGTGCTACTTTAATAATAAGAATCATAACTAACTAACAAAATTAGTTGAATAAGTTAAAAATCACTATTTTGTGTTTTGATTATTTATGTCAAATGTCAATATAATCATATCGAAAAGAACAGTATTATAGAGAACTAAATATATTTAAATGAAAAGAAGAGATTTTGTTCAATTATCCGGTCTTGGGGCTGGTGCTTTAATGGTGCCTTCATCAATGATGGGAAACATAATTCCGGTAGAAGCTTTGCTTGAACCAGGAATGGATGTTATAGTTAAAAAGAGAATGGCAGATGTTGCATTGAACACTGCTAAGTCCTTGGGAGCAACCTATGCGGATGCCAGAATTGGAAGATACCTTAATCAATATGTATTTACACGGGAAGATAAGGTGCAAAATGTGGTTAACACTGAGTCCTTTGGAATTGGAATCCGGGTAATAGCGAACGGAACATGGGGTTTTGCTTCTACTAATAATGTTTCTGAGGACGGGATTAAAAAAGCAACATTACAAGCTGTGGCAATTGCTAAAGCTAATTCCAAATTTCAGAAAGACCCTGTGAAGCTTGCACCAGTATCTGGCCATGGAGAAGTATCTTGGAAAACTCCTATTAAGAAGGATTTTAAGGATGTTCCTGTTTCAGAAAAAGTTGACCTTTTATTAAATGCCAATGCTGCAGCTCTTGAAAATGGTGCAAACTTTGTTAATTCTGCACTCTTTATGGTGAATGAGCAAAAGTATTTTGCATCTACTGAAGGGTCTTATATTGACCAAGATATACATCGTATATGGCCCACTTTTGGAGTAACAGCCGTAGATCGCGCTGCAGGTAAATTTAAGACAAGACAAGCAATGAGTGCCCCTATGGGAATGGGTTATGAGTATATGGACGGACTGGATTCTGAAAAATTAGAAGGAGCAGCAGGGCTTAAATTATACAGAGGAAGCTACGATATAGTTGAAGATGCGGCAACAGCGGCTATACAGGCGAAAGAAATGCTCACTGCTAAATCAGTAGACCCTGGAAAATATGATTTGGTATTAGAACCCAATCATTTAGGGCTTACCATTCACGAATCTGTTGGTCACCCAACGGAATTGGACCGTGTACTTGGTTATGAAGCTAATTACGCTGGGACAAGTTTTGCTACTATGGACAAATGGAAATCTGGAAACTTTAAGTATGGTAGTGATATTGTTAATATTGTTGCTGATAAAGTTCAACCTGGTTCACTTGGAGCAGTAGGTTATGATGATGAGGGAGTAAAATGTAAGCAGTGGGATATTATTAGAAACGGGGTTTTGGTAAACTATCAGGCTATTCGTGATCAAGTAAATATGATTGATCAAAATGAATCTCATGGTTGTTGTTATGCTCAAAGCTGGAACGATGTACAGTTCCAACGAATGCCTAACATTTCTCTTGAAGCTGGTAAGGACAAATATTCTGTAGCTGAAATGATAAAGGATGTAGAGAAAGGAATCTACATTGCAGGTAGAGGGTCGTATTCTATTGACCAACAACGATATAACTTTCAATTTGGGGGCACAGCTTTTTATGAAATTAAAAATGGAGAAATTGTTGGAATGTTAAATGATGTTGCATATCAATCTAATACTCAAGAGTTTTGGAATTCTTGTGCAAAAATTTGTGATGAAAGTGATTACCGTTTGTTTGGTTCTTTCTTTGATGGTAAAGGGCAACCTTCTCAAATAAGTGCAGTTTCCCATGGTAGCTCCACTACCAGATTCAATGATATTAATGTAATTAATACAGGTAGAACCGTATAATAAGTCTCATAAAATAAAGAAATTAAAATGGCAATATATACAGAAGAAGAGGCACGGAAAATTATGGAAAAGGCGTTAGGCTTTTCCACTGCCGATGCCTGCGAAATAAATTTAAGTGGTAGTGAAAGTGGCAATATTAGATATGCTAGGAATACTGTCTCTACATCTGGACACAGATCTAACCAAACGATGGTTGTTCAATCCAATTTTGGCAAACGTTCTGGAACCGCAACTATTGATGAGTTTGACGATGAGTCATTAAAAAGAGTAGTCGCTAGGTCAGAAGAACTTGCAAAACTTTCTCCTGAAAATCCTGAATTTATGGATCCTTTGGGCCCACAATCTTATGATGAATCTATTACTTTTGTTAAAGCAACAGCGAATATTACTCCTGAGTACAGGGCAGAAGTTGCCAATAGTAGTATTCAACCAGCAATAGAGAAAGATGTTACGGCTGCAGGATTTTTAAATGATTCTGCTGGTTTTTCAGCAATGATTAACTCTAATGGGTTATTTGCTTATAATAAATCCACAGACGCAAGTTTTACGGTAACTATGCGTACAAATGATGGTACTGGGTCAGGATGGGTGACAAGGGATTACAATGATATTTCTAAGTTTGATGCTTCTGAAGCATCAAATGTCGCTATAACTAAGGCCGTAATGTCTAAAGAGGCAAAGGCTATTGAGCCAGGAAAATATACTGTGATATTGGAGCCTGCTGCTGCCAGTGGTCTTTTGGGAAGAATGGGCAGTGCTTTAAATGCAAGATCGGCGGATGAAGGGCGTAACTTTATGTCCAAAGAAGGAGGTGGTACTAAATTGGGTGAAAAAATTGTTGATGAGAGAGTTAATATATGGTCGGATCCATTAAATCCAGATGCTCCAACCTCCACATGGAATGGTGCTGGTCAACCCTTAAAGAAAATGAGCTGGATAGAAAATGGAGTTGTAAAAAACCTTGCATACAGCCGTTTTTGGGCAAAAGAAAAAGGAATAGAACCTGTTCCTTTCCCTAGTAATGTTATAATGCAAGGAGGAGATGCATCTTTGGAGGATTTAATTAAGAGTACTAAAAAGGGAATTCTGGTTACCAGACTATGGTATATTCGTTCAGTAGACCCACAAACATTACTTTATACTGGTCTTACACGTGATGGAACTTTCTATATTGAAAATGGTGAAATAAAATACCCTGTAAAGAATTTCAGATTTAATGAAAGCCCAATAATTATGCTTAATAATTTGGAAACTCTTGGGCAACAAGCTAGGGTAGATGGTGATTTGATTCCTTATATGAAAATTAGGGACTTTACCTTTACTAGCTTGTCTGATGCTGTATAGCAGGTAGGTAAAATATAAAAACTGGTTGTTGTGATTTATTCAAAGCAGCCAGTTTTTTTATAACAGATGAAGTGTATGAAAAAATATAATGGGTGAGCAATGAATTTTTCTTTACAAGGTTACAGTACGAATCTGGTGATTGGGATGTAGACCAGCGCATGCCATCCAACCTTTTAAATTCACTGGTAGAATATACAACCTTGGCGGTGGATAAAAAGGAGAATATCATTAGTCTAAGTAGCGATGATATATTTAAGTGCCCTTTTTGCTACTTGTCTGGCCACAAATTGGTTCAGTTTACAAAAAAGGAAAGGGAGAATTTTAAAAAATATGTGGAAAATGGCGGTTTTGTCTTTGCTGACGATTGTAATCATGATATTGATGGCTTATTTGCCAAGTCTTTTGAACGCCAAATGGAAGAAATTTTTGGAGTTGGACAACTTAAAAAAATCCCTAACAATCATGAGATATACAATGTGTTTTTTAAGTTTGAAGATGGTCCACCTACCACCTCACAGGAACTTAACGGCTGGGGAGATGATTTGGTTCATGAATACTTAAAGGCCATTATTGTAAATGGTAGAATAGGGGTTTTGTATAGCAATAAGGATTACGGTTGCGAATGGGACTATGATTTTAGAAATAAACGATGGTATAAGATTGATAATACACGCTTTGGTGTAAATATCGTGATGTATGCACTTACATCATAAAATATAGTTTAGATAGATGGAAAAAGAATTAATGGAGATTCAACAAGAAGTTGATACACTAACATTAAAATTAGAAGATTTAAAGAGGGAAATTGGCAAGGTTATCGTTGGGCAGGAAGATACCGTTGAACAACTGTTAATTACTTTTTTGGCTGGCGGACATGCGTTGTTGGAAGGTGTTCCGGGATTGGCAAAGACATTGATGATTAGAACTTTGGCCCAAGCCATTGATTTAAAATTTAGAAGGATTCAGTTTACACCAGATTTAATGCCCTCTGATATTATTGGGACAGAAATATTGGAAGAAGACCATAGTACGGGAAAGAAGTTTTTTGAGTTTAATAAAGGGCCCATTTTTTCCAATATTATTTTGGCAGATGAAATTAACCGAACTCCTCCAAAGACGCAGGCTGCCTTATTAGAAGCAATGCAAGAGTTTGAGGTGACTTATTCTGGTAAAACCTATTCATTGGATAAACCTTTCTTTATCCTTGCTACACAAAACCCTATTGAACAATCTGGAACGTTCCCTTTACCAGAAGCACAACAAGACCGTTTTCTTTTCTATATAAAAATTGGTTATCCCAATGAGTCAGAAGAAGCTCAAATTTTGAAGAGTACCACTGGTATAAAAAAGGAAACCATAAGACCCATCCTTTCTGGAAAGGAAATTTTAAGATTGCAACATTTGGTGCGAGAGATACCTATTAGTGATGATTTAATACAATTTGTCAGTAAAGTAGTTCGTGCAACCAGACCAGAAAATACAGAAAATATGTATGTAAAAGAATGGGTAAGTTGGGGAGCAGGGCCACGCGCCGGGCAAGCAATGATATTAACCGCAAAAGCTAGGGCCTTGTCTCAAGGACGTTTGTCCGTGACCATGGATGATATTAAAAATGTTGCATTACCAGTATTGCGACATCGGGTACTTGTAAATTTCAAAGCAGAAGCAGAAGGAATATCTTCCGATAAAGTAACTCAACATCTTTTGCAAGCAATAGCATTTTAAGTGAGACAAGACTACAATCAAATCCTTAAACCAGAGATCATTAATAGTGTGTCTGGGCTTGCTCTTATTTCAAGAGTACTGGTGGATGGGTATCTTTCTGGTCTCAATAGAAGTAGGAGAGTGGGTTTGGGATTGGAGTTTAGTCAATATAGGGGATACGAGCCTGGGGATGATATGCGATTGTTAGATTGGAAAATGCTGGCTCGATCAGGAAGATACTATATCAAACAATCAGAAATAGAAACTCATATCGGTGTAAAGTTTATAATAGATGCAAGTAAGTCTATGCTCCATAAAGAGGATGGACTCACAAAAATGGATTTTACAAAGGTATTGGTAGCTTCTTTGGCACATTTGGCTCAGAACCAAGGAGATGCAATTGGGCTTCTAGCTCTAAATGACCAGTATATTAAAAATTTATATCCTAGGATTCAAAAACAACATTTCCAACGATTTTTGCATGAATTGATAGCTATTGAATCTACTGGGCAATGGCCAAACAATTCTAACTCTTTAAATGAAATTCATAATCGGAACCATAAAGAATTGATATTCTTTATTACGGACTTGTATGAGTACAATGATGAATTGACGCAAATAATCAAACAATTGAAGACTTCAAGGAACGAAGTTGTGGTTCTTCATATAATGGGTAAAAGCGAATTGGAATTTGATTATAAGGGACAAGTTGTATTTGAAGATTTAGAAACTGGTGCCAAATTAAAAATTGACCCTAGAGAAGCAAAGAAGCAATATTTGGAAGCTTTTAATGCAACAATGGAACAAACAAAGAATATGCTTTTATCCAACAACATAAGTTATGAAATGTTTAGGCTAGATGAGCCTATAGAAAGTGCTTTACGATTATTTTTAAAAAAACGAACTAAGTTATTATAGTATGACTTTGCTGCACCCAACATATCTATGGGCTTTATTGGGATTGGGTATTCCAATCGCCATTCATCTGTGGAGTAAGAAGAAGGTGAGGACTATTAAAGTAGGTAGTATTAAGTTTATTAAGGACACCAATCCTAAACAAACAAGCGATATAAATCTTAATGAGCTTTGGTTGTTAGCATTAAGATTGCTAGTAGTATTTTTGCTTGTTTTTATTATCTCTGGTTCTAGTATAAAAACCGAAGAAAATAGCAGTTCTATTACGTACTTAATTGAGCCTTCCATTCTTTCCAATGAAAATATGGTACGTGTGTTGGATTCTTTATCAGAAGTAGATGTAAGATTGTTACAATCAGGATTTCCAGAATGGGACGGAAGTACATATAAAGAAAAAAGCCTTACTTCTGTTAATTATTGGAAATTAGCACAGGAAATGGGCTCTTTGCAATCTGATAGTATTGTCGTTTTTAGTGAAGGATTGGTGACAGGAATACAAGGAATGCGACCAGGAACAGATTCTAATACACATTGGATAGTGATAGGTTCTCAGAATCAATCTGAAAATATTCTAGAAGCAAATTTAAATGGAGAAGATGTTCAATTGCTAAGTATAATTAGTTCTGGCAAACAACTTTCTTTTAAGAAGGAAATAATGCCGGCAGACCATACCCAGATTGAATTTAATCAACAGAAGGATAGCGTTTATATTCAATTCAATGGAAATAAGGAAACGGTACCCCTAAGTACGTTAACACCTCTGGAAGTACTATTGATTTATAATGATAGCCTTTCTAATAATGTTACCTATATAGAATCTACATATAGGGCAATTTCAAAGTATCTGGGTAGGGAAATTATTGTGAAAAAAGTCCGTGAGATTGGTGAACTGGACCTATCTTCTTTTAATACTCTTATTTCTTTAAGTGAAGAATCAATTAAAGAAACAAAGGTTAATGTGTTGGAGTACAAGCAAGATAGCCTTTCTAGCAGATTGATTGAACAGGGAGCTTCACCAAATATATACTACTTGACAAAGCCTATTACAACAGAGAATATTATTGAAGAGCATTTGGCTGAACATTTGATCGGGCTTTTAAATTTACACCCTGTCATTAACGAAAAAGTAAAGCTTTATGATAAACGTATAGTTGATGTTGAAGAGCTACGCCCCATAAAATCTAGAATAAAGAATGAAGCAAGTTTTTCTAATAGAATGGACTTATCCCCTTTGTTATGGATAATGCTATTTCTTACTTTAATAGTTGAACGAATCTTAGCGAGATATAGAAAGCAATGATGGTGACAGGGAAGAATATATTGATGAGGTTTAAAAAGCGATGGCTTTTGACACAAGGATTGGAGATTTTCTTGTATGCCATTGGTCCGTCTGTATTAATTTTCTTTTTAACATCTAATCTTTCAATTTCTTTGATGGTGTTTTTTGGCTTAGTAAGCTTAATAACACTTTTACTTAAACCATGGAAATTAAGTTTGGACAGAATTTGCCATTATCTAGATACTAGGATAAAAACCATGGAATATAGTTCAGGTCTTTTGCTCAAACCAAAAGAACAACTGTCCGTTTTGGGTCTTCTACAGCAGCATAAGGTAACAGAAGAACTTGGAGCCAAGATAAAGCATGTTCAACCCATTAATCATTTAAAAAGAGCCTCAATTTGGACCTTGTTGCTCATGCTCATTGGATGTTTGGGATATTATTTTAATTGGTTTGGTAATAATTCAGTTATAAACTCTGAACAACAAAATACCATCATAGTACAACCTGCGGATTCTTTGGCGTTGAAAGCCACCCCACCAGAATTGGAAAGTCAAGAACTTACAATCTCTTATCCTAAATACACAAATATTCCTTCAACTTCAACTTCTAAAATGGACATAAAAGCCTTAGAAGGTTCGCAGTTGTCATGGAAAATAAAGTTTAAGGGAGAGGTTAAAAATGTTGCTCTGGAAAGTGCAGGAAAAAGTTCTCCTATGCAATTAAAGAATGATGGGTATGTATGGAATGCGACTTTAAAAGAATCTGGCTTTTATAATTTTAGGTTTACAGATATTGATGGAGGGTCTTATATATCAGACTTATATGCAATGGTAGCAACAAAGGACCAAAGCCCAGTTATAGAAATCCAAGACTTGGATCAGTTTACTACCTTTTCTTTTGATAACAAAAAAGAGTTATCCTTTATAACCCTGATTTCCGATGATTATGGAATTAATGAGGCTCATATTATAGCTACGGTTAGTAAAGGTCAAGGAGAATCTGTAAAATTCCGGGAAGAGAAACTAAATTTTGATAATAAAATTTCTAGAGGGACTAAAAACTTGAAGTTATCCAAGAAAATTGATTTGAATGATTTAAAAATGGAACCCGGAGATGAGCTGTACTTTTATGTGGAAGCTATTGATACAAAACAACCGAACCCAAATATTGAAAGAGGGGAAACCTATTTTGCAGTTATTAAGGATACTGTGTCCAATCAGTATGCCGTTGAAGGGACCATGGGGGTGGATTTAATGCCCGATTATTTTAGAAGCCAGCGTCAACTCATTATAGATACAGAAAAACTCATTGCCAATAAATCTAAGCTAACTAAAAAAGAATTTAATTCTACCAGTAATGAACTGGGCTTTGACCAAAAAGCGCTTCGCTTAAAATATGGTGAGTTTATGGGTGATGAAGCTGATTCTGGTATTCAGGTAACGCAAGAAGTTTCTGTGGATGAAACTACAGATGATTCTGAAGACCCCTTGTCTGAATATACCCATGACCATGATGGTGATAATGAGCATAATTTGGTTGACCATGAGCATGAAGAAGAAGAAGAAAATGAAGAAGAAGCTCATGACCCATTGAGTGATTTCCTTCATAACCATGATGACCCAGAAGAATCCACACTTTTTACTCAGTCTTTAAAAAGTAAGCTACAGCAAGCTATGAGCGAAATGTGGGATGCGGAACTCTATTTACGTCTGTATACACCCAAAGAATCTTTACCATACCAGTATAGGGCGTTGAATTTGATTCAGGAAATTAAGAACAGTGCTCGTATTTATGTTCACCGTATTGGTTTTGACCCTCCACCTATAAAAGAGGAAGTACGTTTAACAGGAGATTTGGATGAGATAGATAATTTTCAAAAAAGAGAAAATATAGGTGTAGAAGAAGAAAATTCGTTTATGCGCCAAACTATATTAAGATTGGAAGAATTAACGGGCAATGAGCGTATAATTTCCAAGCAAGATAAAATTCTTTTTGAACAAGCAGGAACAGAATTGGCAAGTTTGGCTATACAAGAACCAGGAAAGTATTTAAAGACTTTACAACGCCTAAAATGGCTCACGGAAGATATTGATGTGTCAAAAGAAATACTTAGAAAAGTACAGCAAGGCTTGCTGGGAGCAATTAAAAGACAAAACCCCAATCCTGGAAAAGGTAAAACAGCCATGGGATCAATAAACGAACTGGTATTAAAGGAGTTGGAATGATTATGGGAATCAACTTTTTAAACCAAAATGTATTTTGGCCCGTAGTTATCTGTTCCATATTACTCTGGGTTGTTTTTTTATGGAAAGAATGGTCACAATCTGGAAAACCTCGTTTCCTTATTAAAGTGCTTATATCATTTTTAGCGTTAATCTCTTTAGCAGCAATTGCATTAAAGCCAACAATGTTAAAGGAGATGAATACTAAATTGGGAATTATAACAGCCAAAGGATATAATTCCAAAAAACTCGATAGCCTTATAAGTGCCCATAAAGGCATAAAATTAATTAAGTACCAAGCAAACAAACCACTAAAAAAATACACGGACTCTTTAAGTTCTTTATTTGTTTTAGGTCAAGGACTAAAATCGTTTGACTTGTGGCAGCTAGATTCAATCCCTACGGTGTATTTGGGTGAAGGGGTGTCTAAAGGAATTTCCAGACTAAAGTATAACCAAGAAAATAGGATTGGCTCCAAATTGGTGGTTGATGGCCTATATAATAAACCCAAAATAGGAAATAGACTTATTTTAAAGGAGGTAGGAGGTTCTAAATTGGATTCAATAACTCTCAATGATGAAGACCAACAAAGATTTCATTTAGAAGCTAATTTATCGGTAAAGGGAAAATATGTCTATACTTTGGAAGAAAAAGATTCTTTAGGGGAAACCCTCTCCACAGAACCTTTGCCCATAAAAGTGATGGCTAGAGATACATTAAAGGTGTTGATAGTAAACAATTTCCCAACTTTTGAAACCAAATATTTAAAAAATTATCTAGCCGAGATGGGGCATCAGGTTTTGGTAAGAAGCCAGATTACTAAAAACCGATATAAATTTGAATATTTTAATAGAGATAGAACGCCAATTTATACCTTTTCAGAAGATAATTTAAATGATTTTGATTTATTGATTATTGATGCAAGTTCATATAAGAATCTGTCTTCAAAATCTTTAGCTGCACTTAATACATCAATTAGGGAAACAGGTTTGGGACTATTTGTTCAACCAGACCTTAATTACTTTAGTTTGCCCAGAAATACTTCGCATTTTAACTTTAGAAGAAATGAAAGCGTTGAGGTAAATGCCAATGATACAGGCACTAAATTTAATAAACATCCCTTTGTATTTGCAGATGATATAACTCTTCAAACAAGTTATAGCTCTTCAAAACAAACTCTTGCGGGATATAAACGAATGCGAAAAGGCAGAATTGGCACTACAATTTTGGAGAATACCTATGAGTTGGTACTAAAGGGCCAAAAAGAAGTTTATCAGCAATTGTGGAAGAGTATTATTGAAGATGTAAGTAAGAAAACTATTTCTGCAGCTCAATGGAATACCAATTCAATATTTGCTTACAAAGACCAGCCCTTTCATTTTAATGTTAGAACGGAAATTGAAAACCCGGAAGTCATGATTAATGACAAATATAGAGTTCCTTTGATTAGGGATGTAGATATTACCAGTTTATGGAAAGGAACTACCTATCCTAGAAATATGGGGTGGAACAAACTGGTTTTGCAAAATGATACTTCACAAGTATTTGAGTTTTTTGTGATGGATTCAACTAAGTGGCGTTCACTGTACGCATATAATACCATTAATCAAAATAGAAGGCACTTTAACAAACCTATTTCCGAAATAAAAAAGGTAAAAGTCAAACAAGAAATAAACCCAATATGGTTCTATCTTTTGTTTTTATTGAGCATGGGATATTTGTGGTTGGAGCCTAAGCTATACGGAAATTAATACGTTATTTCCCAATACAGAAATTAGCAAAAATATTTCCCAATAAATCATCATTGGATATTTCTCCAGTGATTTCCCCAAAATGGTACAACGCTTGCCGAATATCAATTGCCAATAAATCACCAGATACATCTTCATCCAATCCAAACTGTACCTTTTCTACCTCTTCTAAGGCTTTTAAAAGTGAGTTGTAGTGCCTAGAATTGGTAACAATGGTTTCATTGTTCCTCAAAGCCCCCGTATTTACAAAGGATAGTAGTTTGTTCTTTAATTCATCTACTCCCAAACCAGTTTTTGCAGATAAGATGTGGATGTTTTCAATCTTATTTCTTAAGCTCTCTATTTCATTGTCTGAAAGCATATCTACTTTATTGGCGATAATAATAAGTGGTTTTTGCGGGTATTGGTTTTTTAAATTTTCAATTTCAAACTGTACATGTTTCAGTTTCTCACCATCAGAACCATCAACCAAATAAATAACAACCTGCGCTTGCTCTATTTTCTCAAATGTTTTTTTAATACCAATACTCTCCACCACATCTTGGGTATCACGTATTCCAGCAGTGTCAATAAACCTAAAGCCAATACCTCCAATGGATATTTCATCCTCAATTGTGTCTCTAGTGGTACCAGCTATTTCGCTTACAATGGCTCGTTCTTCGTTTAATAAAGCATTTAAAAGTGTGGATTTACCAACATTGGGTTCACCTACAATGGCTACTGGAATCCCATTTTTTATGACATTGCCAACGGCAAAACTGTCAATCAATTTTTTTAGGACTTCTTGAATCCTTTTTAGTAAGTTTTTGAATTGGGTTCTGTCTGCAAACTCAACATCTTCCTCAGAAAAATCGAGCTCCAATTCTATCAAAGAAGCAAAATTGAGCAGTTCTTCCCGTAGTTTTTTAATTTCATTACTAAACCCTCCCCGCATTTGTTGTATTGCAATTTGATGGCTAGCTTCATTATCACTGGAAATTAAATCTGCCACGGCCTCTGCCTGGCTCAAATCTAATTTTCCGTTTAAAAAGGCTCTTAAGGTAAATTCCCCTGGATTTGCAGTTCTGCAACCATTACGAATAAACAATTGGATTATTTCTTGTTGAATATATGGAGAACCATGACATGAAATTTCTACTACATTTTCACCTGTGTACGAATTTGGGTTTTTAAAGATGGACAGCAAAACTTCGTCCATTGTTCTACCTCCATCAATGATATGACCTAAATGAATGGTGTGACTTTTTTGCTCTTTTAGTTTCTTATTAGTAACGGACTTAAACAAAGAGGCCGATATGGAGATTGCATTTTCACCAGAAACTCGGATTACAGCTATTGCCCCCGCGCCAGATGGGGTAGCCAAGGCCACAATAGTGTCATTAAGAATCATGCAGACGGTTTAAGTGCAAAAATAGGCAAATATGCATTATTGTTAATTTTATATATTGTCTAACCATTAACTATAAATAAAAATATTATTATGAAAAAATCAGCTATCATTTTAGGAATGCTTTTATGTGTACTGCATTTCTCTTATGCTCAAGAAATGGAGCAACCTATAGATTCAATACAGGTTGAAAAGGAAATTGCAGAAACAAAAGAGAAAGAAGCAGTTGAGAAAAAGGTTGAAAAAGCCGAAAAAGAGGCAAAAAAAGCTAAAAAACAACAAGAAAAATTAGAAAAAGAGCTCAAAAAGGAAGAAAAATTGAATAATACTATTTCTGAAAAAAGGAAGTCCATTTCCAAAAATGAAAAGAAATTGGCTAAACTAGAGGAGAAATTAGTGAGTGGTGAAGCTAAGGGAAAACTATCTCCTGTAGCCATTGAGAAACTGAATAGTAAAATCATTAAAACAAAAGCTACGTTAGTTAAGGAAAATGAAAAGTTGAAAAAGCTTTTGAAGAAATAATATTTAGATTGAATTCTTTCTATTTAGTGTAACATTTTGGATAAAATAGCTACATATAAGTATAACCCCTTAAAATAATAGAAAATGGAAATCATCAATCAAAAATCAATGCGGGTTGACAATCAAACAATTGCAATTGCGCACCTTACACAATTAATAGATTACGTAACAGGATTTGGAGGCCTTATAGTTCCTTTGGTTATTTGGGCCACATCTAAAGATTCTATCGCAAATATGGATGAACATGGAAAGTCTATTATTAACTTTCAATTGAGTATGTTGTTATATGCCATACTAAGTATTCCTGCAATTTTATTGCTAGGCTTGGGATTATTGACTTTACTGGGAGTTTGTCTTATTGGTTTTATTTTCCCAATTGTAAATGCAGTTAGGGCCAGTAATGGAGAATCACCCTATTACCCATTATCAATAAAATTTGTTTAGAAAAATAGAATATAAAAAAAGGGCAATGGTTTTTAACATTGCCCTTTTTTTATGTCTTATGATAATTAGTTATTCAACATAACGGGCATTACTAGCATTGTAACATACTCACCTTCATCCAATCCATCTACTGGAGTAAGAATACCAGCCCTGTTGGGTAAGCTCATTTCTAGCGAAACTTCATCAGAAGTTAAATTACCTAACATTTCTACCAAAAACCTTGAGTTGAAGCCTATTTGCATATCATCTCCTTGGTAGGAGCACGTTAAACGCTCTTCTGCTTTGTTACTATAATCTACATCTTCAGCAGAAATATTCAATTCTGCACCAGCAATTTTTAATCTAATTTGGTGTGTTGTTTTATTTGAGAAGATAGAAACTCTTCTTACAGAACCTAACAATTGGTTTCTGGCAATACTTAGTTTATTTGGATTCTCTTTTGGAATTACCGCTTCATAGTTGGGGTATTTTCCATCAATTAGCCTACATACCAATTCGGTATCGCCATAGGTGAATTTAGCATTGCTTTCATTGTATTCAATAGTAACATTATCTTCACTGCCAGCCAAAATTCCTTTCAATAGATTTAAAGGTTTTTTGGGCATAATGAATTCTGCTACTTGAGAGGCCGTAACATCCGTACGTTGGTATTTAACCAATTTATGGGCATCAGTGGCAACAAACGTTAAATTTTCTGGAGAAAATTGAAAGAAGACCCCACTCATTACAGGCCTTAAATCATCATTACCTGCGGCAAAAATGGTCTTGTTAATGGCCGTTGCCAATATATCTCCAATAATAATTGTAGAACTTGGGTTGGAAAGTTCTACAGCTTTAGGGAATTCCGCTCCATCTGCATATGCCAAGGCATACTTTCCATGATTAGAACTAATTTCTACAGTACTATTTTCCTCCACAACAAATGTTAGCGGTTGTTCTGGGAATGTTTTTAAGGTTTCCAATAATAATCTGGCAGGTACGGCAATAGTTCCCTCATTATCAGAATCTACATCTAAAACAGAGCTCATGGTTGTTTCTAAATCTGATGCTGAAACTGTTAATTTGTTCTTTTTTAAATCAAACAAAAAATTATCCAAGATAGGTAAGGTGTTGCTATTGTTTATAACGCCACCTAAAATTTGCAATTGCTTTAAAAGATAAGTACTAGATACTATAAATTTCATTCGTAGTTATTTTATATAAATCTGAGTTAGAAAAGGACCTATTTCTTCTCCTGCTTCACAACATTATTAATGTTAAGTCCTAGAAACAAAGATATTTTAATTGACCTTTTTAAGGAAACAAACTTATTAACACCTAAGCTCCGTATTTTTTCTTTCTTATGTAATTGAAAGCAAGCCCAAAAATAAGGGTCAAGGCTATTGGAACACCAATGTTAATCAACTGCCACTTACTTTTTTGATTCACAATTTTTTCTTGATCTAATAATGGAATAGATACTTTCCTATTGCGAATGTTTATAAGTCCATCATCGTCCAAAAGGTAATTTATGCTATTTAGTAGAAACTCCTTGTTGCCATAAAAGTTATTGGTCCATTTATCATACCCTAAATCCAACGGTCTGCCATTTCTTGTTTGGTTTTTAATGATGTCACCATCTGCAACTACCAACATCTTGTTTGCCTTTCCTTTTTCCAAAGCACCGTTTAATTTAAAAGGTTTTATTCTATTTTCAAAAGCCGATTTAAACTCACCTTCAATCAATACGGCCAAAGGTTTATTGCCATTGTTATAGGTTTCTTTGTTAGGTTGGGAATTAATACTATTTAGGTTTATTTCCTTTGGAACTCCTTCGGTTTTTGATAAAGGAGAACTCCAGTATAAAACTGTCTTTTTATTTGCGTTTGGCAAGGTGTCAATTACGCTTGTAAATTGGAATCTTAGTGCTTCTAGATTGTTGTTTATAGGGTGGTTGTTCCTTGAAAAGACCATTGGGTTGTACAACCATGGAACGGGATTGTACTGCGAATTGTTTTCATCGCCAGTGGCCAGCACAATTTGAGTAAAATACATATCGCTCACCAAAACTGGGTTGATGCGTATGCCATATTTAAAAAAGAAATCAGTTAGATTTAAATCTCTCTGAAAAGCCATTGCACTACCTTTCTCGTTAAAAAGACTATCCAGTTCTATATCAACTTGATCTATAAGCCACATGGACTTACCACCATTTACAATATACTGGTCCAACACATATTTTTCTGCATCTGTAAAAGTCTCCGTAGGCTTTGCAATAATGGCCAAATCAAATACCTTGAGTTGTTCTAGCACCTCTTGGGGGTTACTTTCAACTGAGTCCAAGGTAATGGCTCCAATGTTATAATAATCCCTTATAGTGGTTAGGTAATCGGCCACATAAATATCATCCAATTCACCATTACCCTTTATAACTGCTACCTGTTTTTTCTCTTTTATATTGACTTTGGTAAAAGCATCGGCAAAGGCATATTCCAAGTTCTGTACGGAGTTATTTACGCGTTCTTCGGAAGAGGCTCCCAGCTTATTTTTTAGCAAGGGAACTTTTACCGTGGTATTGTTGTAAGTGACCATGGCCCAAGGGAACAGAATTTCTTGCGATACTTTACCATTATCTTCTACCGTTATATTGGCAGGCGTTAATCCAAGACCTTGCAGCTCTGCTATTGTTGCTTCCGTTTGGGACGTATCCTCCAATGGGTTTACAAAGCTGAATTTTATATTGTTGTTTTTAGCGGTAAATTCTTCTAAAATGTTTTTGGTCTCTAATTTAAGTTTGGCAAATTCTGGGGGTAGGTTCCCATCCAGAAGAATATCAATAATTACAGGGGAATTAAAATCCTCAATAGTATGAATTGCTGGCTCGGTTAAGGTGTAGCGTTTGTCCTCGGTTAAATCAAAACGTGTATAGACAAATCCTGCCAGAATATTAATGACCACAAGAATTACCAAAGCCTTTAGAAATGATACTAGGTTCTTTTTCATTATCGATTGTGGTTTTTAAGTTGAACAACAGTCAGATAAAGAAAAAATAGTGTCAGGCCAATAAAATAGATTAAATCCCTTGTGTCTAAAACACCTTGTGCAATACTATCAAAATGGAACTTCATACCCATTTTCTGGATGGTAAGCCAGTTAGTGTCATTTTGAAATAAGGTAGAGACTCCTTCAAACCCATAATAAAATACAAAGCAGAGCAATACCCCAATAATAAAAGCTACAATTTGATTTTCTGATAAGGTAGATGCAAAAAGCCCCATGGCTGTATAGCTAGTAATTAGAAATAGGAGTCCAAAATAAGAGCCAATAACCACACCCATATCCAAATTACCAATTGTGGTACCCAATTGAGATATACTGTACACATATAGAATAGTTGGAATTACTGCTAGAACTGTTAAAGTGACCGAACCAAAAAACTTACCGAGAACGGTCTGCCATAGACTTAGAGGTTTTATAAACAACAATTCCAAGGTACCTTGTTTTTTCTCTTCAGAAAAGCTTTTCATTGTAATTGCCGGAATTAAAAAAAGAAATACCCATGGTACTAATAGAAAAAACTTGCTGAGGTCAGCAAACCCATATTCAAAAAGATTAAAAGGACCTTTAAAAACCCATAGGAACAACCCGCATAACCCCAAAAACAGGGCAATAATAAGATACCCAATGGATGAGGTGAAGAAAGATTGTATTTCTCGTTTATATATGGCAAGCATTTTTCTTATTTATTCAAAATTAATTTTTTATAAAAAATTGATGGTAATGGTATCCCTATAATCAAGCCCCAAAAGGGTAGAGGCTCCACCAACCGTGTTTAAATCGCTTTTATAAATGGCAAGTTCTATATAATCGGACGAATTAAAAAGCGCTAATAAATCCCCGGGACCTTTACGCTGACTTTTTTCTAAGTCAAAATTTATAATGTCGCTGTACTTATGATAGATTTCACCTATTTTTTTGTTTCGAGCGTTCAGTTCAAATTTTCTTCCATTTCGATAGGCTTCAAATAAACTCTTTTGAATATTCGTCACTACATTACCATAATTATCAATATAGACAACGCTTCCCGTAATTGTTTTACCATTATCAGAAACTCTCGGAGCAAATTCTTTTAAATCTTTTAATTGGGTAAAAGGTTTACCTACTACTTCCAAAGTACCGCCACGAACAATATGACAAGCCACTTGTACAAATACATCCAATACGGGGAAAGAGCCGTGCAAAGGATTGGGAATGTTGATTTCCATTACTTTATCTGGTTTTATCTCAGAGGTTATCAATCCTATGACTCCATTATTAGCAACAATAAAATAATGACCATCTACCAAAACGGCAATATGCTGATTTTCTGGAGAAGGTTCAGAATCCACACCAACAATGTGCACCGTGCCTTCTGGGAACGCTTTATAGGAATTTTTAAGAAGATAGGCACACTCTTGGATATTAAAAGGACTTATGGAGTGCGAGATATCAACAATTTTGACATCTGTCAACTCTTTATAGATAGTTCCTTTTATAGCGCCTACAAAATGGTCTTTGAGCCCAAAATCAGTAGTTAATGTAATAATTGCCATGCAAGCACTGTTGATATATTTTTTACTGTAGCAAACTGATTTTTACTTAAGTTTGTTAAACAAAATTACACAAAAAAATAGGCAACCGAAATATATTCGTAAAACCAAAATATTTAAACACCCCATTCTTTGAACGAACTTATAATAGAACTTACCGAAATTAGCCCAAGAGAGTTTTTTGGGAACCAGAACGAGAACATAGATTTATTAAAAAAATACTTCCCCAAACTTAAAATCGTTGCCCGTGGCAGCAAGATAAAAGTATATGGAGATGAAGAACTTTTAGAAGAGTTTGATAAGCGTTTTGATATGCTTACCTCTCACTTTGCCAAATATAATAAGTTGGATGAAAATGTAATAGAGCGTGTGCTAACAAGTAATGGGGAAGAGGATTATGCTTCTTCAAAAAGTAGTGGCGAGGTTTTGGTGCATGGGGTTAATGGAAAATTGATAAAAGCCCAAACGGTCAATCAAAGAAAAATGGTTGATGCGGCAAAGGTTAAGGATATGGTTTTTGCCATTGGTCCAGCTGGAACGGGGAAAACTTACACAGGTGTGGCTTTGGCAGTTAAAGCATTAAAAAACAAAGAAGTAAAACGAATTATATTAACAAGACCTGCGGTGGAAGCAGGGGAGAATCTTGGATTTTTACCAGGAGATTTAAAAGAGAAACTAGACCCGTATATGCAACCGTTGTATGATGCATTGCGTGATATGATTCCCTCTGAAAAGTTGACTCATTTTATTGAGAATGGTACCATACAAATTGCACCTATGGCTTTTATGCGTGGTCGTACGCTGGACAATGCCTTTGTAATTTTAGATGAGGCACAAAACACTACCCATGCCCAAATGAAAATGTTTCTGACCCGTATGGGAAAAAATGCCAAATTCCTGATCACGGGCGATCCTGGACAGATAGATTTGCCAAGAAGGGTTATATCTGGTTTAAAAGAAGCCTTGTTGATTCTTAAAAATGTGGAGGGAATCGAGATTATTTACTTGGATGATAAAGATGTGATTCGTCACAAATTGGTCAAAAAAGTAATTGATGCGTACAAAAATATAGAACATCAGAATTAATAGTACTTCATGGCGAATACGATTATAGATACCAATTTTAATTTCCCAGGACAGAAAAACATTTATAAGGGCAAAGTCCGAGAAGTTTACACCCTTGGGAATGACATATTATTGATGGTTGCCACTGATAGACTCTCAGCTTTTGATGTGGTGATGCCAAAAGGAATTCCATACAAAGGTCAAATTCTTAATCAGATTGCTACAAAAATGATGGCAGATACAGCAGCCATTGTTCCCAATTGGTTGCTAGCTACTCCAGACCCCAATGTTGCCGTAGGTTATGCCTGTGAACCTTTTAAGATAGAAATGGTGATTAGGGGTTATATGTCTGGTCATGCTGCTCGGGAATATAAAGCTGGGAAAAGAATACTTTGCGGTGTCCCTATGCCAAATGGAATGAACGAGAATGATAAATTCCCTGAAGCCATTATTACTCCAGCTACCAAAGCAGAAATTGGAGATCATGATGAGGATATTTCTCGTGAGGATATTTTAAAACGTGGCATCGTTTCAGAAGAAGATTATATTGTTTTGGAAAAGTATACAAAAGCGTTGTTTCAAAGAGGGACTGAAATTGCAGACGAACGAGGCCTTATTTTGGTGGATACCAAATATGAGTTTGGGAAGACCAAGGAAGGTAAAATTGTTCTGATTGATGAAATCCATACGCCAGATTCATCACGTTACTTTTATAAAGAGGGATATAAAGAACGTCAAGAAAAAGGAGAACCTCAAAAACAACTTTCCAAAGAATTTGTTCGCCAATGGTTGATTTCTAATAATTTTCAAGGTTTAGAGGGGCAAACGGTTCCAGAAATGTCTGATGAGTACATAGAAACAGTTTCAGAACGATATATTGAACTGTATGAAAACATAACGGGTGAAACCTTTGTAAAGGCTGATATTTCTAATATTCAAAAAAGAATAGAGCAAAATGTGCTCAGTTACTTGAAGGAATAAAATTTGTATTTCCCAAAGACTTTTACTTATCTTAACGGCTTAATCAACCAACTCTAAGCTTTCATGGATATTGAAAAAAGAAAAAAGTATTGGAAGGAAAACCTTAGGTACCTTGCCATTCTTTTAAGTATTTGGTTTTTGGTTTCCTACGGATTCGGAATTCTTCTCGTTGACCAACTCAACACAATTAAATTAGGCGGATTTAAACTAGGCTTCTGGTTTGCTCAACAAGGTTCTATCTATGTATTTGTAATACTGATATTTATCTATGTTAGGTTAATGAATAAGTTGGATAAAAAATACGGTGTAAACGAATAAAGGAATGGACGTACAAACTTGGACATATATTATTGTTTTGCTCACTTTTGGGCTCTATATTGGAATTGCTATTTGGGCCAGAGCAGGGTCTACCAAAGAGTTTTATGTAGCTGGCGGTGGAGTTTCTCCATTAGCTAACGGTTTGGCTACTGCAGCAGATTGGATGTCCGCAGCTTCCTTTTTAGGAATGGCGGGGCTTATTTCTTTTAATGGCTATGATGGCTCCGTATATCTTATGGGTTGGACAGGCGGTTATGTGCTACTCGCTTTGTTGTTGGCTCCCTATTTACGAAAGTTTGGAAAGTTCACGGTACCCGATTTTATTGGGGATAGGTATTATTCCAATGTGGCGCGGACCATTGCTGTTATTTGTGCTTTACTGGTATCGTTTACATATGTTGCCGGACAAATGAGAGGTGTTGGTTTAGTGTTTTCAAGGTTTTTGGAAGTAGATATTAATACAGGGGTGTTTATTGGAATGATAATCGTTTTGTTTTATGCCGTTCTAGGTGGTATGAAGGGAATTACATATACCCAAGTGGCACAATATTGCGTGTTGATATTTGCCTTTATGGTACCCGCAATTTTTATTTCCATTCAAATGACTGGGAATGCTATTCCACAAATTGGTATGGGTGGCACTGTTGTCGGAGAAAGTGTTTCTTTACTGGATAAATTGGACGGACTGTCCACCGATTTGGGCTTTGCGGAGTATACCAATGGTTCTAAATCCATGATAGATATTTTCTTTATCACTGCTGCATTGATGGTAGGTACAGCTGGACTTCCCCATGTGATAGTTCGGTTTTTTACGGTTCCAAAAGTGCGCGATGCCCGTAAATCAGCTGGTTATGCATTGTTGTTTATTGCCATTTTATATACTACAGCACCAGCGATAGCTGTTTTTGCAAGGACTAACTTAATTGAAACGGTAAGTAATAAAAAGTATGAAGACATGCCTGCTTGGTTCTCTAAATGGGAGAAAACAGGACTCATAAAATTTAATGATAAAAACGGTGATGGGGTTATTCAGTATGTTGGAGATAAGAATGTAAATGAACTTACGATTGATGCTGACATTATGGTATTGGCAAATCCTGAAATTGCCAACTTGCCCAATTGGGTAATTGCTCTAGTAGCCGCAGGCGGTTTGGCGGCAGCTTTGTCTACAGCAGCGGGTTTGTTGTTGGTGATATCGACCTCTATTTCTCATGACTTGATTAAAAAACAAATAAAACCTGATATTTCCGACAAAGGCGAATTGATTGCAGCTCGTTTATCTGCTGTAGTAGCTGTTTGCGTTGCTGGTTATTTTGGGATTAACCCACCCGATTTTGTTGCTGCTACAGTAGCGCTGGCGTTTGGTTTGGCTGCGGCCTCATTTTTTCCTGCGATTATCATGGGCATTTTTAATAAAAAGATGAATATGGAAGGCGCCATTGCAGGGATGGTTGTTGGGATACTGGCTATGCTGTTCTATATGCTAAAATTTAAGTTTGACATGTTTGGAGGTGGCACCAAAGAAGATTGGTGGTTTGGCATCTCTCCAGAGGGGTTTGGTACGGTTGCCATGATACTTAATTTTGCGGTATCCATGGTTATTTCCAAATTTACACCAGAACCACCTGAGGACGTACAAGAATTAGTAGAAACCATTAGAATACCAAGTGGGGCAGGTGACGCGGTGGAGCATTAAGGTTGATTTATTTCGAGAATATAATCAATATATTTTTATTTATAATGGATTATTGTGTGTACTATTTTTTTAATTAAATCAATAGAGGGGATTTTAATTCTGTAATTGATTTGTTAAAATTTAAACCGTCTGAAAATATTAAAATTTCATCCCCAATTCGATTTGAAGTGGATTGGGAAAGCTGGTACATTATCTTCTTTTTCTCAGCGTATAGATTTAGTATGAATTCGTGATTGTCATATGAAACCATCCATTTTCCATTTGTTTTTTTTACTTTTTTCGAAAGTTTTTCGTGATCTTTTTTAGCATAAAAATTCATATACAATTCCGAACCTTTTTGATAATAAGGGGGGTCTAAATAAATAAAAACCTCTTCCTTACGTCTGTTCATTTTATTTATAAAAGCCAGGCCGTCTAAATTTGAAATTAAAATTCGATTTTTGAATTTTGAAATACGCTGTATCCGTTTAATTAAATCTTCTTTGTTAAAACGTGCATCAATTTTATACTTTCCTTTTTGACTAACCCCTCCAATCATACCTCCTTTAATAACTCCAGAAACGTTTGTTCTATTTAAGAAGAAAGTTGATTTGGCTAACTCCAGTTCATCAACATTATCAGAATTTCGTTGAATTTCCTTATAATATTGCCAATTATCTACGGAAATGTTGACATCAGAGATCCAATCACATATGCGAACATTGTCTTCAAGAACACATTTCCAAAAGGAATATATTGATTTGTCATAATCATTAATGTAAATTTGATTTACATATTCTTCAAAAAGTAGTCTTAGTGCTAACCCAGCTCCTCCAGCATAAGGTTCTGCATAACTACAACCAACTAAATTATTTTCATAAATCAAATTGGATACAAACGAAAAGATTCGTGCTTTACCACCTGGATAACGCAGGGGGGAATGAAACCGGCTTTCTTTTAAATTATTTTCCATGTGATATTTGAAGTATTGCTCCTAGAATTATAGAAATTGCAATGGTTTGATCTATGTTATTTGCAGCCTGATAATTATGGGCTCCAATGTGCAGCAATTGTACAAGCGTATTGTCATACACATTCTGACTTGCTAGAGTTGTTTTTGCATCATTATCCAATGTTTTTTTTGCACTTGCAAAATGTTCCTTAATATAACCTTCAAGTTTTAAATTACTTTCTTGTGAGGCAGCTTCGGAAAGTAATCTTAAAGACATTCTGATAAGGCTTGGAAAATATGAACTTAAAACAGTTTTTTTGTCTAAATAATATGCATAAAGGTCAACAATGTCTCTGTATAAATCACTGACTTTACTAGCTTTAAGATAAAGAACACCGTTAAATAATTCTGGATTTTTCTTTTTTGACCTACGTGTTTGCCTTTTTGATTCGTTTGGTGGTTCTGGTTTAAAAACAAGTGTTACATTTTTTGCTTTCTTGTTTTTGTTATCATCAATTATTTTCCGACTTTCCTTATCTAGGACATTTATCACTTTACCCCTATTTTTCCTTGTTGTTATTTGCTTTAGGGCAATTTTAGTTGTGATATCTTTTAAAATTGTTTCAGAATCTTTTTTACTATGCTTGCTAAGTAAATCATCTCCTTCCAAGTTGAAACCCAGCTCGCTTAGTTTTTCCGAGTTAAAAATTTCTTTCTTAACAAACCCTTGATTTAAGTATGTATTTTTACTTATCAACCCACTATGTTCCTCTAGTTTGAGAAATATACTTTTCGGCTCTTTTAGAAATTTATGAACAAATATATCTCTATCAAGAGGTGACCAAGAACCAGAATCACCATGTTTTCTGAACACATTTTGAATAGCAATTGCTTCAGAGCAAACATTACATGGAATCTTTTTTGGAAAATCAGGAATATTAATTTTGTCTGAACCATCAACGGTGACACAATCAAATTTTATTTTTGCCAAAATCATTCGTCTATTCCCATCATAAACTACGGGCTTGTCATCATGATAAACTACTGTTGGTAATTCACTTAAATCATAATAACCTCTCATTTCTTTGGCCAACTTCGAAAGTGTCCACTTTGAAAGTTTGTCACTTAATGCATTATTTACTACATCCTGATCAGTAGCATTCTTATCTATTGGATCTCTTGGATTTTCAGTCCATAAGACTAAATCTTCTATATCTATTTCCCTAATTTCTTGACTCATATTTTGATTGGCTTTATTGGTTTTTCAAAAATAGGTAAATCTTGAACAATGGGATGAGGAGGTATTGTTACATTACAAACAAGTTACTTTATTAAAAACCAATATACGCATTTGCCATTTTCTTTTTTTTGATTTAAAAACATTTTTAAAGTTCTATCATAGGATTTTATAATTTATCTACTCACTTTTCATTTTTAAACTTCCATAACAAAACGTAAATTTAAGGTCTTAACTAAAAAGTACCCATGAGCAATTATCACGTAAAAAACTTTGAAGAATATTACCAAGTATATAGGAAATCAGTTCGTAATCCAGAGAATTTTTGGGAAGAGGTGGCAGAAGAGCATTTTATGTGGCGTAAAAGATGGGACAATGTTCTCGATTGGGATTTTTCTAAACCAGAAATAAAATGGTTTGAGGGTGCTAAACTAAATATTACAGAAAACTGTATAGACCGACATTTATATACGAGAGGGAATAAAACGGCCATATTGTTTGAGCCCAATGACCCAAAAGAGGAAGCTGAGCATATTACCTATCGCCAATTACATACTAGGGTATCCAAATTTGCCAATGTTCTCAAGGAAAATGGTATTAAAAAAGGGGATAGGGTATGTATCTATTTGCCTATGATTCCAGAATTGGCTATTTCCGTTTTAGCATGTGCTAGGATTGGAGCCATTCATTCGGTTATTTTCGCTGGATTTTCTGCCACTGCCTTGGCTACAAGGGTAAACGATTGTGAGGCCAAAATGGTGATTACTTCAGACGGCTCATACAGAGGTGCTAAGACCATTGACCTTAAAGGAATAGTGGATGAGGCTATGGAGCAATGCCCCACAATTGAAACCGTATTGGTGGCCAAGCGCATTAACTCCAAAATAAAAATGAAAAAAGGGAGGGACAAATGGTTACAACCTTTATTGGACGAGGCTTATGGAGACTGTGTTCCTGAGATTATGGATGCAGAAGACCCTTTGTTTATTTTGTATACATCGGGCTCCACAGGAAAACCAAAAGGAATGCTTCATACCACAGCTGGTTATATGGTGTACACAGCATATACCTTTAAAAATGTTTTTCAGTATAGGGAGAATGATGTGTATTGGTGTACAGCTGATATCGGTTGGATAACAGGTCATTCCTATATTGTGTATGGTCCATTGGCAAATGGTGCCACTACGGTAATGTTCGAGGGTGTGCCATCTTACCCAGATTATGGTCGTTTTTGGGAAATAGTAGAAAAACATAAAGTAACTCAGTTTTATACGGCACCAACGGCCATTAGAGCTTTGGCAAAGGAGAATTTAGATTATGTAACCACACACGACCTTTCTTCCCTAAAAGTGCTTGGAACAGTTGGAGAACCCATAAATGAAGAAGCATGGCATTGGTACAATGACCATGTGGGCAAGAAAAAATGCCCTATTGTAGATACGTGGTGGCAAACAGAAACAGGCGGTGTGTTGATTTCCCCTATTCCTTTTGCAACACCTACAAAACCAACCTACGCCACGTTACCTATGCCAGGGATTCAACCTGCTTTGATGGATGAAAATGGGAAAGAGATAAAAGGGAATCAAGTGGATGGTAGGTTGTGCATAAAATTCCCATGGCCTTCTATTGCCAGGACCATTTGGGGCAATCACCAACGGTATAAAGAAACCTATTTTTCGGCCTTTCCAGGAAACTATTTTACTGGTGATGGTGCCCTACGCGATGAGGTTGGTTATTATAGAATTACAGGTAGGGTAGATGATGTAATTATAGTATCGGGTCATAATCTGGGTACGGCTCCTATTGAAGATGCCATTAATGAACACCCAGCTGTGGCGGAATCCGCTATTGTAGGCTTTCCACATGATATTAAAGGAAATGCACTCTATGGTTATGTTATTTTAAAAGAAACGGGAGAATCTAGAGATCGTGATAACCTTAGAAAGGAAATCAATCAAATGATTACCGAACATATTGGTCCAATTGCCAAATTGGATAAAATTCAGTTTGTACCAGGGCTTCCTAAAACTCGCAGTGGGAAGATTATGAGAAGAATCCTTAGAAAAATTGCCTGTAACGAAACTGATAATCTTGGAGATACTTCAACTCTGTTAAATCCAGAAGTGGTAAAAGATATTATGGATAATGTGTTGTAATTCAATAAGAATAAAAAATCACGTGAGCTTGGGTGATTTTGATTAGAATAAGTGTTTTATCTTTTTAGGTTTTAACCGGTCCAATATTTTTAAAAATGCAATTGCTGTAATATAGGCATCACCAACAGCTGTATGTCTATCTTTTTTAGAAATATTAAATTTGTCCGCCAACTCATCCAAGGTATAGTGTTCTTTCTTTTCTAAAAGAGGTGTAGCTAGTAAAGACCTTTTATACAAGGTAGAGGTGTCCAATACCTTATTCTTTAATTTAGGAAGATTATGTCTCTTTAGAGCCTTATTAATCATGGTAATATCAAAATGGGCATGGTGAGCCACAATTATAGAATTGCTTACATAGGCTAAGAACTGCCCCAATGCTTCTAATTCGGAAAATCGTTTTACTTTTCCTTTTTTTAGTATCCCATGAATCTTGGCAGTTTCTCTGTTATAGTGTTCTTGTGCTATGTAAATTTCAAAAACATCCTTCACGGATATAGTTTTGTTCTTTAGGGTCAATGCTCCAATACAAAGCATGCGGTCATTGTTAAAATTGAACCCAGTGGTTTCTGTGTCCAACACAACAAATTGGATATCCTCTATTTTTTCGGGCAAACTACCATTGAATTTTTCCTCATAGCCTTTCCAGAACTGAGGTAGATTGTTTTCCCGTTTTTTAAAGAGTGATATCATCCTAAAATGTTAGAAACCTTAAACCGAAGTGAAACAAGTTCTTGAATTTCTTTGATTGTTTTAAATGTTCTTTTTAATTTAATTTTCTCTTCTTTGCTTAAAGTATCCAAGGAGATATACCTTCCTGAATCGTTGTGCAACAAGCCTTGTCTAGTTCTAAACTTAAGTAATGCTTTAGCTGCATAGGAGCAAGACATATACAATTCTGCATTGTTAGGTTCTAGTTCCGCCAATTTTTCAAAACGTTCCTCCGTACTGTTGATAGATTTAATGGAGTGAGATAAAATAAGCACGCGAGCAGCATCCGTTAAAGGCATTAGTGCACGCATTTTAATATCAAAAAAATCTTTGTTCTCGCCATCCTGTTCCACCAAAAACTGTCTAAAAAAACCTGTGGGAGATGGGTTCTGTAGTGCTCCAGAAGCTAAATGAATAAGAAAAACTGGATATTTTTTTACATTGTCAAAAATGTGTTCAGAAAGATGATCTACCAATTGTTTGTCACCATATGCCAGATTGTAATCAAAGAAGATGGATGATAGTAAAACTTCATCTGGTCCTGGATTTATTATCCAATGAGAAGTTAAATTCTTCCATTCAGAAAAACTTAAACACCAATGCGGGTTAGATGCCATCATTTCTGCGGGACAGTATTCATAACCAATAACATTTAACCCTTTATTGACCAATTTTGCAAGTTCAAGAAAATAAGAGGTAGTTTCTGGTAATTTTTTCTCTGGAACATCTTCAAATATAATGGCATTGTCCTGGTCGGTGTGTAATAATTGTTCGCTTCTTCCTTGGCTCCCCATAGCCAACCAACTAAACTTAACAGGTGGGGGAGCAGGCATTTTACTTAAAGCTATTTTAATAATTTGTTTTGTACTGGCATCATTAAGCTCAGATATTATTTTTGAGGTGAGTCTCATAGGAATATTCACATCTAAATATCCTTGTAGTAAACTCATAATGCTATTTCGTATAGGTTTTATTTGTTTAAATTTTTTAGCTCGTTTTATTTCTTTAATCAAAACTGCAGGATTGTTCCCCAAGGACACCATGACATCATGCTTTGATAAAATCCCTATGGCCTCAGTATCTGGAGTACCATCTTGTGTTAGACATAAGTGACTGATGTTGTTTTTCATCATCGCCATTTGAGCCTGAGTAATGGTTAATTTACTTGGATAGGTAATTACTGGGGAAGACATAATTTTACTTGCTGGCGCAGTAATTGGATACACGCCTGTAACCACATTGTTTCTTAAGTCTTTGTCGGTTATCATACCAACGGGCAGTTTTTGCTTTACTACCAACATAGCCCCAATATTGTTCTTTGTCATTTTTTTTGCAACCTTATTTATAGGGGTGCTTTCTGCGCAGGAAACAATTTTTTTGGAGAACTTAACGGGTTGTAAATCCAATAATTTTGCATTGGGATTTATAGGCTCTAGTACATCTTGGTCATCATAAAAATGGCCTCTGTGACTTCTTGAATATGGATTTCTAGTATTGGAGGCAAAACTTTCAATTAAAAAATTCCCTACTTCCTTATTTTTTTTGGCGTAGGGTTTAAATACATCGATGGGAATGGTATAAATAATACTTTCTTCATGAGCAATAGCCTCTAGAATATAGTTTTCGTTGGCAATAAGGGGGCGTAAACCAAAAATATCCCCTTCATCACATATATCAATTATGTTTTGAGTTTCTTTCTTTTTAAGAGAGACAGCCCCTTTGTGGACAAGATAAAAATTACTGTGTGGAGCTTCACCTTCAGCAAAAATAACACCGCCTTTTTCTTTATATAGAATACTAATTTCCTCTGATAGTGTTAGTAAATCTTTTTGATTGAGTTCGTTAAAAGGAGGGAACCTTTTAATAAAATCGGCAACCCTTTCAGAGATGGTATTTTTCATTCCGTTTAATTTGAAAGTAAAGTTACTTCTTTGACAAGAAATAGAGGTTATTTCTCTCAACTCTATAAGTGCGCTTACTTTCTATATAGAGGTTAAACATCTTATTTGCAATATAATAATCCAGAAAAATAACTAAATTCTTTGACAAAATTTCATATCTTTTACCTATGAAAAACAAAGTAATCAACATCAACCGACGTAATTTTATTAAAGGAACAACTGCATCTTTGGCCTTATCATCATTTGGAGCTTATGGATTGGAGTTAATGTATAGTGATAAACTCTATAAAGTAGCACTTATAGGAGCTGGATGGTATGGAAAAAGTGATCTTTTTAGGCTTATTCAAGTCGCAAATGTAGAAGTAGTGGCTATAGCGGAAGTGGACAAGCATTTTTTGGATGAAGCAGTAACGCTTGTAAGTCAAAGGCAAAAATCTGGTAAGAAACCTAAAAAGTATAATGACTATAAGAAAATGCTAGCAGAAAACATGTTAGACATTGTTATTATAGGTACTCCTGATCACTGGCATGCTTTGCAGACCATTGATGCAGTGAAGGCTGGTGCGCATGTCTATGTGCAAAAACCAATAAGTGTAGATGTGTTGGAAGGTGAGGCAATGGTGGCAGCGGCACGCAAGTATAATAAAGTGGTCCAAGTTGGTACACAACGAAAAAGTACACCACACCTTATTGAAGCAAAAAAGAATATTGTGGATGCAGGATTATTGGGAAATATATCCCACGTGGAAATGTGCTGTTATTTTCCCATGAGAAATACTGGAAACCCTCCATTGCAAGAAGTTCCAGAACATTTTGATTATGAAATGTGGACAGGCCCAGCACCGATGAGACCCTATGACGGGATTCCCCATATAAGATGGTGGAGAGCTTTTATGGAATATGGAAATGGAATAATGGGAGATATGTGCGTACATATGCTAGATACAGTTAGATGGATGCTTAAATTAGGATGGCCAACCAAAATTAGTTCTACAGGAGGAATATATGTTCCCAGTGATGCAAAATCCAATATAGCAGATACGCAACATGCCGTTTTTGAATTCGATGGATTAAATTGTGTATGGCAGCATAGAACATGGGGGACACCGGCGGATCCAGACTACCCTTGGTCATTTATTTTATATGGGGATAAGGGAACTTTAAAAGCAAGCACTATGCAGTATGATTTTATTCCCGCAGGAAGAGACAAAGAAGGAGCCATACATAAAGATGTTGTTTATGAGAGGGAAAAGTATCCAGAGGATCTTACAGAAGAAAGGATAGAGTTAAATGCTGCACCTGCAACAAGGCTTCATATGTTAGATTTTTTAGAAGCAATAGAAAATAGCACACTTCCTATAGCAGATATTGAAGAAGGGCATATTTCTACTGCAAGTTGTATTTTGGCAAACTTGGCAATGAAAACAGGTAGACCCTTAATCTATGACCCAAAACAAAAAATTATTGTTGATGATGCTGAGGCAACTGCATTATTAAAAAGAGCTTATAGAGGTCCATGGGAGCACCCATATAAATCTTAAAAGGTTAGGACAAAAACAGTTTCTTTATTGGGAACAGATCTTACTTTTAAGCTTCCGCCATGCAAATGAAGTATTTGTTTGGATAAGCTAAGACCAATTCCTGTTCCTGTATCTTTTGTTGTAAAGAAAGGAACAAAAATTTCATTGATGAGGTCAGGTGAAATGCCTGGCCCATTGTCCCATACGGCAATATATTTTTTCTCTTCTCGGTTGATGCCTGCCTTAATTTTAATCTGCCCATTTTCTTGTTGTTTTACGGACTGCAATGCATTCTTGCCCAGATTTATCAATACTTGTGTGATTTGTTTTTCATCAATAAAAAATTCCAGGTTATTCGGGTCAATTATTACTTCAATTGAAATATGTTTGTTTTCATCAGACTTTGGAATCAATATTTTTACCTTTTCCAATAATTTTTTGGCAGAAACCAACTCCTTATCCGGTTCGGGAACACTTAAAAGTGTTCTATAGGATTGCACAAAACTCATAAGATCTGTTCCTTGTTCCTTAATCACTTCCAAGCCTTTGGCAGTGTTGTTCAATTGTTCATCAGTAAAATTATTCAACGAAACTGAGCCATCTTTACCTTTAAAATATTTTAAAATTGAATCAGAAATAGATGTGATTGGTGTTATAGTGTTCATGATTTCATGAGTAAGAACCCGTATTAATTTTACCCAAGAATCCGTTTCTTTTTCATCCAATTCTTTATGAATATCCTGAATAACTACAAGCAATAAGGATTCATCATCAATAGCGATAGATGTGCATTTTATAGCAAGTTGTGTGCGTTCCCGCTCATTGGTCAATTGAAAAAGAGTTCTATCAAAAGGCTTTAGTTCAGAAAATATTTGGTAAAGTTTTGTATCAACCTGCTGTAATTGTTTAATATGGTTCAATGGTTTATGGTTCAATAATTTTTCTACCGTTGGGTTGGCAAAAAGAATATGCCCTTTTTGGTTAAAGGTTAAAATACCAATATTGGCCTGTTTTAAAATTTCTTGATAGTATTGCTCTTGTGCCTGTTTTTTTAAATGGATGTTCTGTATTTGTTCATTGAGTAAATTAAGGCTGTGGTTCAGCTCTTCCAAGGACTTTACGCTTAATTTCTCTGGAAACCGAAGGGTAAAATCCTCATTTTTTATGGCATCAAAAAAATAGGCTATTTTTCTGTTGGTTTGGTTTACATACCTAATTAAATAGTAGGTCTGCATAACTAAAGCTATTAGAAAAATAGACGACATTATATATTGCCCTTTAAAAAGGAAATAGGACATACCTATGGCTGCCAACGATATAAAAACAATACGCAGTGCCAGTTGAACATAAATATGCCTACTTACCATATCCCTCTGTTTTTTTAATTTTATTGTACAAAGTTTGTCTGGTAATCCCAAGCTGGTTTGCCGCAGCACTATAATTGCCATTATGCTCTTCTAAAGCTTTAGAAATCATCATTCTTTCCATTTCATCCAAAGTATGGGGACCACTTTCTATTGCTATGGTTGCTTTAGGGTTTAGAAGAAAATCAGTCGGTTTAAGGACATTTCCCTCACTTAGAATCACGGTTCTCTCCATAGTATGTTGTAACTCCCTTACATTTCCAGGCCAACTGTAGGTCATTAATTTTTCTTCTGCAGCTTGGTTTATTATCAACCCTTGCTTTCCATATTTAGAGGCGAATTTTTTTAAATAAAAATCGGCCAATAGCAGAATGTCATTTTCACGCTCACGAAGTGCTGGTACTTTTACATGAATCGTGTTAATACGGTAAAGTAAATCTTCACGAAAAATGCCTTCGGCAACCATTTGTTCCAAATTGCAATTGGTAGCGCACAAGAGACGAATGTCAACAGGAACAGGCTTGTTAGATCCCACCCTTACAATTGTTTTGTTTTGAATGGCAGATAGCAATTTTGCTTGAGTTTGTAGGCTTAGGTTTCCAATTTCGTCTAGAAATAAAGTACCTCCATTTGCTGCTTCAAACTTACCAGCTCTATCTTCTTTGGCATCTGTAAAAGAACCTTTGGTGTGGCCAAAGAGTTCACTTTCAAACAAATTTTCAGAAATTGAACCCATATCCACATTTATGAAAACCTCTTGTTTTCTTGGAGATTTTTGATGTAATTCCCTCGCTATCAATTCTTTTCCGGTACCATTTTCACCTGTAATTAATACGTTAACATCAGTTTTTGCAACCTTGTGAACCAAGTTTAAAACAGAATTCAATGATTTTGAGTTTCCAATAATCAGGTTTTTATTCTGGTTAATGACTTGCTTTAAATTGCTTTCTTTTTGTTTTAATTGATGCACTTCTTTTTTGGACTTTCTTAATTGATAAGCCGATTTTACAGTGGCCAACAATTTCTCATTGTTCCAAGGTTTTAGAATAAAATCTGAGGCACCTTCTTTTAGAGCTTTTACGGCCAAATCAACGGCTCCATAGGCAGTCATCATTATAACCGAAGTGTGGGGCGCCTTCTTTAGAATTTCTTTTAGCCAAAATAATCCCTCGTTTCCTGTGTTTACTCCAGCCGAGAAATTCATATCTAATAGTACTATGTCGTAGCTATCTATGTTGGGGAAAGACATAATTTGATTAGGGTTAGAAATAGTATCTACAGATTTGTATTCAAACTGTAAAAGAATCTCTAAAGCACTTAGGATACTTTTGTTATCATCTACCAATAAAATTTTACCATCAATCATCAATTAAAATATTACAACCTAAGTAAAGCTACAATTTGAAATAACATGAATGACAAAGCTGTATAAATATTTTACACTTTTTGTATAAATATTTTACACGTTTAAAATAAGTATGTTTATAATATATTTTTACATCATTGATTATCAGGTGTTTAATTTTATGGCACGACTATAGAATAGAGTTTGGCACACATATAAGATATGAACTTAAAAAAATGCATAACTCTTTTTCTTTTCTCGTTGGTTTCAATTCAGATTCCTGCTCAAGAATTATGGTCTTTAGACGATTGTGTTTCCTATGCGTTGGAACATAACCTTTTACTAAACAATTTTAAGTATACTGCGGATTCTGGTAAAGAAACCTATAGACAGTCCGTTAGGAATTTGTTACCGTCTGTTAATGCATCAACCAGTTATAGTATAAATTATGGACGTGCAACTGACCCTAATACCAATGACATTGTAGATTCAGATTTCTTTTCGAATAATTATTCAATTGATGCATCCATGAATATTTTTCAGGGATTTCAAAGACTCAATTCTATTAAGGCATCCAAATTTCTATATAATGCTGCCATGGAAGATGTACAACAACAAAAATATCTATTGGGCTTTAGGGTTATGTCCGCTTATTTTGATATTAAGTTCTATGAGGGCCTAGTAGGTAATTCTATTGAACAGGTTGAAATTTCTCAAACCAATTACGATTTAGTTAAAAGACAAATTGAATTGGGCTTAAAAGCTGGTGCAGATTTGTATGAAGCCGAGGCAGCTTTGTTGGGGGATCAACTCTTGGTTACTCAAAATAGGAATCTATTGAACGGGGCGAAACTTACCTTGATGCAAGAAATGAATTTGGAGAATGTTGATGATATTCAACTAATGGATGATATGGATGCCACGATAGTGGAGGAGAAAAACGTTGATATAGATTCTGTATACAGTACTGCTAAAAACTTTATTCCTTTATTAAAGGGACAGGAATTACGAGCAAAGGCAGCAAAAAAGCAGTTGGCAGTGGCTAGAGGATTACTAGCACCTTCATTATCTATTTTTTCTGGTTATGGTACTGGGTATTATGAAACCAATATAGATTCTTTGGGAATTCTTATTCCTTTTAACAATCAAATCAAGGCCAATGCATCTAGATATATAGGTGCCTCATTAAATATTCCAATAAGTGATCGGTGGTCTGGCCGCTCTAGGGTAAAACAACAGAAAATTGCTTTGAACAGAGCTAACAATGCCGTAAAGATACAAGAGCAGGAACTTTTCAAATTGATTCAACAATTGGTACAGGAAAACAATGCACTTAAAAATGAGGTGAAGCAGAGTACCAAGAAAATGGAATCTCAAGAATTAGCATTTACCATAGCACAAAAAAAGTATGATAAGGGATTGATAAATGCATTGGAGCTTTTCCAAGCAAAAAATTTATTTGGAACTGCACAAAATGAAAATTTGCAGGCTAGATTACGTCTTAAAGTCAATGAGAAAACATTGGATTTTTACGGTGGTTTACCAGTTTTTAATATTAATTAGACAGATAATGGATATACAATTAGAAAAGAAAAAAGGACTACGCCCAAAGCACTACGGCTATATAGCTATAGGATTATTGCTCTTATTTGTAGCATGGAAAATGATTTTTGGTAGTTCTTTATCAACCTTTCGTACAGAAAAAGATAAACTTTCCATTGCAGAGGTTACACAAGGTAAATTTGATGATTACATTACAATTAATGGAAATGTAGCACCTATTACTACAATTTATATGGATGCGTATGAGGGCGGCCGTGTTACCGAAAAGCTGATTGAGGAAGGCGCTATGGTAAAAAAAGGAGATATTATTCTAAAATTAGAAAACACGAACCTATATGAACAGATTTTGGCCAGTGAAAGTAATTTGGCCCTTAAGCAAAATGACTTGCGTTCTACCAAGTTAACTTTTGATTCACGCCAAGTAGAAGGACGAAGGTCATTAGCAACCGCTAGTACAGATTTACAGCGTTTAAAAAGAAATTATGAACAGAACAAGGCTTTGTATGATGATGAATTAATATCAAAAGAGGAATATCAATTGTCCAAAGAAAACTATGAGCTTTCTCAAAAACAATATGACATTGTAAAACTGCAAACAGAGAATGATGATGAATTGCGAAAGACATCTTTAACTGGATTGGATGCGGATTTGTCCCGTATGCAGAAAACTTTAGGTATGGTTTATCAGCGACTGGACCATTTAAATGTTAGGGCTCCTGCGGATGGGCAACTAGGTTTTTTAGACGCTGAAATAGGTCAGAATATTTCTCAAGGGTTGCGCATTGGCCAAATTAATGTACTTACAGATTATAAGATTGAAGCCGATATAGATGAACATTACATAGATCGTGTAAAAAGGGATTTAGTTGCTTCTTTTGAACGTAACGGAACAGAATATCCATTGCGAGTTCGCAAGGTGTACCCAGAAGTTCGCAATGGAAGGTTTAGAGTAGACCTTGTTTTTACTGGTGATAAACCAGAGACTATAAGATCAGGTCAGAGTTATAATATTAAGTTACAACTTGGGGAGTCTAGTGATGCTCTTTTATTACCAAAAGGAAGTTTCTTCCAAAGTACAGGCGGTCAATGGATTTTTGTAGTGAATCCATCTGGTGGGGAAGCTTTAAAGCGGAACATAAGAATTGGTAAACAAAACTCAAGATATTATGAGTTGTTAGAGGGCTTGGAGCCTGGAGAACAGGTAATTACTAGCAACTATGACAATTTTGGAGAAGCGGAAAAAATAGTATTAAAATAAGTGTAACATCTAGTATAGTGAAGATGTCTTTAATAATAAACTAATCAATTGAAAAATGATAAAAATTGAAAATTTAAAGAAAAGTTTTAGGACCGAGGAAGTAGAAACCTTGGCATTGAACAATGTAAACTTAAAAGTTGAAGATGGTGAATTCGTAGCCATTATGGGGCCATCAGGTTGTGGTAAGTCCACCTTGCTTAACATTATCGGAATGTTGGACAACCCTACAGAAGGGAGTTACAATTTCGCTGGTCATGAAGTAGCCGGACTTAAAGAAAGTCAACGTACACAACTTAGAAAAGGAAATCTAGGGTTTGTATTCCAAAGCTTTAACTTAATTGATGAGCTAACGGTATATGAAAATGTAGAACTGCCTTTGATTTATTTAAAAATGAATAAAAGTGAGCGAAGGGAAAAGGTTATGAAGGTTTTGGAGCGCATGAAAATTGCACATAGAGAAAAACATTTTCCTCAGCAACTATCAGGTGGTCAACAGCAACGTGTAGCTATTTCCAGAGCTGTGGTTACCAATCCAAAATTAATTCTTGCAGATGAGCCAACGGGAAATTTGGATTCCAAAAATGGTATTGAGGTGATGAATCTTATGACAGAGCTAAATCAAGAGGGCACCACCATAGTAATGGTAACTCACTCAGACAGAGACTCTCACTACGCACATCGTGTAGTAAATCTTTTTGACGGACAAGTAGTAACGGAAAGTAAAAACAGGGAAATAGGAGCTATGATTTAAAAAAAATACAGGGAGTTTATTCATCAACATCAATCATTAAAAAACAAACATCATGAAAACATTCATTAATCACACACCAACAGAATCAAGAAGGTATACTTACTTCTCTAACTTTAGAAATAGTAAGAGGGTAAAATGGTCAGAAAGTAGAAATCACACACATTAGTTTTAATTCATCAATCATGATTAAAAACTATTTAAAAATCGCGTGGCGAAATCTTATAAAGAACAAAGGATACTCTGCCATAAACATTGGCGGGCTGGCTCTTGGTATGGCCGTAACGATTATCATTGGGCTTTGGGTCAATGACGAACTTACCTTTAATACCAACTTCAAGAACCACGAACGTATTGCCCAAGTGTTGATGAATAAGACCGATAACGGAGAGGTCCGTACTAGGTACAACCATCCGTATCCGTTGGCGAATGAATTGCGGAGTGTTTATGCTGCCGATTTCGATTATGCGGTCATGAGTTCATTTCCTGATAACAGTGTACTGTCCATTGAAGATAAAAACTTGAATAGATACGGTGCTTTTATGGAAAAAGATGCGCTTCGTATGTTTTCGTTAAATATGTTGAAGGGTAATCAAAATGCCCTCGACGACCCCAATTCCATCGTGATTTCAGAATCTACGGCCAGGGCGTTCTTTGGAGACAAAGATGCCATGGACAAAACCATTAAGCTCAATAACGATAAATATGTTACCGTAAAAGGTGTTTTTGAGGATTTGCCAAGCAATTCGAATGTTTTTGATGCCCTTCAAGCCTTTTCTGAACCTAAGGAACTTCAATTCATTGCAACATGGAGCCAGTATGTTGCCATGAACGAATGGGTAAAAACAGCACGTGATCGTAGTCTATGGGACAATAATTCCTATCTCTTGTTCACACAAATATCAGATGAAGTTACAATTCAGTCCGTGAGTGATAAAATTAAGAACACCCTTTATGACCACGTTCCTGATGTTACCAAACGCAGCAACCCCCAAATTTTTCTTCATCCCATGAAGGATTGGCATTTAAGATCTAGTTTTAAGAATGGGGTGTCGAATGGCGGGCTTGTGCAATATGTACGTATGTTCGGTATTATTGGAATTTTTGTACTGTTGTTGGCCAGCATCAATTTTATGAACTTGGCCACTGCTAGGGCGCAGAAACGTGCCAAGGAAGTAGGTATTCGGAAAACGGTAGGGTCTAACAAAAACCAATTGGTGGGTCAGTTTATGCTCGAATCATTGTTGGTAACCCTGTTAGCTTTTGTATTGGCTTGTATTTTCGTTGCAATTATTTTACCGTTGTTCAATCAGTTGGCCGACAAACAGATTGTCTTTCCGTTCATCAATCCAGTATTTTGGTCAATTGGTTTGGGTTTGGTGTTGGTTACGAGCATTTTGGCAGGCAGTTATCCTGCATTGTACCTTTCTTCCTTCCGTCCGATAAAAGTGTTGAAGGGAATGATTAAAACCGGGCAATCGGCAATGTCGTTCCGTAAAGTATTGGTTGTAATCCAGTTTACGGTTTCCATTATTCTGGTGGCGGGCACCTTGGTGGTCAATCAGCAGGTTCAACATTCCAAAGATCGCCCAATAGGCTATGATAAAAGCCAACTGATCATGGTTCCAAAAAGTACTGATGATTATGAAGGTAAATACAATGCACTTCGTGAAGCCTTGAAAAAAACAGGGGCAGTGACTGAAATTGCTGAATCGTCCAGTCCGTTGACCGAAGTTTGGAACAGTAATAGTGGCTACGAATGGGAAGGAAAAGATCCTGATTTTATAACCAATATGGTTACCTTTTATGTATCGCATGATTATGGAAAAACTGTGGATTGGAATTTGGCCGAAGGAAGGAATTTCTCAAGGGAATTTGCTTCGGACTCCACTGCTTATATCCTGAACGAGGCTGCCGTGAAGTATATGGGACTGCAAGACCCGATCGGAAAAACGATTCGGTGGCACGATGGGGAGCATAAGATTATAGGAGTGGTTAAGAACCTATTGACCGAATCACCCTTTGAGCCTGTAAAACAGGCCATTTATGCAATTAATTACAATCAAACGAACTGGATTAACCTGAAATTGGCCTCTGGGAAAGGCCTAACGGAATCACTTACCCAAATCGAAACGGTTTTTAATAGGTTTGCCCCAAGCGTTCCGTTCGAGTATCAATTTGTTGACGAGGCCTTCGGGAGCAAATTCAAAACCGAAGAACGTATGCGAAAGTTGTCGGGAATCTTTGCGGTTCTTGCCATTTTTATATGCTGTCTTGGATTGTTCGGACTGGCCACTTTTATGGCCGAACAGCGTACGAAAGAAATCGGGATTCGAAAAGTGCTCGGAGCTTCAATACTTAGTCTATTCAAAATGCTTTCAAAGGATTTTGTGATGTTAATATTGGTTTCTGGGCTAATAGCAGTACCTGTTGCCCAATATTTTATGGGGCAGTGGCTGCAAAATTATACTTATCGTATCGGAATTCCATGGTGGGTCTTTGGGGCTGCCATCTTAGGGGTTTTGTTGATAGCTCTTTTTACGGTTAGCTATCAAAGTATAAAGGCTGCAGTGGCCAACCCAGTAAAAAGTTTACGAACCGAATAAAATAGAATCATGATAAAGAACTATTTAAAAATCGCATGGCGAAATTTAATGAAGGATAAAACCTTTACTCTGCTTAATGTGATTGGTCTTTCGATTGCCTTTGGAGTAGTAATTCTATTATGTGCGGCTACGTTTTTTGATCTTTCTTATGACAGGTTCCATGAGAACGGAAATTCTATTTATGAGGTGTACAATACGCAACAAACACCAAACGGACCAAGGGCGGGCACAAGTCAAGCTGCACCCTTTGCTGCGTCCTTAAAAAATGAAGTACCCGGAATTGATAAAATTACACGCCATCTTCAAGATGAGGCCTTAACCATTTATGGCGAAAAAGAACTAAATCTTGATGCCATTTGGGTAGATGCAGATTTTTTTTCAATGTTTACCTTCCCAGTATTAAAAGGAAATATAAATAATCCGTTGCAGGACCAGACTTCAGTGGTAATTACGGAAGAAGCCGCCAATAGACTTTTTGGAAGTGGTGAAGTCGTAGGGCAAACTGTAAACATTTTAATCAATGGTAAAGAAGAACCTTTTACTATTGGCTCCGTATTAAAAAACATGCCTTCTCAAAGTTCGTTGGAGTTTGAAATGGCAATCCGCCATGAAAAGCATGGGGATTACGAAGAAAACAAAGAAAATTGGAATGCTCAATATCATTCTGTTTATGTACAGTTAATGGATGAGGTCTCAGCTGAAAAATTTGAAAAGAACACACATTCTTTTGTAAATCTTCATTATGAAGAATCTTTGGAAAGTTTAAAAAGAGATGGCGCGGTACCAGATTCCGATGGACTCTTCATGCAGCTAAAATTATTGTCATTAAAAGATGTCCATTTTACCAGTTTTAGAAAGGGTTATGCAAACGTTAGTAGGGCCGTTCCATATTTAATATTGGGAGTGGCTTTTCTTATTTTGTTTATAGCCTGTGTCAATTTTATTAATATGAGCATTGCAAAAAGCTCACAACGATTACGGGAAATAGGAATGCGTAAAACGTTAGGGGCACGAAAAAAGCAGTTGTTTTTTCAATTTTGGAGCGAGAGCCTATTTGTATTTGTGATTTCCATTGGTATTGGAGTTCTTCTAAGTGTATTGTTGTTGGATGAGTTTAAGACCATATTCCGTACAAATGTGTCCATAGATATGTTGACTTCTCCTATTGCCATTATTGGCTTTGTACTATTGGTCTTTGTAATAACTTTAATTGTGGGTGGTTATCCTGCTATTTTGTTAAGTCGCTTGGGAACCATTCAATCCTTAAAGGGTAAAATGGAAACCACGGGTAAAAATCGAGTTAGGAATGTCTTAATGGTCGTTCAATTCGGCATTGCTATTTTGTTGATCAGTGGTACGCTGGTTCTATGGGGGCAAGTACAATATATGAGGAATAAGAACCTGGGATTTAATAAGGAACAGGTACTTTCTTTTCCCCTAAATGGTAAAAAGAATAGTCATGAAGTCGTACAATTGCTAAAAGATGAATTTAATGGCAACCCGGATATTCTAGAGGTTACTGCTTCAGATAATAATTTAGGAAGGGGGAAAGATGGAAGCCAATCCACAAGTGCAATAGGATTTGAGTACAAAGGCCGAACAATGATGACCAATTTTTTGGTGGTTGACCATAATTACGTAAAAACCTTGGGAATACAAATGGTTGAGGGCAGGGATTTTAGATCTTCGGCTGATAGTTTGGGAGTTCTCATTAACGAGACAATGGCGCGCCAATTGGAAGAAGATGATGTGTTGTCGGTAAGTTTACCAATTAGCGGTGATATAGGTTCTCCCGTTTTAGGAGTAGTCAAGGACTATAATTTTCAGGATTTAGACAGACCTATTGGGCCTATTACTTTTGTAATAACCGAGGATTTACCACTATCGTATACCTATGTAAAAGTGGCACCTGTAAATATGGCAAATTCTTTTGAAGCCATAGAAAGAGGATGGAAAAAAATAGAACCTAATGCAGAGTTCTTGGGTTCATTTTTAGATGAAAACATAGACCGTACTTTCCGTAGGGAAAAAACAATGGCGACTATGATTACCAGCGGGTCCATTATTGCCATTGCCTTGAGCTGCATAGGGTTGTTCGCCATGTCGTTGTTAATTGTGGCACAGCGTACCAAGGAAATAGGAGTGAGAAAAGTGCTGGGAGCAACAGTAGGTTCAATAGCCGTATTGCTTACCAAAGATTTTCTCAAATTAATTCTAATCTCTTTTTTGATAGCATCACCCATTGCCTGGTGGGTTATGAACGAGTGGCTAAAGAATTATACCTATAAAATAGATTTGGGCATTTGGTTTTTTGTTGTTGCTGGTGCATTGGCAATTGTAATTGCCTTATTGACTGTAGGAACCAGAACTATTAAAGCAGCGGTTCAAAGTCCTGTAAAAAGTTTACGAACGGAATAATTCACCATAAAAACATCAATCAATCATGTTAAAAAATCATTTTAAAATAGCACTAAGAAATTTAATTCGAGGAAAAAGTCACACCTTAATTAATATTGGTGGATTGGCCGTAGGCATTGCGGTTTGTTTCATGATTTTTATTATTACTCAATTTGAATTAAGTTTTGATGATTATCATGAAAAGAAAGACCGTGTTTACCGTGTTTTAACGGAGTATCATCATGCCGAGCCTGAAGTTTTTACTGGAAGTGGGGTTCCATATGCCCTGCCTGAGGAATTAAAAAACTCTTTTCCTGAAATAGAAAAAGTGTCAACAATATATTCAAATGGAGACGATCAAATATTGGTATTGGACAATAACGGCAACCCAGTTAAAAAATTTAAAGAAGTCAATGGTGTTTTTTTAGCTGAACCAGCCTTGTTTGATATTTTGGATTATGAATGGTTAGCGGGTTCTGCAGCTTCTTTAACGGATTTAAATAACGTTGTTCTTACAAAAGAAACAGCGGAGAAATATTTTGGTAGTTGGGAGAATGCGGTCGGAAAAACTATTAAATGGAATAATAATGAAATTTTAACCGTAACAGGAATACTTCAAAATATACCAGCAAATACAGATTTGCAATTTAAAGCAGTAATAGCCTATGGTACGGGGTATACTTCGCAATTTCAAAATTCTGACAATTGGAATGGAACAAACGGGCGCTTTGGTTGTTATGTGTTATTGTCTCCAAATGTTTCCGAGAGTGATATAAATGCAAGGTTAAAAATATTATCTAAAGAAAAAAAGACAGGTGATAACAAGGACATACATCTTTTACAGGCATTGAACGAGATTCATTATGATGCCAGATCAGGAAATTATAGTGGTAAAACAATAAGTCATAAACTCATTACTATTCTTTGGATGATTGGTTTTTTTATTCTTTTAATAGCTGCCGTTAATTTCATCAACTTATCTACCGCACAAGCAGTAAATCGTTCTAAAGAAATTGGAGTGCGAAAGGCTATAGGAAGTACAAAAACACAATTAAAAATACAGTTTCTAGTAGAAACATTATTGATTGTCATAGCTTCAATCTGTTTAGCATTATTAATTTCACTTGTAGCGTTGCCGTTTTTAGGAAATTTACTTGATTTACCTTTAACAATTACTTCAACATTTAATTTAAAAACGTTGTTTCTGATTGCTACCTTATTAGTAGTCATTACGTTTTTGGCAGGCTTTTACCCTGCAATAGTACTTGCCAGATTTAATCCAATATCCGCATTAAAGAATCAAGGAAAAGTTGGTAAGAACAAGGGGATTACTTTACGACGGAGCCTAGTTATTTTTCAATTTACAATTGCACAAGTACTTGTTATTGGAACACTGATAATAGTAAAGCAAATGGATTACTTTACAAATCAATCGATGGGCTATAATAGGGAGGCAATTGTAAATGTATTGATACCTACCGATAGCGTTAGTATAGGTAAAATTGATTATTTGAGTAATACGCTGCTGTCTATAAATGGAATTCAGAACGTTAGTTTTAGTTCTAATACCCCTACGGAGTATAGAACAAATAATTGGACAAAGTTTTACTACGACAACGCTACAGAGTATTTTGACTTTTATTGCATTAGAAAAGGAATTGATGATAAATATTTAAAAACCTATGGACTTACCCTATTGGCTGGGAGAAATGTAAAAAAATATTCTGAAGTAGCAGAGGTTATTGTAAATGAAGACCTTATGAAAAACCTTGGAGTTACAGACCCGAATGAAATTTTAGGTAAAAGGGCAGATTTTAACAACGGTCAAATTAAAGGAGAAATAGTAGGAGTCATAAAAGATTATCACAGTAGTACATTCAAAGATGGAATGTCTGGAATAGCAATGGTAAATAGAAAAAGCTGGTTTGCTTTGGCCGGCATTAAATTAGAGACAAGAAATATTTCGAGCACAATAGCATCAGTAGAAAAAGCTTGGGATAATGTATTTCCAGACTATGCTTTTGAGTACCAATTTCTCGATGATAAAATAGCAAATTTTTATGCCGAGGAACAGAAGTTATCTCAAATGTATAAGCTGTTTGCTGCCATAGCTATTTTATTAAGTTGCCTAGGTCTTTATGGTTTGGCTTCATTTATGGTAAACCAACGAATTAAAGAAGCAGGAATTAGAAAAGTACTGGGTGCAACAATTGGCAATATTGTTTATCTATTTTCTAAAGAGTTTATCTTATTAATTGTAGTTGCATTTTGTATAGCTGCCCCAATTGCTTGGTATTATATGGGGCAATGGTTACAAGAATATACATATCATATAGACATGACCTGGGCGATTTTTGCAATAGGTGGTATAGGTGCATTGGTAATAGCCTTATCAACGGTAAGTTTTCAAGCCATTAAAGCGGCTAAGGCAAACCCAGTTAAAAGTTTACGAACGGAATAAAAATATTCAATTATGAAAAAATTAAGCTTAGTTATTTTACTGTTATCAATTTCAAATTATGGAATTGCACAGACAAAAGATGACATTATAGAAACCATTAAAGTTAGTGGTGTTGCTGAGGTATATTTTACCCATGAGGCAACAAAAGAGAAAATAAAAAAAGTTGTAAATGGAAAACCATCACCCGAAGTCATTGTTAGTTTTAAAGATGGTGTTTTGGAAATTGACACAAAAGGAGAGGCTAAAAAAGAAGTGGTTAAAGTATATGTTAGCAGCCTTCATCTAAAGAGTGTTGTAGTTGAGGATGCAGCTCAATTTCACTCAGAAAATGAAATTAAAGGGGATTCACTCTCAATAGTTGTAGATGATCATGGCGCAGCAGATATACAAGTAGACATTGCAGATTTAAATATGAGAATGAACGGGGGAGATTTAACGGTGCTCGGAAAAGTTGATAATTGGTTTGTTAAGAAAGGCAAAGACTATGACAGAGGAACACTCAATATTTCTGAGTTAAAAATTAAAAAGTATTAATATGATACGGAACTATTTTAAAATAGCATGGAGAAACGTAGCTAAAAGAAAGGGTTTTGCCTTTATTAATATTATAGGACTTGCATTAGGTTTTGCATGCAGTATTCTCATATTTATTTTTGTAGCTCATCATCTTCAATTTGATAATTTTCACGAAAACTCCGATAGAATTTATAGAGTAGTTACAGAAGAACATCGAGATGATGTTGATTATGAAGCAAGTGTACCTCCTGGTTTTGCTCATGCCTTTAGAACTGATTACGACTACGCAGAAAAGGTTGCTAAATTAGTAACTAGGCAGAATCAATTAATTACGATTAACCAGAACAATGATAACATAAAATTAAAGGAAGATGTAGCATATGCAGAAGAAGATTTTTTCAACATTTTTAATTTTCCTCTTGTAAATAATGGTTCTGTTTCACTTTCAGAACCTAACACTACTTTAATAACAGAAAGTGCAGCCAAAAGAATTTACGGGAATGAAAACCCTATAGGAAAAAGTTTTCAGTTAGAAGACGCTGAATTTATAACCATCACTGGAATCCTTAAAGACCTACCTAAAACTACTTTAATAGAAGCTGATTTTTTTATTTCTTATGTTACAATTAAAAAATATAATGAATTTTTAGGCAATGATAGCGGATGGGGTGGTATTAACTCTGCTTTACAATGTTTTGCACTATTACATCCAAATCAGAATATTAGCCAAATTGAAGAAGAAATACAAGGATTTGTAAAAAAGCATCGTCCAGATTCTAAAAATGTACATCATTACAAATTACAACCGCTCTCAGATATTCATTTTGATAAGAGGTATCAAGGTGGAATGGACGGAAATGTACTTTGGATATTTTCTTTAATAGGGCTTTTTTTATTAACCATTGCCAGTATTAATTTTATAAATATTTCAACTGCGCAATCGGTTTATAGGTCTAAAGAAGTGGGTGTTAGAAAGGTGTTAGGAGGTTTTAAAGGACAACTTTTTTGGCAGTTTATAACAGAGACTTTTATTATAACATTCCTATCTCTTTTATTAGGTATGGCTTTATGTGTACTAGCACTTCCATATTTTAATACTGTTTTTGGGTTAGAACTTTCTATATATGGGGTTTTAAGTTATTCATTTTTAGGTTTTGTACTGGCTCTTTTGTTTGGAGTGTCTTTATTGGCAGGGAGTTATCCTGGGGTAGTTTTAGCCAGAATTGCACCAATTTTAGCATTAAAACGTAAGCTCACCCAAAAAGATGCTGGTGGTTTTATGACCCGTAAGGTATTGGTGGTGGTACAGTTTGTAATTTCTATTGTTCTTATTATAGGAACTTTTGTAATCAATAAACAAATTAAGTATGCTCTAGATTCTGATTTAGGATATGATAAATCACAAGTAGTTATGTTAGAACTGCCAGGGGATGTAGACGTTATAAAACAAGAAGGTCTTAAAGATAGAATTGCTCAGTTTCCAGGAGTAGAAAAAATTACAGCTTGTTTTGCTTCGCCAGGTGCTGGTGATAGTCAGTGGGGAACAAGTGTTAAATACAACAATAAGGCAGAGGATGAGAATTTTTCAGTTCAAGTTAAGCTGGGCGATAAAGATTATTTAAACACTTTTGGTTTAAAATTATTGGCAGGAAGAAGTTTTTATGTGAAAGATTCTGTAGATGAAATTATCGTAAATGAAACTTTTGTAAAAAAACTAGGATTACAATCTCCAGATGAGGTCATAGGGAAACAAGTAGATATTTCTGGTGATTTTATTAGAGGCAATATTGTGGGGGTAATTGCCGATTTTCATGATTTAGATTTTCATGAAAATATCAATGCCATTTTTATTGCTCCAATGGCAGAAGGCTATAATGAGTTGGCCATAAAAATAAATATGAATAATAAAGAAGCAGTATTAAGTCATATAGAAAAGGAATGGACAGCTGCTTTCCCTAGCAAAATTTTTGAATATGATTTTCTAGATGACCGTGTTGCAGAAATGTATGAGACGGAGCAAAGGTTTCTTTCGTTAACAAAACTCTTTTCCGTATTGGCTATTTTTATTGGATGCTTGGGAATTTATGGACTCATATTATTTTTTGTAATTCAGAAAACTAAAGAAATTGGTATTCGTAAGGTATTGGGAAGTAATGTTTTAAATATTGTAACACTAGTGATGCAAGACTTTTTTAAACTCATTCTTATTGCAGGAGTTATCGCCTCACCCATTGCATGGTATTTTATGAGTGAATGGCTCAAAAGCTATACCTATAAAACGGAACTAAGTTGGTGGATATATGCAGTAGCTATAGGCGTGGTACTTGTTATCACTATAGTAACGGTAAGCTACCAAGCAATAAAGGCAGCCAAAGTTAACCCTGTAAAAAGTTTACGAACGGAATAAAAAGTCAATCAAAAAATCATCAATCATGATAAAGAACTATTTTAAAATCGCTTGGAGAAACCTTTCAAAAAATAAGGGTTATTCTATTATTAATATTGGTGGTCTTGCATTGGGTATGGCTGTAACACTCATTATTGGACTTTGGGTACAGGACGAACTTGCGAACAACGATTATTTTGCAAATAAGGATAGGGTAGCGCAAGTTTATCAGTCACAGACCTTCAATGGAGAAACAGGTACTGGTCCAGCTATTCCTAGGCCATTAGAAATGGCTTTCCGAGAAAGTTATGGAGACAATTTTAAGCATTTGGTCATGTCGTCTTGGAATGTTTCAAGATACTTGGGGTATAAGGAAAAAAATATTTCCAAAAATGGGAATTATATGCAACGGCCCGCAACAGATATGCTAGAACTTATAATCTTAAAAGGGGAAAAAGATGGTTTGCGAGAGATTAATTCTGTTATGCTTTCTGAGTCCACCGCAAATGCCCTGTTTGGAGATGAGGACCCAATTGGTAAAGATGTAGAAGTTAATAACATGTACGATGCTGTTGTGAGTGCTGTTTACGAGGACATCCCTACTAACAATTCATTTAACGACCTTGAGTACATTATGCCATGGGAAAAATTATTGACCACACAAGAATGGATGAGAGATGCGGTTGACCAATGGGGAAACAACTCTTTCCAGATGTTTGTTCAAATAGCAGACAATACTAGCATGGATAAAGTAACGGCGACCATTAAAGACGTAAAAAAAACCTTGAATGAAGAGACTGCTGAATTTAATCCACAATTGTTCCTTTTGCCAATGAAGGATTGGCACTTACGTTCCAATTTTGAAAAAGGCAAGCAGGTAGGAGGTAGAATAAAATATGTCTGGTTATTTGGTATTATCGGTGCTTTTGTATTGTTACTGGCATGTATCAACTTTATGAATCTGAGTACGGCAAGGTCAGAAAAACGTGGTAAGGAAGTTGGTATCCGTAAATCTATTGGTTCTCAAAGGGGCCAATTAATTTATCAGTTTTTGAGCGAATCTTTTTTGGTTGTTGTTGTTGCTTTTGTTCTCGCAATTGTTATTGTTTTGTTATCCTTAAACGGTTTTAATGACCTAGCGAGAAAGGAAATTGAATTTCCGTGGAATACTCCAGTTTTTTGGCTAATTTCATTGGCCTTTATCCTATTTACAGCATTATTGGCAGGTAGTTATCCTGCCTTATACCTTTCTTCTTTTAAACCGGTAGATGTCTTAAAAGGAACTTTTAAAGCTGGTAAGCACGAAGGAACTCCAAGAAAAATATTGGTAGTTATTCAATTTACGGTATCTGTGGCATTTATAATAGGGACCGTCATTGTGATGCAACAGATTAATTATGCCAAGAATCGCCCAGTTGGTTATGATAAAGAAGGCTTGGTACAGATACCAACATTTAGTGAAGATTTTACTGGAAAATATGAATTAATGCGTTCTGAATTTTTAAGTTCTGGTGCGGTAACCGAAATGGCCACTTCGAGCAGTCCAACTACCCAAATATGGTCCAATAGAGGAGGGTACACTTGGGAAGGAAAACCAGATGATTTTCAAGAAAGTTTTGCTTGGACCGAAGTGTCACCAGAATATGCAAAAACCATAGGTCTTAAGATTGTAGCAGGTAGAGATTTTTCAAGAGAATTTGCATCAGATTCTAGTGCAGTTCTAATAAATGAAACTGCGGTAAAATATATGGGACTCACAAATCCAGTTGGTATGTATTTAAAGGATGAAGATGAGGAAGACCCAGATCCACCAATGAAAATTATTGGAGTTGTAGAAGATATGGTTGCGCAATCGCCATACAGTCCTGTTAAACAAGGTTTATATGTTTTTGATAAATATGGCAATGCCAGTTACTATAATCTTAGGTTAAACCCGCAACAAAGCGCAAGTAAAAATTTGGTAACTGTGGAAAACGTATTTAAGGCCCATTTCCCTGATATTCCCTTTGAGTATGATTTTGTAGATGAACAGTATGGAGAAAAATTTGCTGCTGAGGAACGCATTGGTAGTCTTTCAGGAATTTTTACTGCCTTGGCCATTCTAATAAGTTGTTTAGGACTATTTGGACTTACTTCATTTGTTGCCGAACAACGAACCAAGGAAATAGGAGTGCGTAAAGTATTGGGTGCCACAGTATTTAATGTATGGAATATGCTTTCTAAAGACTTTTTAAAACTGGTTATTATTTCCTGTTTTATTGCCATGCCTATTTCATATTATATAATGAACGGTTGGGTACAGGAATATCCGTATCACATTAATCTAAAATGGTGGGTGTTTGTATTGGCTATGCTCGGAGCTATGTTGGTTACAGTGGTTACGGTAAGTTTTCAGGCCATTAAGGCTGCAAAGTCTGACCCTATAAAAAGTTTACGAACGGAATAATATTAATCGATCATGTTTAAAAATAACTTAAAAATAGCGTGGAGAAACCTTTTAAAAAACAAAGGGCTTTTTTTAATTAATAGTATTGGTTTGGCCATTGGTATTGCTACCTGCTTAATTATTTCACTTTTTGTGGTAGATGAGTTGAGCTATGACAATTACAATGATAATGCAAATGACATTGCCAGAGTTGTGCTACGTGCTAAAATGGGAGATGAGCTCATAAATGAAGCCAGTATAATGGCTCCTGTTGCACAAACCTTGGTTAATGATTTACCCGAGGTTTTAGATGCCACTCGTATTTTGGATTCTTCTAGTGATACTAAAGTCACTTATAAAGAGAACACGCTCAGAAAAGGCAAATTGGCTTTTGCTGATGCAAGCTTTTTTAATGTATTTACCTTGCCTTTGTTAGAAGGTGACGCAAATACGGTATTGGATAAACCCAATTCCGTTGTGTTGACCAAAGCACAGGCCAAAGCCTATTTTGGAAATGAAAACCCTATGCTTAAAACCATAGAAATTCATGATGTTGGGTTGCATACCTCGGAAGGGTATATGGATAATAGCGGTATGTATACGGTAACAGGAATCATTGATAAAATACCAGAGAATTCGCATTTTCATTTTGACCTTATTGCTTCCATGAAAAGTAATAAAGGAGCAGACAATCAAAGTTGGATGAGTGGTAGTTACCACACTTATTTGTTATTGAATGATGGGGAAAATTTGGAAAATATTGAAACCAAATTACCCGCAATTACAAAAAAGTATATGGGATCTCAGCTCGAAACTGATTTGGGACAAACCTTTGAAGAGTTTCTTGAAAATGGCAATGAAGTTGGTTTTTTACTTCAACCTTTGAAAGATATACATCTTCATTCAGATTTAAGAGGTGAATTTGAGCCAAACGGAGATATGAATAGCGTGTATATTTTTGCGGTAATTGCATTGTTTATGCTATTGATTGCTTGCATAAACTTTATGAATCTTTCTACTGCCGGTGCATCCAAAAGAGTAAAAGAAATTGGTATGAGAAAGGTCTTGGGATCGCAAAAACCTCAACTAATTTTTCAGTTTTTAACCGAGTCTTTTCTTTCAACAGTATTTGCCATGGTAATTGGGGTAGTACTTTTTGTTCTGGCCTTGCCCTATTTTAATCAATTGTCTGGAAAATCTTTGGAGGTTGAACAACTTTTAAGTCCTCAAATTATGATTGCCATAGTAGCTCTTACAGTGCTTATTAGTTTTTTAGCTGGTGGGTATCCTGCTTTCTTTATGTCTTCTTTTAAACCTATTCAGGCTTTAAAAAATAAATTTAGTACGGGGAGTAGCAAAGGTATTAGAAGTGGTTTGGTCATATTCCAATTTTCAGTATCAGTTTGTCTTATTGTAGCAACTTTAGTGGTAAGTCAGCAAATGAATTATATTCAAAATAAGGATGTAGGTTATGAAAAAGAGGAGTTGCTCGTTATTAGAGATGCCGGAAGGTTAGGAAATAATTTAAATGCATATAAAAAAGAATTAGAGCAAGACCCTAGAATTGTTAGTATAACCAACTCTGCATTTGTACCCTCTGGACCTACGGACAATAATGCAACAACTGTAATATCCAATAAAGACCCTAATCTAAATTTAAGATCCAAAATATACAATATTGATGAAGCCTATATCCCTACATTGGGAATGGAAATTTTAGCAGGAAGAAATTTCTCTGAAAATTTTGGCTCGGAAGAGGGTAATATTATTATCAATGAAACAGCTCAGAAAACCTTTGGTTTGGATGATAACCCAATTGGACAAACAATTGCCGTAGCTACAGATTTACAAGGCGGTAGACAAACCTTAACGGTAGTGGGTATGATAAAGAATTTCCATACACAATCCTTACGAGAACCCATTCAGCCATTAATTATGAAACGCAACCCGTATTATGGATTAATTATGAAGACAAAAACTTCGGATATGGCAGGCTTGCTTTCTAGTTTGGAAGAAAAATGGAAGTCTTTTGGGTCTGGTGAAACTTTTGGGTATGCTTTTTTAGATGAACTTTATAACGAGACTTATAAAAGAGAGGCTAACATGAATACCATTCTAATGATTTTTGCCTTTCTAACCATTTTTGTTGCCTGTTTGGGGCTTTTTGGTTTGGTAACCTTTACTGCACAGCAACGCTTTAAAGAAATAGGAATTAGAAAAGTCTTGGGCTCATCTGTACCACAAATAGTAAGTATGTTGGCAAAAGACTTTTTAAAATTGGTAGTAATTTCTATGATTATTGCATTCCCATTAGGCTATTACTTTATGAATAAATGGTTACAAGATTTTACATACAGAATAGATATAGAATGGTGGGTATTTGTCTTGGCAGGTTTAATTACAATACTCATTGCCTTTTTAACAATTAGTTACAGAAGTATAAATGCCGCAAGAATGAACCCAGTAAAAAGTTTAAGAACAGAGTAGGACTAACTACTTTCTTTTATCAAAATGACTGTATAAATAATGGACATTTTTTGTCAAATTATTTTACAGTTTAAAGGGTTTAATATTTAAAAAATATTATTAAATAATTGGTTATCAAACAATTAACTCTATGGCATGAAATTAGAACTATTTTTGGAAGCCTTTGAATAAAAGTAGGGTTTAGAATCTGTTAGTATTCAAAAACAAACATCTCAAAAAACGAACAATCATGTTAAAAAATTACATTAAAATCGCTTGGAGAAGCTTAAAAAAGCAACCTTTTTTTACGTTTCTCAACACCTTTGGTCTTGCTATTGGTATGGCCGGATTTCTACTTATTTCGTTGTACATCTACGATGAATTGAGCTATGACAAAATGTTTGCCGATGCAGATCGTATTCACCGTGTAAACGCCGATATCAAGTTTGGAGGAGATGCGAGAATATATGCAGTGACACCTGCACCCATGGCCGAAGCGTTAAAAACCGATTTTTCTGAGATTGAACTGGTAACCCGTTTCAGAACAAGGGGCAGCGCATTGGTTAGAAAATCTGATACAGAAACCAATGTTAAAGAAGAACAGACCACCTATGTTGACCCTACATTTTTTGAAATGTTCGGGATAGAATTACTGGCCGGTGATGTAAAGACCGCTTTAAAAGACCCAAATACATTGGTTATGACCAAAACGGCTGCGGAAAAACATTTTGGCGTTGCTGATGCCATTGGCCAAAATCTATTGTTGAACAATTCTGAAACCTACACAGTAGTAGGTGTAGTTGGAGATTTCCCAAGAAATTCAGTTTTAAGGGACTATTCCATTTTTGAAGCAATGGAAGGGTATCCGGATTCCGAGATTGTGAATTGGGGGAGTAATAATTACCATACCTATATAAAATTGATACCATCTGCCAATGTAGCCGACATTCAAGAACCTTTACAAGGGTTTTTAGGTAAGTATGTGATTCCTGGTGTTCAGCAGTATATGCCCGGTATTACCGAACAACAACTAATAGACGCTGGCAACCATCTAGTATACAGTACAATTCCTTTAACGGATATTCATTTACATTCTGATCTTGTTGCAGAAATGAGCCCAAATAATGATATTCAAAGTATTTATATTCTTTCGTTTATCGCTATTTTTCTTATCGTATTGGCTAGTGTCAACTTTATGAACCTATCCACAGCCCACTCTTTAAAAAGAGCAAAAGAAGTTGGGGTTCGTAAAACATTGGGATCCAACAAAATTGATTTGGTGAGACAGTTTTTGGTAGAATCAGGCTTGATTTCCTTTTTGTCTTTGGTCTTGGCGTTGTTATTTGCTATGATTGCGTTACCGTTCTTTAATGATCTGGCCAATAAGGATATCTCCATCCCTTTTGCAAATCCATTTTTCTGGTTGATTTTATTGGTCGCCGTTATTTTATTGGGACTGCTTTCAGGAAGCTACCCTGCCTTTTTCATGTCACGCTTTATGCCTGTAAAAGTATTGAAGGGCGGAGGACAAAGCAGTGTAGGTGGTGGTAAAGTAAGAAACTCCCTTGTCATTTTTCAATTTGCCATTTCTGTTTTCCTAATAGTAAGCACCTTGGTAGTGTACCAACAATTAAAATATATACAGGGAAAGGATCTTGGTTTCTCAAAAGATCAGGTTATAATCGTAAACGATGTATATACCGCGGGTTCTAAAGTAGCATCGTTTAAAGAGCAGGTTAAACAATTGGGTTTTGTTAAAAATGCCACATTGAGTAGTTACTTTCCGACTCCGTCTAGCAGAAGCGACTCTACTTTTAGTCCTGAAGAAGGGTTGACAGACCAAGAAAGTGCCGTTAGTATGCAACGGTGGGGGGTTGATTATGATTATGTGTCCACATTGGATTTTGAATTTGTCGCAGGACGTAATTTCGACAAGAATTTTGGTAATGATTCCACAGCAATAATTGTGAACGAAACGGCCGTTAAAATAATGAAGTTAAGTCCACAAGAAGCCATAGGTAAACGTTACAGCCCTGATTTTTCAGTTGAAAACCCTAATTTTTTCAATATTATTGGTGTGGTGAAAGATTTTCATTTTTCCTCTTTAAAAGAGGAAATAGATGCACTTAGCCTTCATTTGGAGGATAACGCTTATGCCTTGGCCGTAAAAATACAGCCTGGGAATTTTACAAATTCCATATCCCAAATTGAAGCTGTTTGGGAAAAGGTCGTACCTGGCCAACCTTTTGACTATTATTTTATGGATGATGCTTTTAACAATACCTACGAGAGTGAACGTAGATTGGGTAATATATTTATCATTTTCACAGTGCTCTCACTTATTATCGCCTGTCTTGGCCTTTTTGGCCTTGCCGCTTTCAATGCTGAAAAAAGGATAAAGGAAATCGGTGTGCGTAAAGTATTGGGAGCTACTGTAGGTCAAATATCAATGAAACTTACTTTGGATTTCTTAAAACTTGTTGGGGTGGCCATTTTAATATCACTCCCCATTGGTTGGTTCGCTATGAGCAAATGGCTTGAGGATTTCTCGTTCCGAATAGACTTTCCATGGTGGGTATTTGCTTTGGCTGCATTCTTGGCAATTCTAATTTCAGTTGTAACAGTGAGCTATCAAAGTATAAAGGCTGCGATTGTAAATCCGGTAAAAAGTTTGAGAACAGAATAAGAGCTTATTTTCAAAAAACATCAAATCAAAAAAGAGAATCATGTTTAAAAATCATATTAAAATAGCTTGGAGAAGCCTTAAAAATCAGCCTTTTTTTACATCTCTAAACGTTTTTGGTCTTGCTATTGGTATGGCAGGAGCATTATTAATTGCACTATTTATTTATGACGAGTTTAGTTATGATAAAATGTTCGCTGATGCTGACCGAATTCATAGGATAAATACAGATGTAAAATTTGGAGGTGAAGAAAGCTTTGTTGCTGAGTCTTCTGCTCCAATGGCTGCAACGTTAAAAAAAGATTTTCCGCAAATAGAATTAACAACTCGGCTACGTAACCAATACAGTATGCTTATTAGAAAAAGTGGTACTGATGAAAATACTAAGGAATTTCAAGGAAATTTTGCTGATGACACGTTTTTTGAAATGTTTGGACTCGAATTATTATATGGAAATACCAATACAGCATTAAAAGACCCTAATACTTTGGTTTTAACTAAAAGTGCAGCCGAAAAACATTTTAAAATTGATGAAGCCGTTGGGCAAAGTGTAATATTAAATAACGAAGAAACTTTTGTTGTAACTGGTATTATTGAAGATATGCCTAAGAATTCTTTTTTGAGAAACGAGAATATTTTTATTTCTATGAGTTCTTTAGAAGAAGCTAAAAATATCCAATGGGGGAGTAATAACTTTACAACATTTATTAAACTAATTCCTTCTGCAAATATTGAAGATTTTCAAGAACCACTACAATCTATGTTTGAAACTTATGTAATGCCATGGGCGCAAACTGTTTTCCCAGGAATTACATTAGAAGCTTTTTTGGCTGCGGGTAACTACTTTAACATAAGCACAATTCCGTTAAAAGATATTCATTTACATTCTCAAAGAGATAGTGAGTTTAGCCCAAATAGCGATATTCAAAACGTTTATATTTTAGGTTTTATAGGTTTATTTTTAATTTTATTAGCCTCTGTTAATTTTATGAATTTGTCTACAGCGCATTCTTTAAAAAGAGCGAAGGAAGTCGGTATTAGAAAAACATTAGGTTCTAGTAAGTTTGAATTAGTACGTCAGTTTTTGTCAGAATCTGGTTTAATTACTTTTATTTCATTGGTATTGGCAGTTGTTGTTGGGGCTATAGCAATGCCCTTTTTTAATGAGCTCTCAGGAAAAGAGATATCTATTCCTTTTGAAAATCCTATTTTTTGGTTGATTTTAGTTTTTGCAACTGTTGTTTTAGCCATTCTTTCAGGATTGTACCCTGCATTTTTTATGTCAAAATTTGCACCTGCTAAGGTGTTAAAAGGTAGTGGAGGAAATAGTGTAGGTGGTGGAGGTATTAGAAGTTCTTTAGTTGTTTTTCAATTTGCAATTTCTGTGTTTTTAATTGTAAGTACTTTGGTTGTTTTTCAGCAATTACAATACATTCAAAGTAAAGATTTAGGGTATACAAAAGACAAAATCCTAGTTATTGAAGATGTTGATGCTGCAGGAACACAAATACAATCTTTTAAAAATGAAGTTCAGCAAATAAGTCAAGTAGCAAACACATCTTTAAGTAGTTTTTTTCCAACACCGTCCAATAGAAGTGATAGTTCATTTTTTCAAGAAGAAAAAATGAGTCAGGATTATGCCGTGCAGATGCAGAGTTGGAGGGTAGACCATAATTATGTAAATACATTTGATTTAGAAATTATTGCAGGTAGGGATTTTGATAAAGAATTTAGTGTCGATTCTCTGAGTATTATAATAAATGAGACAGCCGTTTCTATAATGGGAATAAAACCAGAAGAAGCAATTGGGAAACGAGTAACAAGTGATATGGGTGAAGAAAACATTAGATTTTTCACTATTGTAGGAGTTGTTAAAAACTTTCATTTTGAATCATTAAGAAAAAACATTGGTGGTTTAAGTCTGTATTTGGGTAGTTACACTTCTTCAATGGCAATAAAAATTAAAGCAGGAGATTATTCAAGTACAATTGCAAGTATTGAAAAAACATGGGACAAAATGGCTCCAGGGCAACCTTTTAATTATTATTTTTTGGAAGATTCATTTAACAACACTTATGAAGCAGAACAACGATTAGGTCGCATTTTTATCATATTCACATTGCTTTCTATTTTGATTGCTTGTTTAGGACTGTTTGGATTGGCTGCCTTTAACGCACAAAAACGTTCTAAGGAAATTGGTGTTCGTAAAGTTTTAGGCGCAAGTGTTAGTCAAATAACGTATAAACTTACAATTGACTTTTTAAAATTAGTAGGTATTGCAATATTGATTGCTTTACCTTTTGCTTGGTATGTTATGAATAAGTGGTTAGAAGATTTCTCGTACCGTATTGAAATTGGTTGGAGCGTATTTGTTTTAGCAACAGTTTTAGCAGTTGCAGTTTCAATTATAACTGTGAGTTATCAAAGTATAAAGGCCGCAATTGTAAACCCTATTAAAAGTTTAAGAACAGAATAAAAACTATGTCATGCTAAAAAATCTTTTAAAAACAGCATTTCGAAATATAGCTAAGAACAAGTTTTTTTCTTTAATAAAGATTACTAGTCTTGCGATTGGACTTAGCGCTTCTTTTGTAATAGGTCTCATGGTTTATTACGATTTAACTTTTGATAAGTTTCACCCAGATGGAGAACGTATTTATAGAGTTACTACAGAGTTTAGTAATCCTGAAGGTAAATTTTATAACCCAGGCGTTGCGGTTCCGTTGGCTTCTGCCTTAAAGGAAAAAGTACCCGGACTAGAGGTAATTTCTCCATTATTCATAACATATCCGCTCCATATTAAAAATGTTAAGACAGATCAATCGTTCAAAAACCCTGAGTTCGTCACTTATGCAGATAGCGAGTATTTTAAACTTTTTAGCTACGAATGGCTTGCGGGATCAAATGAGGACATTCTTCAAAATCCAAATGAGGTAATATTAACCCAAAGTAGGGCCAGGAAGTACTTTCCTGATAAGACAATGTCTGGTATTATTGGAAGCACCCTGATGTACAATGATAGTGTTCCGATTAAGGTAACGGGAATCGTTGCAAATTTTGAACAAAAAACTGACATTCTTTTTGAAGAGTTTATTTCAGTAGAAACCGCTAACTCCTTAGAAACGTCTGACATGCTACAAGACCCACAATGGGGTAGCACAACCTCTGCTTCACAGTTGTTCTTAAAGTTGAATGATAATACCCATGCGGTAGCTGTTCAAGCAGAATTGGATAAAATCGTAAAAGAACACGAAGACCCCCAAACTGTAGCATTTGGCCAAGAAAGAAGGTTTTATATGCAACCCTTAGGTGATATGCATTTTGATACAAACTATTATACGTTCGATTTTAGTTCAAGTAGAGCCAGTAAATCAACTCTTATTAGTTTGTCATGTGTCGCTCTATTTCTTTTGCTACTAGGCTGTATTAATTTCATAAATCTTTATACAGCACAAGCTACACAGCGTGCCAAAGAAATTGGGGTTAGAAAAACTCTGGGTAGTTCTAAGAAACAATTAGTTTTTCAATTTTTGGGAGAAACGGGAATGCTGACTTTTGCCGCTGGCCTACTTTCTTTGGCGCTCTCATTTTGGTTGTTGCGCTTGTTTTCAAATTTTATTCCTTCCGGTCTGGAGTTTGAAATATTTTCGGAGCCAGTAGTTATTTCAATGCTTCTTGTACTGCTGCTTGTAGTAACTTTTTTATCAGGATTTTACCCTGCCCTTGTCCTGTCTCATTTTAAGGCGGCATCTGTACTCAAGAATCAACTATTATTCAAAGGAGACAAATCTTCGTTACGAAAATATCTTACCGTATTTCAATTCGTAATTGCACAAGTGTTCATCATAGGAACTTTACTTGTTGGTAAACAGCTGAATTTTTTAATGTCTAAAGACATGGGCATTAAGACGGAAGCAATAGCCAACATACGAACACCATGGCAATACGAATCAATGGATAAAAGAGTTCGGTTATTAGAAGATATAAAAATGCTGCCTGAAGTAAAAGGTGTAAGCTTAAGCGGGTATCCGCCAGCATCTTTTAGTACTAATTCCTCACATGTTACATATTTTAAAGAAGAAAAGGAAGTACACACAGAATTGAAATTCCTTTATGGTGATAAGAACTATTTGGACCTCTATGATATTGAATTATTGGCGGGAAGAAAGCAATTGAACGATACCATTAAAGAAATGGTAATCAACCAGACTTATTTGAACCTGTTGGGCTTTGATAGTCCACAAGATGCCATAGGCGAGGTTCTTAAAATGAGCAATGAACCGTACACAATCGTAGGGGTTATGGAAGATTTTAATCAACGCTCTTTAAAAACGGGTATCGAACCCATGGCTTTTGCAGGTGATTGGGGTAGAAACAATCGCTCTAGGTTCAATACCGTGCATTTTTCATTGGATTCCAATAATTCACAAAACTGGCCCAATACGATTAGTAAAATTGAAAAGGCTTGGAAAGGAATATATGCCGACTCGGATTTTGAAGTGAATTTTATGGATGATATGGTTAGACGTTTCTACGAGCAAGAACGGAGAACTTCGGTGCTTTTAAATTGGGCTACGGGTCTTTCAATGCTGATAAGCTGTTTGGGCCTTTTAGGGTTAGTTGTTTATACGACTGAAAGACGAACAAAGGAAATTGGAATACGAAAAGTATTGGGCGCTTCACTATCGCAACTGAATCTATTGCTCTGTAAAGAATTCTTGGTTTTGGTAGGTATTGCCTTTGTAATTGCGGCTCCAATTGCTTGGTATGGCATACACAATTGGTTGGAAGACTTTGCCTATAAAACGAATGTAAGCTTGTGGGTTTTTATTGTTAGTGGAATCGCAATGCTGCTGGTGGCATTAATTATTATAAGCATCCGTACCATTGCCGCTGCTAACGCCAACCCGGTAAAAAGCTTGAGAACGGAGTGATATCCATCATAAGAAAGAACTATGTATAAATTATTCTTAAAAATAGCAACGCGGTATTTACTTAAAAACAAGCTGTACTCATTCATTAATATTTTTGGACTCGCCATAGGCATCGCCTCTTTTGTGTTAATTATGCTCTATGTGAATTTTGAGCGCAGCTATGACAAGTTTGAAGGTTCGGAAAATGTTTACAGAACCTATATGGATTACTTAGAAGGCAATGATTTTGTAGCTGGTGATGCTCAAACCTATAATTTATCAGGACCTTCATTGAAAAAGGAGTTTCCCGAAGTTTTGGACTATGTTCGTTTCTATTATTTTGAAAAATTGACTTTTAAATTAGGTGATCGCATCCTCGAAGAACCTTTAGGCTCACTGGCAGACCCATCTTACTTTAATATTTTTGGTTATCCGTTGTTAGAAGGAAGTAAGGAAACCGTTCTTTCAGAGCCTTATTCCATCGTGCTTTCAAAATCATTTGCAGAAAAGTTATTTGGTTCAGAAAACCCTTTACAAAAGACAATTTCGGCTTTTAGAGACGGCCAAGAAGCTGTTCTTACAGTAACTGGTATAATGGAAGATGTCCCAGAAACCGCCCACTACAGAAATTCATTCCTAATTTCTTATGAGACTGAAAAAACTTGGACTGATTGGGGTCCAAGAGCTCATGAGCTGAATTGGAATATGAATAATTACTATACGTACCTTAAACTAGACCCGAATGCCAATCCAGATTTACTGCGGCAAAAAATAATTGATAGTGATATCGAAGAAGATACAGAAGAAAGGCACAATATTGAGCCTATTGAAGCTATTCATTTACATTCCAATAAGCCTTATGAAGTTTCTGTAAATGGAAGCGTTACCAGAATTAAATTCTTATCAGCAATAGGATTTATTATTTTGATTCTGTCCTGGTTGAACTATATAAACCTAGCCGCCACAAAATCTATGGAAAGAGCCAAGGAAACCGGAATTCGGAAGGTGGTAGGCGCACAAAAACCGCAATTGATACTCCAATCGTTGATTGAATCTACACTTCTTAACGGTATAGCCATCAGTATTGCGTTTCTTTTTGTTATTGTATTGATACCCATTTACAATAGTATTACGGGAAAAGAACTCAGCTTAAGCCTTATTAATTTATCAGACTTTACTCCTTATTTTGCTTTCATATTATTAGGTATAATCATAGCTGGCTTATACCCTGCTTTGTTGTTGAGCAGTTATTCGCCGGCTAAGGCATTAAAAGGTAAGATTCGTACTTCTTCTGGAGGTTTGAATGTTAGAAAAGGATTAATTATTACCCAATTTTTGGCTACCATCATACTTCTTACTGGTACAATTGTGGTTACCAAACAAATCAATTTCTTGGAAAGTCAGCCAATAGGTACTGACTTAACTCAAGTTATTGCATTAAAAGGTGAGGTGGTAACTTCTAAGGCAGATTCTTTGGTTATCAATGACTTTAAAGTTTTAGAGGAAGAACTTAAAAAATTGACTTCTGTTGAAAAAGTTGCTATTGCAGAAACCTACCCTGGTGATAGTTTTGATAACCTGTCATCTACGCGAGGTATTGAATTGCCTGATGGAAGAAACGAAGAAGAAAAATTATATTACACGTATCATGTGCAACCTGATTATTTTGATTTAATGGATATTGAATTTGTGGCTGGTAGCACTTTTCTATCATCATCAGATTTGGAAGGCAATCAAGTTGTAGTCAATGAAACTTTCTTAAAAACTATGGGTTTTACATCGCCCGAAGAAATACTGAATAAAACAGTAAGTTTCTGGGGGAATAATTGGCAAGTTTCTGGAATTATTAAAGATTATTATCACTTCGGATTAAAAAGTCCATTATTACCGATGGCAATCCGTTATCAAAAGGAAGTGAATAATATTTTGGTAAAACTGGATAAATCAGCCATTTCAACAGCAGGTTTTTCGTCTTCAATCGGACAGATAGAAACGAAATGGACAGAAGTATTTCCAAAGAGTACTTTTAATTACACTTTTTTAGATCAAAAATTCGAAGCGCAATACAAAGATGATAAAGCCTTCGGCACAGCATTTCAGATCTTTACCTTATTAGCTATCTTAATTGCTTCGATGGGTCTGTTCGGGTTGACTTCCTACACCATTATTCAACGAAAAAAAGAAATTGGAATACGGAAAGTAAATGGAGCAACAATTGCACAAATTCTTTCGCTCCTAAATGTCGATTTTGTGAAATGGGTTGGGTTGGCATTCCTAGTCGCTGTTCCTATCTCCTGGTATGCAATGAGTAAGTGGTTAGATGGTTTTGCCTATAAAACAACATTAAGTTGGTGGGTTTTTGCCTTGGCTGGTATTGTAGCTTTAGCAATAGCATTATTAACGGTTAGTTGGCAGAGTTTTAGGGCAGCGGTGGCGAATCCGGTCGATGCACTAAAGGATGAGTAGATTTTTAATATGAGAAGCAGTAAGAATTCAGAAATAAGAGGTAAGAAACACGAAGTATGAAACTTCTATCCCAGAATTCTGAACCATAAACGAACAACAAATAATCAAAAACTAAAAAACTATGCTATTACAACTAAATAATATTTTTAAATGGGTCAATTCTGGAGGGCAAAGGGTCTTTTTGTTAAAAGACATTAATCTAGAAGTCGAAGAGGGGGAGTTTATTTCCATAATGGGGCCATCGGGTTCTGGAAAATCTACTTTGCTCAATGTTATTGGTATGCTCGATGCTTTTGATGAGGGCGAATACAATTTCATGGATGAATCTGTTCACACCTTAAAAGAAAAGCATCGTGCAAATCTGTACAAACAATACATTGGTTTTGTTTTTCAGGCCTATCATCTCATCGATGAACTTACAGTATATGAAAATCTGGAAATGCCTTTGTTATATAAAAATATGAAATCTTCTGAACGTAAGGCCGTAGTCGCAGATATGTTAGATCGTTTTAATATAGTAGGCAAAAAAGATTTATTCCCAACACAGTTGAGTGGTGGACAACAGCAACTGGTGGGTGTTGCTAGAGCTTTAATTGGAAAGCCCAAACTGATACTGGCAGATGAACCTACAGGAAACCTAAATTCTAAGCAAGGAGAAGAAATCATGGAAATATTTAAGCAGTTAAACAGTGAAGGTGTAACGGTAATCCAAGTAACACATTCCGAGAAAAATGCATCCTATGGTTCTAGAATTATTAATTTATTGGATGGAAGAAAAATAGAAGGGTAAAAATAAACACCTCTCTATCTGATAAAACAAATAACGGATTGTGTAGATACACAATCCGTTATCATTTAATTCAGTAGCGAGAGTGGGACTTGAACCCACGACCTCCGGGTTATGAATTTGGATTGCTTATGAAAACCCTAATAAACACTGAACTTG